>NZ_JBQFYF010000027.1:0-501 GCF_056541325.1 Ruegeria sp. AH7 | reverse complement strand
CTGCTGGTGTCTTGTAGCTCTGCGCAGATGCCTGGCAGTCGATCAAGAGGAAACATGCTTTCGAACACGGCAATCGGGTGCCCGTCCGCCAATGAGAGGCCGTGATACGCACAGATCTGATCACCGGGTGAAACAGTCAGCGCGGTGGCCTCGCCCTCGGTCGCTGCCCGTTCTTCAACATGAAGCACCCTCTTTTCTGGTCTGCGACCAGCAGCGATGAGGTTTTCATGGAATCGCACCCGCGACCCGATGGGGTAATCGGTGGGCGTGGCCGCCACAAAAGCGCCCGCGCCCCGGCGCGTTCGGATTAGGCCCTCATCCACAAGGGCCGAGATGCCGTGACGCACCGTATGGCGGTTCACACCGAACCGCTCTGCCAGTGCCGCTTCGGTTGGCAGCTTATCACCCGGGCCATAGCGCCCTTCGGCCATATCGCTGCGAAGTGCGTCGGCGATGGCCTTCCAGATCGGGGTTTTGGTGGGAGTGTCACGCAAGTTTCAC
>NZ_JBQFYF010000026.1:0-507 GCF_056541325.1 Ruegeria sp. AH7 | reverse complement strand
AGGCCTGCGATGAAGCCGCCGCCGGGCTGGTTGTGGCCTCGGAAGAAGATATAGGCCCCGACCATCAATGCGATGGGCATCATCACGCGGGTGACGACCACCATCATCAATGGGTGAGAGTCACCCGACTGCGGCCAATGTGGTTTACGGTTCAGCAGGTAACTGCGCACATTGGTGCTCAGCACTGCTTCGGTCAGGGCGTAGATGATCAGGGCTGCGATGCCCAGCACGATGATCTCGCCAAAGGTATCAAAACCCCGGAAGTCGACGAGGATCACGTTCACGACGTTGGTGCCACCGCCACCTTTGTACGAATTGGCCAGATGGAATTCCGAAATCGTTGGGAAAGCAAAATCCCGCATCATCAGCGCATAGATCAAAGCGCCTGAGCCGATCCCGGCAACCACCGAAATTGCCGCATCACGCCAACGCCGTGCCGCGCTGCTGTCCCAGGGTGTGTCGGTCGGCAGAAAGTTCAGCGACAACAACAGCAGGATCATCGTCACC
>NZ_JBQFYF010000025.1:0-518 GCF_056541325.1 Ruegeria sp. AH7 | reverse complement strand
GCCACCACTATGCAGTCCACTTTGTGTTCTTCGGCCCAATCCAGAATGGAATTTGTTGGATGACCTGTAACAACATGAGTGCCGATCTTCGGAGACTCCATCGATGCGTTCAGTTTGTCCTCAAAATCAGAAACGCTTTTCTGAACCTGCTCGGGTGGAAAGTACGACCCGATATACGAAGGTAGTTCTTCGAGAACGGACAGCACCGATACTGTCCCGCCATCCGACAGCAAGCGGCTTGCTGCATCCAGAGATTTGGCACAGTCGTTGATGTGATCAGGGGCGACTGGAACGAGGATATGGTTATACATCTGTACCTCCGGATTATTTCAGGATGTTGGGCAACCAGGTGGCGATCTGCGGGAAGATGAAGATCAGGGTCAGGCCAACGAACTGGAGTGCCACAAACGGGCCAACCGAATTGTAGACATCCCCCATGCTGACATCTTTGGGCAGAACCCCTTTGATCCAGAACAGCACAAAACCGAACGGAGGTGTCAGGTAAGCGATTTGGATGT
>NZ_JBQFYF010000024.1:0-529 GCF_056541325.1 Ruegeria sp. AH7 | reverse complement strand
ACGTGACATACACAACGCGTATCGCACCATCTCCAACAGGTCCGCTGCATCTAGGGCATGCCTATTCCGCGCTTCTTGCGTTTGATCAGGCACGGGCTGCGGGTGGATCATTTCTTTTGCGGATCGAAGATATTGATCAATCGCGATCCAGGTCTCGTTGGGAAACCCAGATCTACGACGACCTGCACTGGCTTGGACTGCACTGGCCGCACCCGGTGATGCGCCAGTCGGACAGGCTGCCGCGATACAGAGAGGCATTGGAGATTCTCAAAAACACGGGCCTGGTCTACCCTTGCAGCTGCAATCGTGCCGATATCGAATCTGCGGCCGGTGCTCCGCAGGAAGGTGTACCCCAGTTCGGACCTGACGGGCGCATCTATCCAGGCACGTGCCGCGACCGCCCTTTGTCGGATGCTTCAGCTGGTGATGTTCTGCGCCTGAACATGCACAAGGCAATCAAGGCATCCGAACTTCGTGGATTTTGTGAAACTGGTGCGAAGTATTTGGGAACGCATGAGCTTGATGCGCA
>NZ_JBQFYF010000023.1:0-588 GCF_056541325.1 Ruegeria sp. AH7 | reverse complement strand
AGCCATCAGTTCTCGTCGGATGGGTTCAGCGTGCTGGGCATCTATATCGTCGGCGGCATGCAGACGGTGATGTTCCTGGCCTTCTTCGCGTCGTTCGCGGTGAAGATGCCGATGTGGCCGGTGCATACCTGGCTGCCGGATGCGCACGTTCAGGCGCCGACGGCAGGTTCGGTCGTGCTGGCGGCGATCCTGTTGAAGATGGGCGGCTATGGCTTCCTGCGCTTCAGCCTGCCGATGTTCCCGGTGGGGTCTGCGGTGATGACCGATGTGGTGCTGTGGATGTCGGCGATTGCCGTTGTCTACACCTCTCTGGTCGCGCTGGTGCAGGAGGATATGAAGAAGCTGATCGCCTATTCCTCGGTCGCGCATATGGGCTTTGTGACCATGGGTATCTTTGCAGCGAACCAGCAGGGCATTGATGGCGCGATCTTCCAGATGCTCAGTCATGGGTTCATTTCCGCAGCGCTCTTCCTGTGTGTTGGCGTGATCTATGACCGGATGCACACCCGCGATATCGAGGCGTATGGCGGTTTGGTCATCCGGATGCCGGCTTACGCTCTGGTCTTCATGCTGTTCACCATGGCCAAT
>NZ_JBQFYF010000022.1:0-675 GCF_056541325.1 Ruegeria sp. AH7 | reverse complement strand
GTCGGATCAACAGGCGTCGGATCAACAGGCGTCTCGTCAACGGGTGTCTCATCGACGGGGGGCGGGGTTCCGTCGCCAGGGCTTGCCACATGATCCCCGGTCAGCAGGACGCGGTTACCACCAGTATCGGGGCCAGCCCACTCGAGCATCAGGGTCGCATCGCCAAAGGCCTCGAAGTAGAGCGCCTCAAGGCTATGGGTACCCGCCGACAGCTCGATCGTGGCGGTCTGTAGCTCAGTCGCATGCAGCCCGTCGTTGTCGATCAGGTCCTGACCATTGAGCCGCAG
The DNA here is from genome assembly GCF_056541325.1 of Ruegeria sp. AH7. NCBI lineage: Bacteria > Pseudomonadati > Pseudomonadota > Alphaproteobacteria > Rhodobacterales > Roseobacteraceae > Ruegeria > Ruegeria sp. AH7. The sequence continues at coordinate 388 of NZ_JBQFYF010000022.1, read as the reverse complement.
GCTGGAACCGTCATCCGATAGCAAATAGAACGTGTAACTTCCCGCCTGCTCAATATGCAAATCGGTCGTGGCACGCACGGCAAAGACGTCCTCACGGCCGCCCTCCCAGATCTGAGTGCTTCCATCGTAGTTCAGTGCATTGGTGAGCGTCGTTTCATCCGCTGCAGCAGAAAAATCAATCTGCGACAGTCTCGAAGGCCTGAAATCAAGCGCGAAGAAGGCCATGCGGAAGCCTTCCGAGTTGTCATCCTGATCACCTGGTGTCGGATCAACAGGCGTCGGATCAACAGGCGTCGGATCAACAGGCGTCTCGTCAACGGGTGTCTCATCGACGGGGGGCGGGGTTCCGTCGCCAGGGCTTGCCACATGATCCCCGGTCAGCAGGACG
>NZ_JBQFYF010000021.1:0-706 GCF_056541325.1 Ruegeria sp. AH7 | reverse complement strand
GCCTCCTGGTCCACCCATGGGTGGACCAGGAGGCGGCGCACCTGCTCACAGCATTGGCGCAGCCCCTGTGGACGCACGCGGCCCGATGACCGCAAGCCACCAGCCCACACCGCGCAGTTCCGGCGGCGCACCGGTCGCGGCGCTGGCGCAGGATGTGCAGGCGGCACTTGCCCGGTATCCAACCTTTGATCATGTGGTCGAATTGATCCGGACCAACCGCGATGTGAAACTGCTGGTCGAGGTCGAAAACGGTGTTCGCCTGGTTTCATACCAACCCGGCCGGATTGAGTTCACACCCGCCCCGCAGGCCCCGACCGATCTGGCCCCGCGACTTGGCTCGGCCTTGCAACGTTGGACGGGCAACCGCTGGGCCGTGTCAATCGTATCGGATGGCGACGCGCCGACTATAGCCGAAATTCGCGACAAGGCTGAGCTTGCACTGAAGGAAGAAGCCCACGAACACCCTCTGGTCCAGGCCGTACTGGCGCAGTTCCCGAAAGCCAAAATCACCAAGATCGAGACCCCCGAACAACGCGCCGCTCAGGTCGAAACCGAAGCGCTGCCCGAGGTCGAAGACGAATGGGACCCGTTCGAGGAAGACTGACCCCCAGACTAAAAGGAACAGCTCCCGCGCCCGCCACTGGCCATCGGCTGACGCCGATACCACTGAGCGGCCTTGGGCCCGGCAGCGCGAGCTTTGCTCGCG
>NZ_JBQFYF010000020.1:0-750 GCF_056541325.1 Ruegeria sp. AH7 | reverse complement strand
GGATACGGGGGACTATATCCCCCAATGCCGTATGTACTGCGCGATGGCGAGCAACGCGGGATTGCCCCTCGAAAGCCGCAGAACGAATAAGGACGTTGAAATGACTCTCACCGCCCTCCTGATATCCAGCGTGACCACGATGGCTCTCGCTGTCGTCAACCACCTCCAGCTCACGCGGGTTAAATGCTGCCTGCAATCGTTCACGGATTTCGTCGGTCACGCTCATTTTTATGCTCAACGGCAAATAAATTGCCGTCCCCCTCTTCTACTTTCGGCTGCTTAGATTAAACTGCTGCCTCCGAGTCGAAAAGATGCCTTCGTGAGGTTGTGCAGATGGTAAAGTCAGATCCCTTCGGATTCGATATGTCCGTGTCGAGCGCTAAGAAAAAGAAGCCGCGCGGCCGTCGGGGTATGTCAGGTGCGTCCGAAACTTCGGTGCGAATCTGTGATCATGAGGGCTGTGAAGAACCCGGTAAGTTTCGCGCGCCCAAAGCTCCGGACGTGCTGGATGATTTTTTCTGGTTCTGCCAGCAACATGTGCGCGAATATAACCAGAAGTGGAATTTCTTCGACGGCACCACCGAGGCCGAACTGAACGCGCAGCGTTCGAAGGACAAAGTGTGGGAGCGTGAGACCAAACCGATGGGCGATCCCGAGGCCCGTGCCTGGGCACGTCTGGGGATCGAGGACCCGCATCAGGTTCTAGGCGAAAACGCCACCAAAAATCCCGGCCGCGCCAATTCCGGCGGT
>NZ_JBQFYF010000019.1:0-755 GCF_056541325.1 Ruegeria sp. AH7 | reverse complement strand
CTATCTCTCACCATGGTGCTGATTAAGACGTTGTTATATTAGCCTTTATCGTCTCCGGCGACTGCAGCCTTCAACACGCAGCGTCAAGGTGATGCCAGAGCTTCATGCGCGCACGGAACCATGTGCGTTGGCGCTTGGCAAACTGCCGTGTCGCGATCGTCGCTTTTTCGCGCGCCTCATCCAGTGTCATGCGGCCGTCCAGGTAGCCCATTAGCTCCGGAACGCCGATCGCTTTACAGGAGGGAAAAGAGGGGTCATAGTGATCGCGCATGGCCTCCACTTCCACTATAGCTCCTTGGTCCAACATCAGGTCGAACCGTCGGTTTATGCGATCCAGCAGCCAGTCTTTTCTGGCGTCGAAAACAATCGGCACCGTGTTTTGAATATCCAGTATCGGGGCGGGGGTGTCAGCCTGCCAATCCGATAGGGATCGCCCGGTTGCGCTCTGAACCTCCCAGGCGCGCTGAACACGCGCGCGGTTTTGGGTGTCGATCCTCTGCAGGGTCAGACCGTCCAAACCCGCGATTAGTTCTTGCAACGGCAACTTATCCGCCTGTTCCCGGATTTCCGGCGGGGTTGCGGGGATATCGGCCATCCCCTCGGTCAGAGCTGTGAAATACAGACCGGTCCCTCCGACGATTATCGGACGAGGGCGTTGCGACAGCATCGGCGTGACCTCTCGCAGCCAATGACCAGTCGAATAGGTCTGGTCATAGGCAACATGCCCATACAAACGGTGCTGTGCGCGGGCCTCA
>NZ_JBQFYF010000018.1:0-767 GCF_056541325.1 Ruegeria sp. AH7 | reverse complement strand
TCCACACCACGCAGCAGGGCACCGATGTTGTCGCCTGCTTCACCGCGGTCCAGCAGCTTGCGGAACATTTCAACGCCGGTGCAGGTGGTTTTGCTGGTGTCGCGGATGCCAACGATTTCGATCTCGTCGCCAACGTTGATCACGCCACGCTCAACACGGCCGGTCACAACGGTACCACGGCCCGAGATCGAGAACACGTCTTCGATCGGCATCAGGAACGGCTGGTCAACAGCACGCTCGGGGGTGTCGATATACTCATCAACAGCCGCCATCAGTTCCTTGATTTTCTCTTCGCCGATTTCCGGGTTGTTGCCTTCCATCGCGGCCAGAGCCGAACCTGCGATGATCGGAATATCGTCGCCGGGGTATTCATACGAAGACAGCAGCTCGCGGATTTCCATTTCCACCAGTTCCAGCAGCTCTTCGTCGTCAACCTGGTCCACTTTGTTCATGAACACGACCATCTTCGGGATGCCAACCTGGCGGCCCAGCAGGATGTGCTCACGCGTCTGCGGCATCGGGCCGTCAGCGGCGTTCACAACCAGGATCGCGCCGTCCATCTGAGCGGCACCGGTGATCATGTTCTTGACGTAGTCGGCGTGGCCGGGGCAGTCGACATGCGCATAGTGGCGGTTGTCGGTCTCGTATTCCACGTGGGCGGTCGAGATGGTGATGCCGCGCGCTTTCTCTTCCGGCGCACCGTCAATCTGGTCATACGCTTTGAAGTCACCGAAATACTTGGTGATTGCTGCGGTCAGCGTGGTCTT
>NZ_JBQFYF010000017.1:0-1104 GCF_056541325.1 Ruegeria sp. AH7 | reverse complement strand
CCGATGGCGCCGTCCGGGGTTTTTTCCCAAACCCGGTGAGGGCCTGCAAGAGGCGGTGAACCGGGAATGCCGCGCGGTGCGTGACGGCGTTGGCGTATACGACGGTTCGCCGCTCGGCACGTTCGAGCTTAAAGGGCGCGATGCTCCGCGCTTTCTGGATTTTCTGTATTCGAACATCATGTCCAGCCTGAAGCCCGGCGATGGTCGCTATGGTCTTATGTTGTCGGATGACGGTCTGATCATAGATGACGGGGTGGCCTTTCGGCTGGATCAGCACCGCTGGATGATCTCGACCTCAACGGGCCATGCAGACGCCGTCAACCAGCACATGGAAAAGCTGCTTCAGACCGAGTTTCCTGACTGGCAAGTCATGATCACAACTGAGACAAGCCAGTGGAACAACGCCGCCATTTGTGGACCCCGCGCGCGCGATGTCATGCTCGCGCTGTGTACGGATATCGATCTGTCGCCCGAGGCATTCCCCTTCATGTCGTTCCGGGACGGTACGGTTGCGGGGTTCCCTGCGCGGGTTGTGCGCGTCAGTTTCACCGGTGAGCTATCCTTTGAGGTGTTGATCAAATCGGCTTCCGAACGCGTTTTGCGGTTTGTGCCAGTCGTCGCAATACTGGCCCCGCTGATCCTCGTTTGCGCGATGGCCTTTATTTTCCGACAGAACGTGCCCGCGCGCGGGGGGCTGATCTTCAAGCAAATCGAATACCACTACTACGTGACGCTTCGTCCGTTATGGAAAGACTGACCGGATGGACTTTATCCTTTCGCAACTGGCTGGGTTTGGGACCGCATTCGTTGGTCTGGCAGTGGACCCGCTGACCTATCCGTATTTGATTGCTTCCGTGTTCCTAGGCATCACGTTCGGCGCATTGCCCGGCCTGACCGCAACGCTGGCAGTGACGATCCTGACGGGATTTTTCGGCAACAAGATCCCATTGGACTATTCGCTTATCGCTTTGCTCGGGGCCTATGTCGGCGCGATTTACGGCGGCTCTTACCCGTCTATTCTGCTGAACATACCTGGCACAGCAGCCAGCGCGGCGACGGCCATGGGTGGCTACCCTTTGGCCAAAGGAGGTCGGGGGGGCGAAG
>NZ_JBQFYF010000016.1:0-1218 GCF_056541325.1 Ruegeria sp. AH7 | reverse complement strand
GTGATCCTCCCCCACTGAAGTGGTCTTCCGCTATGTTTAGGAAAACGGAGGAGACACATGGCCAACAAGCGACCAAAGCCGGAAGAGATTGTCACGAAGTTACGGCAGGTTGAGGTTCTGACGGGGCAAGGGATGCCGCGTCTGGATGCGATCCGCCAGATTGGTGTGACTGAACAAACATTCTACCGCTGGAAGAAGAAATACGGTGGAATGGGCACGGACCAATTGAAGGAACTGAAGCGCCTGCAGAAAGAGAACGAGCGGCTAAGAAGAGCCGTATCGGATCTGACGCTGGACACACTGATCTTGGCGGAGGCAGCAAAGGGAAACTTTTAAGCCCCGCTCGCCGCCGAGCTTGCATTGACCGTGTTCGTGCTGAGCTGAATGTCTCGGAGCGTCGCGCTTGCCGCGTTCTAAGACAACACCGATCCACGCAACGCAAAATGCCCGTGGGGCGTTCTGACGAAGAGCGTCTTATCGCAGATATGATCGAGCTGGTTCGGCAATATGGGCGGTACGGCTATCGTCGGATTGCGGCGTTGCTGAGAGACGCTGGCTGGCATGTGAACGACAAACGGGTCGAAAGGCTGTGGCGGCGAGAGGGGCTGAAAGTGCCAATGAAGCAACCAAAGAAAGGACGGCTTTGGCTGAACAACCGATCGTGCGTCAGGCTTCGCCCTGAGTATCGCAACCATGTCTGGTCGTACGACTTCGTGCATTGCCGGACTGACGACGGAAAGGCGTTCCGCACGCTGAACATCATCGATGAATACAGCCGAGAATGCCTGGCCATTCGTGTGGATCGTAAGCTCAACTCAGGCAATGTCATCGACGTCTTGAGTGATCTGTTCATCCTGCGCGGCATCCCGTCATTCATTCGCTCAGACAATGGCCCGGAGTTTGTTGCTCAGGCCGTCCAAGATTGGATCAAGGCCGTTGGCGCGAAGACCGCCTACATCGAACCAGGGTCACCTTGGGAAAACGGATACTGCGAAAGCTTCAATGCCCGGTTCCGAGATGAGTTCCTGAACGGCGAAATCTTCTACAGCCTGCGCGAAGCACAAATCCTGATTGAGGAATGGAGGAAACACTACAACACCAAACGACCACACAGTGCTCTAGGCTACCGGCCGCCGGTGCCTGAAACCATCGTCCAGATGGACCAAAGGCCGATCATGCACTAACAATCAAATTGGACCACTCAAGTGGGGCTGATCA
>NZ_JBQFYF010000015.1:0-3737 GCF_056541325.1 Ruegeria sp. AH7 | reverse complement strand
ACAAGCTTGGACGGCACGTTTGGTCATGACGGAGACCAGATGTGCGCGGTAGTCTTTGCTGCCGTGCAGGTCGGCGATCATGTTCATCGGGTTGACCTTCAGCCCCATCAACGCGTCGGCGCGGAATTCGGTGTTGAGCGCGGCTTCCGCCTCGGACCAGCGGAACACGCCGTCCTCGCTGGCGCCGGTGACGGCCACGCGAACCCCATCCGCAAACCGGGCCAGATAGACCCCGACCAAGGCAAAGCGCGAGGCGGGCTGCAGGAACTTCTGGTAGCTTGCAGCTTGCGGTACTGGGAAACGGACCGAGGTGATGATCTCGCCCTCATCCAGCGCAGTACTGAACATGCCCTCAAAGAAGTCATCCGCCGCGATCTGGCGCGTGTTGGTCACAACCGTCGCGCCCGAGCCCAGCACACCCGCCGGATAACAGGCTGCGGGATCGTTATTGGCAACTGACCCGCCGATGGTGCCGCGATTGCGCACCGCCGGATCACCGATCTGACCCGCCAGCGCGGCCAGCGCCGGATACGACCCCGCTGCCTCACGCGCCACCGTGGCATGGGGCGTCGCCCCGCCAATGGTGACCGAGCCGTCATCCTCGACACAGACGCCCTGCATCTCGGCAATCCCGCTCATGCTGACCAGCACGGATGGCGCCGCCAAGCGCTGCTTCAGCGTCGGGATCAGCGTCTGCCCCCCACCCAGAGCCTGCGCATCCTCGGCCCCCAACGCAGCAACCGCGTCGGCAATGGTCGAGGGCTTTTCAAACTCGAAACTGTACATTTCGTCTTCCTTTCCGAAAGGCGCGGATCCGCCCTTCATCTGGCTAAAAATATCCCGGGGGTCTGGGGGCAGAGCCCCCAGCTACCCCAACCTCTCAGCTGTTCATCGCTGCCCAAACGCGCGACGGGCTTACTGGCATATCGATGTGATCCACCGCCTTGCCGCCCGCGTTCAGCGCATCCAGAACCGCATTGACCACAGCTGGCGGAGAGCCGATCGCCCCGGCCTCACCACAGCCCTTCACCCCCAACGGGTTATGCGTACAGGGCGTCTGGCTGGAATGATCCACGCCGTAGAACGGCACATCATCGGCGCGCGGCATGGCGTAATCCATGAAGGACGCGCTCAGCAGCTGGCCATTCTCGTCATAGGCGCAGTTCTCCAGCAGCGCCTGACCGATACCCTGACCAATGCCGCCATGAACCTGACCATCCACGATCATCGGGTTGACGATGTTGCCAAAGTCATCCGCCGCGGTGAAGGCCTCGATCGTGACCTGACCGGTCTCGGGGTCGACCTCGACCTCGCAGGCATAGGCGCCCGAGGGGAAGGTGAAGTTGGCCGGGTCGTAAAACGCGGTCTCCTCCAGCCCCGGTTCCACTTCCAGCGGATAGTTATGCGGCACATAGGCCGTCAGGGTCACATCGCCCCAGGCCACCGACTTGTCGGTGCCTGCCACGCTGAACTGACCATCCTTCAGCTCAATATCCGCCTCGGAGGCTTCCAGCAAATGCGCGGCAATCTTCTTGGCCTTGTCGATCACCTTCTCGGTGGCCTTCACCATGGCCGAGCCACAGACCGCTAGCGACCGTGAGCCATAGGTACCCATGCCAAAGGGGATTTTCGAGGTGTCGCCATGCACGATCTCGACCATCGATTCATCGATGCCGATCATGTCGGCCACAACCTGCGGGAAGGCGGTCTCATGCCCCTGCCCGTGGCTATGTGCGCCGACCATGACGCTGATCGAGCCGGTGGCATTCACCCGCACGGTGGCGGCGTCATAAAGACCCGCCCGGGCTCCCAGCATGCCAACGATGTTCGACGGAGCGATCCCGCACGCCTCGATATAGCAGTTGATGCCCAGACCCCGCAGCTTGCCCTTGGCCTCGCTTTCCGCACGGCGGGCAGCAAAGCCTGCCAGATCGGCCGCGGCCTCAAGCTTGTCCATGGTCCCGTTGTAATCCCCGGTGTCATAGGTCAGAGCCACCGGCGTGTCATAGGGGAACTGGGTGATGAAGTTCTGACGGCGCAGGGCAATCGGGTCGACCCCCAACTCGCGCGCGGCCTTGTCTACCACGCGCTCCAACTGGAACGTCGCTTCGGGCCGACCCGCGCCGCGATAGGCATCCACCGGCACCGTATTGGTAAACATCGCCTTCACATTCACCTGAATAACCGGCGTCTTGTAATTGCCAGCCATCAGCGTGCCGTGCAGCCATGTGGGCACGGAGCTTGAGAAGGTCGACAGATACGCTCCAAGGTTCGCGTAGGTGTTGGTGCGCAGGCCAATGAAGTTGTTGTCTGCATCCAGCGCCAGTTCGATTTTGCTGACATGATCCCGGCCATGGGCGTCCGACATGAACGCCTCGGACCGGCTGGAAGTCCACTTCACGGGCCGGTTGCAGGCCTTGGCGGCGAAGGTACAGAACGCCTCTTCCGCATAGTGGAAGATCTTGGTGCCAAAGCCACCGCCCACATCCGGGGCCACCACGCGGACCTTATGCTCGGGCAGGCCCAGCACAAAGGCGCACATCAGCAGGCGGATCACATGCGGGTTCTGCGAGGTGGTATAGAGCGTATAGTCCTCGGTCGCGCGGGAATACTCCCCCACCGCCACACGCGGCTCCATCGGGTTGGCCACCAGGCGGTTGTTGACCAGATCCAGCGTGGTCACATGGGCCGCATTGGCAAAGACCTCATTGACCTTGGCGTCATCCGCTTCACCCAGCTGCCAGTCATAGCAGATGTTGTTCTTCAGATCGTCATGGACCAGCGTCGCGCCGTCTTGCGCTGCGGCCTTCATGTCGATCACGGCGGGCAGTTCCTTGATCTCGAGGTCAATCGCCTCGGCCGCGTCACGCGCCTGTTCCAGGCTGTCGGCCACAACGGCGGCAATGGGATCGCCCACATGACGCACCTTGCCCTGGGCCAGAATGGGATGCGCAGGCTCCTGCATGGGCGCACCGTGCTTGTCCGTCACCTCCCAGCCGCAAGGCATGCCGCCCACGCCTTCGAAATCCTTGCCGGTGAACACCTTCACCACACCCGGCATGGCCTCGGCCGCCGAGGTATCAAGGCTGGTGATCCGGCCATGCGCGATATCCGAGCGCAGGAAATGAACATAGGCCTGTCCGGCCACGTTGATGTCGTCGGTGTAATTGCCTGCTCCGGTCAGAAAGCGCACGTCCTCGCGCCGCTTGGAACTGGCTCCGATGCCACTGTCTTTGGGCATTGCTTGTTCTCCTCCCTCGGGCCGCTTATTCAGCGGCGATGCTGCTGACGTCCTGGCCCGAAGCGGCCATGATCGCCTTGACGATGTTATGATAGCCCGTGCAGCGGCACAGGTTGCCTTCCAGATACTTGCGGATCTCGGCCTCGGACGGGCGCGGATTGTCCTTCAGCAAAGCCGCCGCGCTCATCACCATGCCCGGCGTGCAGAAGCCGCATTGCAGACCGTGATGATCCTGAAACGCCTGCTGGATCACGTTCAACGACCCATCCGGGCTGGACTGGCCTTCAATCGTGCCAACCTCAGCCCCATCCGCCTCAACTGCCAGCATGTTGCAAGACTTCACCGCCTCACCGTTCACATGCACCACGCAGGCCCCGCACTGCGCCGTGTCACACCCAACATGCGTCCCAGTCAAACTCAAATGATCCCGCAAAAAACCAGACAATAACGTCCGACCCTCTACATCGCCACTCACAGCCTTACCGTTCACAGTCAT
>NZ_JBQFYF010000014.1:2500-6258 GCF_056541325.1 Ruegeria sp. AH7 | reverse complement strand
TTGGTTGCGGGAGCAGGATTTGAACCTGCGACCTTCAGGTTATGAGCCTGACGAGCTACCGGGCTGCTCCATCCCGCGACACTTTGCGTTGGTCTACCGCCTATTCGGCTACTTGAGACCGGGTAGTGTTCTTTTCATCGTATTAGAGAGATATGGGCTTTTACTAGGTTTGGCGGTGACCTACTCTCCCGGGGCTTAAGCCCAAGTACCATTGGCGCGGCAGTGCTTAACTTCCGGGTTCGGGATGGGACCGGGTGTTTCACTTGCGCTATGACCACCAAACCGAGGAAAAGCCCATGTCGACTTTCTTGCGACGCAAGAAAGCGACAGGTGGCAGGCAGCGTATTCGCAAAGCGAATGCGCGTTGCCACTCGGTTGTATAGTCAATCAACAGTGCCGTTTGCGTTGGCACGCGCTGTCCATGTTCAAGGTGTGTATGTCTTTGGTCTTGTCTTTCCATTACTGGATCAAATCAAGCCTATCGGGCGATTAGTACCGGTCAACTGAACGCATTACTGCGCTTACATCTCCGGCCTATTGACGTGGTGGTCTTCCACGGCCCTCAGGGAGACCTTGTTTTGAGGGGGGCTTCCCGCTTAGATGCCTTCAGCGGTTATCCTGTCCGATCATAGCTACCCAGCACTGCCGTTGGCACGACAACTGGTCCACCAGTGGATCGTTCACCCCGGTCCTCTCGTACTAGGGGCAACTCCTCTCAAGTCTCCTACACCCACGGCAGATAGGGACCGAACTGTCTCACGACGTTCTAAACCCAGCTCACGTACCTCTTTAAACGGCGAACAGCCGTACCCTTGGGACCTGCTCCAGCCCCAGGATGAGATGAGCCGACATCGAGGTGCCAAACACTGCCGTCGATATGGACTCTTGGGCAGTATCAGCCTGTTATCCCCGGCGTACCTTTTATCCGTTGAGCGATGGCCCTTCCACTCGGGACCACCGGATCACTATGGCCGTCTTTCGACTCTGCTCGACTTGTCAGTCTTGCAGTCAGGCTGGCTTCTGCCATTGCACTCAACGAGCGATTTCCGACCGCTCTGAGCCAACCTTCGCGCGCCTCCGTTACGCTTTAGGAGGCGACCGCCCCAGTCAAACTACCCGCCACGCAGGGTCCCGGATCCGGATAACGGACCGCGGTTAGACATCAAGAGTGCGAAGGGTGGTATCTCAAGGGAGGCTCCACGGATACTTGCGTTTCCGCTTCAAAGCCTACCACCTATCCTGCACATCACAATCCTGATGCCAGTGCGAAGCTGTAGTAAAGGTGCACGGGGTCTTTCCGTCTAACCGCGGGAAGCCTGCATCTTGACAGGCAATTCAATTTCGCTGAGTCGATGTTGGAGACAGCGGGGAAGTCGTTACGCCATTCGTGCAGGTCGGAACTTACCCGACAAGGAATTTCGCTACCTTAGGACCGTTATAGTTACGGCCGCCGTTTACCTGGGCTTCAATTCAAGGCTCTCACCTCTCCTTTTAACCTTCAGGCACCGGGCAGGCGTCAGACCCTATACGTCGTCTTGCGACTTCGCAGAGCCCTGTGTTTTTAATAAACAGTCGCCACCCCCTGGTTTGTGCCCCCAGCCCCTAGTTGCCTAGGAACCGGGCCTCCTTCTCGCGAACTTACGGAGGTATTTTGCCGAGTTCCTTCAACATCGTTCTCTCAAGCGCCTTGGTATGCTCTACCAGTCCACCTGTGTCGGTTTAGGGTACGGTCTGATGGAGGGCTATTTCCAGGAACCACTCAGCAGCCCAATCAATCCGATAAGATTGAACTACACCTGTGATCCGTCACATCCTCCTGGCCTAGGAATATTAACCTAGTTCCCATCGCCTACGCCTTTCGGCCTCGGCTTAGGGGCCGGCTTACCCTGCTCAGATTAGCTTTAAGCAGGAACCCTTGGACTTTCGGCGAGAGTGTCTCTCACACTCTTTGTCGCTACTCATGTCATCATTCTCACTAGTGATCTCTCCACGGGATCGCTCACGCGCCCGCTTCATCGAAAGCTCCAAATATCCTCCAAGGCGATCCGAAGATCGCTAAAGAGGATAGGAACTATGTCACACTACGCTCTGCTACCGATGCTTACGCATCCCTAGACTTCGGCTCATGGCTTGAGCCCCGTTACATCTTCGCCGCAGGACAACTTATTTAGACCAGTGAGCTGTTACGCTATCTTTAAAGGATGGCTGCTTCTAAGCCAACCTCCTGGTTGTTTTGGTCGTCCCACCTGCTTTCCCACTTAGCCATGAATTGGGGGCCTTAGTCGTAGGTCAGGGTTGTTTCCCTCTCCACTACGGACGTTAGCATCCGCAGTGTGTCTGCCATCTAGTACTCCCGGGTATTCGGAGTTTGGTTAGGATCAGTAAGCCTGTGGGGCCCCATTACCCATCCAGTGCTCTACCCCCCGGGGTATTCGGATGACGCTCTACCTAAATAGATTTCGCAGAGAACCAGCTATCTCCGAGTTTGATTGGCCTTTCACCCCTAGGCACAGCTCATCCCGATCCTTTTCAACGGATGTGGGTTCGGTCCTCCAGTAAGTGTTACCTTACCTTCAACCTGGCCATGCCTAGATCACTCGGTTTCGGGTCTGATCCCACGAACTCATACGCCCTATTAAGACTCGCTTTCGCTACGCCTACACCTAACGGCTTAAGCTTGCTCGTGAGACCAAGTCGATGACCCATTATACAAAAGGTACGCCGTCAGATCTCGAGGATCCTCCGACTGATTGTAGGCGTTCGGTTTCAGGTACTGTTTCACTCCCCTCGTCGGGGTGCTTTTCACCTTTCCCTCACGGTACTGGTTCGCTATCGGTCAGCAAGGAGTACTTAGCCTTCGAAGGTGGTCCTCCGATCTTCAGACAGAATTTCACGTGTTCCGCCCTACTTAATACGTCCGTCAAAGCTTCCTATACGGGGCTGTCACCCGCTATGGCCATGCTTCCCAACATGTTCTAGTCACTTATCTGGCTCGGCTGGTCCCCGTTCGCTCGCCGCTACTAGGGGAGTATCAATTGATTTCCTTTCCTCCGGGTACTTAGATGTTTCAGTTCCCCGGGTTTGCTCTTAAAACCCTATGTATTCAGGTCTTAAGTACCTGTTCATGCTCATTATTGATTAGCAAAACTAACAATAACAAACATTCAGGTGGGTTGCCCCATTCAGAGATCCATGGATCAAAGCTTATTCTCAGCTCCCCATGGCTTATCGCAGAGTATCACGTCTTTCATCGCCTCTTGCTGCCAAGGCATTCACCAAACGCCCTTCTCGCGCTTGATTTGATCCAGAAAAAGAAAGACTTAATCTTTGCGCTACCGCCTATTCGGCTACTTGAGCGCATTATTTTTTGTCCTACCGCCTATTCGGCTACTTGAGGACATGAACTCTTCCGGCCTTCGGCCTTCACAGTTCGATTAGGTCAATCGAGACCGCCCAGCTGGTAACTAAAGGCAGTCATTCTTCTGAACCAAAAACATACATTTCCCGCCCCCGCCACTTGGACGAGGACAATTGAGCAACCCCATATGGTCTCCCAGCCGTGCAGCTGATCAACGCAGGTCGCTCGGGTTAGTATATTTGACTTGGACAACTCTGTTCGTTTCAGTCGCGATACACATTCCAGGCCGGCTAGACCCAAACTGCGCCTTCCATCAGATGATGGAAACGACCGAGATCAGTACCACACTCGGCACGATCAAACAGTGTTGATTGATTTCTCTCTATACGATGTCAATGCG
>NZ_JBQFYF010000013.1:0-8753 GCF_056541325.1 Ruegeria sp. AH7 | reverse complement strand
AACCTGCCGTAACTTCGTGACAATCTCTTCCGGCTTTGGTCGCTTGTTGGCCATGTGTCTCCTCCGTTTTCCTAAACATAGCGGAAGACCACTTCAGTGGGGGAGGATCACCTAACCTGACTGACTAATCTATGCTCTCGTAGCTAGCCCAGCCGGATACTGATCGAGTTCTCGCTGGGCTAGCGAATATTTTTTGGTTCGAGTTGGAGAACGAGCTAGCTTAATGTCGTGGTCCTTTCAGGGGAGCAGGTCACAAACTAGCTGATTATACATGCAGCTCGCTGTCCGCATACTGCAATCCAGTTTGCCTTGTAACCAGTGTCATCCAAAAACTCTGAAAACGCGAGCCTCTCATGTTTTTCAAAGTTTGGGTAACAGAAGTATTCATCAAAAACGATGACGCAACCAGGTCGGATCTGCTTCTTCAACGTATCAAAAATTGTCTTCGTCGAGCTGTAGATATCGCAATCAACATGCATAAAGCTCAACGCATCGATTTTCGCTGCATAGTCTGGAAGTGTTTCCGAGAACCACCCTTTATGAAGTTTTACATTGTGCTCAACCTCGGGGAACGAGCCCTTGCGATCAAAGTCAAATGGCTGCCATCCAACCCACTCTTCAGGTAGTCCTTCGAAGCTATCAAAACCGTCGAAAACTACGTCGGGACGTTCTTTTGCGAACAGATTAATTGTACGCCCTGAATACACACCAAATTCAGCATGGGCGCCCTGAAGATCTGCTTTTTCAAGCGTGTATTTCAAAAAATCATCTGTCTCAATGAATACCATCGCATCAGGCATTTCTTTTTGAACGATCGCTACAGTACGTTCTAAGGCCTTCTCGGATATGGCTTTAAATAGTGCCAGATTACTGTTTGGGGGTGTGTCAAGCCAACCACTTACTTTTGGGGGTGGAGGGGTAACAGGATAAGGTCGGGATGTGTTTTGAGTTATGCTTGACAGTTTTTGGATCGTTACATCCAGTTTCTATTCAATTTTTCTTAGCCTTCTGAACATGAACTCTTTGTTCCTTCCAAATTCCAAACTACCGCCCGTTAGATTGCATGACTCTAAAGCACTAATTCATGCAAAGAGCTATAGTGTTCCTGTTCATTGCTTAGACTAGTTTGATCCTAGGTTCTTTACGCCCAACCACTTTTGCAGTTGTACAAAAAGTACATCCAGCCGTTTCAAACCAGTCTGGTCGTGTTTCGGGTAGTTTCTGACGTGCAGTCGTCACAAAAAGGGTTTGCGCTTCCGCACCCCCAAAAGCCGGGCACGATGTATGTCCGGTTGGAAAGGTCACAGAAGACAGAAATTCACCATCCGGGCTGTAGCGTGCGACGCGCGCTGAGCCCCATTGGGCAACCCATACGCACCCTTCGATGTCAGTAACAGCCCCATCTGGCTTGTATTCCGGAGTGGTTTCGGTCGCATTAAGATCGACAAAAACAGTTTTCGCTCCAAGCGGCCACCCAGAGTTTGGATCGACGGCCATTTTCCAGATTCTCCGCTCTTTTGTATCAGCATAATAGGCCAGATTGCGGTCTGGATCGAAGCAAATTGCGTTGGGTGTGGTCATCCCCTGTTCCAACACGCGCAACTCGTTTTGGCCGTCGGCGCCCGGCATCCATCGATACAACGCGCCCTGATATAGCTCCCCGGTTTTGCTCATGGTTCCAACCCAAAACCCCCCCCAAGGGTCTGCGCGGCCATCATTCGATCGCGTCGCCATGTTGTCCGCTTCGATTGGACACAACATGATTTCTAAACCCGTCTCAAGGTTGAACCGGCTCAAGCCCGTTTCACTTGCGATCAGAAGACTATCCTGATCAATCCAACCCGCTGCGCTGACATTCCTATCAAATTGCCAAGATAAAACTGTTTCACCATCACGCGACAAAAGTTGGCAGTTTAAGATATCAAACCAATACAGCTGTTGGCGTTCAGGATGCCAGAACGGGCCTTCGCCCAATAAACAGACGCGATCGTCAAATATCTGAGCTGTCTTTTGCATGATATCATAGCCTCAGATCACAGGGTGTCAGGTAAAGTAACTCGAATACAAAGCCAGGCGTCACACACCCAAGTGTTGGAAGAGGTTCTTTAGAGTGTTGTCGTGCACATATTCTATCGCCTGAACAGTGCTGTTTGCGTTGTGACTGGAAACGGCGACATTTTCAAAGCCAAGGAGCGGATGATCAACTGGCAGGGGTTCTTTTTCAAAGACATCCAAAGCGGCAGCTGCAACCTTGCCGCTATTCAGAGCATCGATCAAAGCCTGTTCATCGACAAGACCTCCCCGAGCCACGTTGCATATGATCACCTGGTCGCGGGCTTTCTGCAGCGTTTCCGCATTAATCAGGTGATAGTTCTGAGGCGTTTGGTTGCAACAGAGACAGATCACATCAGCTTGATCCAAAAGGTCAGCGAACGAAATAATCTGAGTCCCATCTGGCGACTCTTTTATGTTTGGGTCATGCGCAACGACAGCCATCCCAAGGCCGCGAGCCCGTTGACCCACTCCTTGTCCAATCGCACCATAGCCTACAATTCCCATTGTCTTGCCAGTCATGCCCGGAAAGCGTCCCTTGGGCCATTCGCCCTTACGTATCATGCGATCAGTACGGGCTAGGCGACGTGTCGCTGCCAAAAGCAAGCCAATTGCATACTCGCTTACCGCATCCCGGAATGCACCTGGGGAGTTGCAGATAGGCACACCCAGACGCTCAGCAGCCATCAGATCGATACTGTCAACTCCAGTACCCCATTTCGAGATCACCTTGAGCCGTGGCAAGCAGGCCAAAAGAACTGCTTCAGTTATCTGGTCATCGCCAGCAAGCCATCCATCAATCTGCCCAGCAAAATCCAGGCACTGAGACTCTGACATAAACTGGTTTACTTTGGGCCAGATTGGGACCAGGCCGTTTTGCTTCAACACCGCATCAAATCGATCTTTTTCATTGATCATCATGATATTGGATACCAGTACCTGCATCGTCAGACCCCTAGACAGTTTTGTGCTTGCTCAGAACACCCAACAGCGCCTCAGCGATATCAAGGTCTTCCTGAGTTTTGATCACATGGCCTGATATTGCCCCGACTGGATAGAATTGAATCTTGCCGTTGTAGGTTCCAATTCGGCCAGCTTCGACCGCATCTACATATGGTTTTGCGCGCCAACCGGTGATCGACCATGTCACACGCTGGGTCGGCACGAGATCCTGCGAGTTGGTCTTTTCAGTAAATGTAAAGTTGATCGGTTGATCCTTGTAGGCGACCTCAATCTGGTCCTCGATACAAGACAACATCACATCTGCATCTGACGCTATAAACGCCTCGGCAAAATCCTTGACCTCGCCTGCTGTCAAAAGCGGTGCGATAGAATGTACCTGGATCAATAGATCACAGTCTACATTTCGCAGAAAATCGTAGACAAATTGTTCGGATGTAGCGACCGAGTTCCCTAACTCTGCCGGACGTTGGTAGAATTTGGCACCATACTCATCGGCGATCTGGGCAAACTCGACATTTTCTGAGTTGACATAAACCGCATCAAAGCAGCCTGCTGCCTTACATTTTTCTATTGCATGCGTGATCAAGGGTTGCCCAGCGAGTGGTGCAAGGTTCTTTTTCTTTAGGCGCTGACTGCCCATGCGGGCCGGGATCATGGCAACTGTTTTCATATTCGTGTCCTGTTCTAGTCCAATACAGGCAGGCTGCGGGCAAATAGAGATTGGTAGGTGTGAAAAAGCTCCGGCGCGCAGCAGAGGCTTCTTTGGTCCTGATCGAACGCTGCAGCTTCACTCTGTGTCTGGTAGCTACCGTATTGTAGCCCTGCTTCGTTTGCGATCAGCGCACCAGCCATGTCATCCCAAGCTTTAGCTTCGCGACTGGCTACAAGACATACTTTACCTGAAGCCGCATAACATAGGTGAAGCGCCTGACTGCCAAAATTTCGAAGCTTATGTTGAGAAAGTAACTCACCCAACACCTCGGGGCAGGTTTCGGAAAGATCTCTTATCAGGCCCGACGACACGATAGCCAGCTTCGCTTTGTGCGAATGCGGCATCAGCGATGTTCCATTCAGAAAGGCGCCATTGCCTTTCTGTGCGGAAAATGTATCGCCATGTGGGATATCATGTACTGCGGCCAGAATGGGAACACCGTCAATTAGCAGAATAACAGCAACGCTGAAAACCGGCAGATTGGCTACAAAATTGACTGTCCCGTCTAGGGGGTCTACCAGCCAAACTGGTCCAGAGTTGCTGTGTGGTTTATAGTCTTCTTCTCCCACCACGGTGGACCCTGGCAGCAAAGCTTGAAGTTCGCGCTCAAGCTTGGCTTGCATCTCGAAATCCAGGCTTGTCACAAGGTCCAACCCATCGTTCCCCTTTGCTCGAACATCCGCCTGTCGAGTAAATACATCGCTCACCCAAACAGGTAAGGCAGAACACAGGCTAGCGCGAAGTTCAGAAGGGAAGGACGCAGCTTCCATAATTAGAATTTACGATTTCTAATCAGGGATTTGTCCATATTTGACATGCGCAAATACTGAGTCAGAATGTGGATGAAGGCCATGTGGATATCTTCTACGATACCGTAGTTATTCGCATTCACATGAGCGTTGATGTCCGCCAGCGATCTTGATCGTCCACCAGAAAATCCTGTGAAGGAAATGGTTTTTAAACCAATCGATTTAGCCGCCTCTAGGGCCTGCACAATGTTCTCGCTGTCACCAGATGAGCTTACCGTCCAGAGTAGGTCGCCGGGGCGGGCCATAGACTGCAACTGATAGGCAAAGACCTGATCATATGAAATGTCATTCGCCAGGGCCGAGTTCATTTCGGTATGCGCCGATAAAGACATAAAACGCGGCATCAGATCAGTATCCGTGCGCACGCATTTTAGGAAATCGCACAACGAATGATTAGCGATACCTGCCGATCCGCCATTTCCGCAGATATAGATAAACTTACCTGCGTTTATCGTATCTGTCAGAGCCAGCGCAACTTCGTCTAGTGCGCTCAGGTTACTCGATTTGGTAGCTTCGGCGAACGTCGCAAAATATGCGCCGGCAAAACCCTCGCATGATTCAAAATCTGTACTGGGGAAATGGTCTTGCATAGATAGTTCATCCTTAGAAGAGGGTGTTCAAGCTTCCAGAACAAATCTCAGAACGCCGGACTTTAGGCTGCGCTGTAACAGAATCTGAAGGTCGCGCAGCCTATTTTTGTCTGCCTCACGGAAAAAACTGGACCAGAATGGCATATCCGCGTTCTCAGTTGTTGTGAAGTATCGATCCAAGATCACCGCATCCAATCGCCCTGGGGTTGAGACTTCGAGCACGTCAAAACCGAGACGCTCGCACAAAAGCTGAAATCCCTTGATCGAAAACACAGTCAGCCGGTCAAGAGGAATGAAGCTAGGTGAGTCCGCACCCAGTATTTCATACTCTAGCCCATCAGCACAGGAACTAGCGATGAAAATGATTGTGCCTGGGGCCACTGATTGCTTGATGGTTTTCATCAGGGCCTCTGGATCAGCCACACGATCAAGTTCAGCAGGAATGAGAACGGCCTTCGGTGCGATCCGAACCAGTTGTTGCCGAATGTGATCAAAATCGATTGTCTCAGGCGTCAGGGGTAGAAACTCCCACCGTCGGTTGTGGCTTAGTCGTTCTGTTGTCTCCGGCCAGTCCAATGCCTGTGACGCAAATCTGATATCAGTCACAACATCGAGCTTTTTCTTCAGACGCGCTTCCGTGAGGCTGACCCAATTCAACAAAGAAGTGAATTCAAATTCTCGGTCCGGGTTCAGCTTCTCATTGTTTTGCGTTTCAATCACTTCAAGCCTTAGAGTGTCCAACACATGCTGTTCCGGCACACGTTGAGCATAAATCGTATTGCATTCCGTACAGCGCAGAGACCCGAGAAGCGTCTGAGAAAAGTTGCGGCTTTTACAAGCTGCAGATCCGCAAGCTGGGCAACTTGTACGGTTAGTCCATATCGCTCTATCGTCCAGCATCAGATCAAGCAGTGCCTTGTTTCGAACAAGGCGGTATCTGGCAGGCTTTTCGCCGGCAATTGAATCGATATCGGGTAAGTGATCAAGAAATACTGGTGTTTGCATGGTCATGAGACCTGATCTGATTGAAAGGCGCGCCCCTTGAGTTCCTGCAACCAATCAGAATCAGCAGCATAGATTTCTTCAACCAATTCCATGACATCCAGCGCTTGCTGCGAAGTGCCGCACTGCAGTGGCTTGCCTTCGACGATTGTATCGTAGAACTCGGCAATCTCTTTGTCCCAGGACCGGTCTTCGGTAAAGCGCAATTCCTGGCTCTCGGGGTTCGGGATAGGGTTACCGCCTTTGTCCAGTCGGTTGAGTGCAACGGTCAAGACTTCGGTTCCATAACTGCCGGAGGCGGAAAGAATACCGTCAACCGAGATAAAACCGTTGCGCAGATAGAGCTCCAGGCGAAACGTATGCTGCCATTGTGTCGCCGAGGAATGGACAGATGCCACCACACCGCTTTGCGTTTTCATTAGTGCAAAAGCGTTGTCTTCAACTGGCGTATCAGTCCAAAAATTACGCTGGACAAAGCTGCGCACATCGCGAAACTTTCCAGCAAACATCAGGAACAGATCAAGCATATGAATGCCTTGATCGATCAAGATTCCTCCACCCGACAAGGCAGGATCATTCCGCCAGTTTTGCGCGTAGTCAGGACCTCCAGCTTTGCCGTAGACACCCCTCATAAAGTAGAGTTCACCCATGGTCCCTGCATCAATCAGCGTTTTGGCTTCTTCAATTGCATCATGCGTACGATGGTTGAAACCGAACTTTAGCACACGGTCCATCGAGGCTTTCTCAGCGGCAATCATACGCTGCACATCGCCTGAATTGCGCCCTGGTGGTTTCTCAGAGAACACGTGCTTGCCTCGGGATAGGGCCTCACAGACGACGTCTGGGATCATGAGATTGGGGACGCTACACACGATGACATCCGGGTTATGATCGTACACCGCCAATGGATCTGTGACCATCGGAATACTTGCAGCAGGATCTATTGCTGTATCACAGGCAACTACGACGTCGAAGCCGCCATGGCGGTTCATCGCCTCGTGGCGAATCCTGCCCATCTTCCCATATCCGATAATGGCCACGCGCAGAGTCATAGTCTGTTTTCTCTTTTCTGGTCAGCATGCTGTCTGCATGACCGTCAGACGGCGCAATAGCCTAGAGTCTCAAGTTCTCGGTAACATAGCTATCACCGTTTTGGGTGCAAGCCGATACTATTCCTCTAGGCCAGAATTCGCGTGCCATTGGATTCTGCATTTTAACAAAACGCTGCCAGCGCTAATGAGAGATAGAGTTTGGTACACATCTTAGGGACTAAAAAAATAGCGCGATGATACTACTAGAGAAACTGGCGCAAGCCAGGGACGAAGGTCGAGCGGCCGACCTGAATAGCGACGATTTACCGACCAAAATCACAAAGGCCTATGAAATAGGTTTGTCGCAAGTCCCCAACGTGGCCGCATGGAAGATCGGAGGAGCCAACCCTTGGTCGCGGAATGTATTCAAAAACACCGAGAGCTTTTTTGGGCCGCTAGGCCAGAACGAAGTCCATTTCGGCGATAATGCTATCCCATTGAATCGGCTGAACGCACCACTCGCCGAGCCCGAAATCATGCTTGAGCTGGCGGTTCCGGATCGATCCGATCAGCAGATCTCATTTTCTCGTATGGGCATTGGCTTTGAAATCCCGGCGAGTGTGCTTCCAGAGGCATTGAAACCAAGCCTTTTTGGCCAGATCGTGGATCGAGCAGGGGCAGGGGCGCTTTGGATAGCGGGCGTTGAAGAATTCAATAAGGCAGCTTTGGAACAGGAGTTTACCTCTGAGGCATCACTCAACAGTGATCAAATTGTTCAAGGGGGATCGCACAACCTAGTCGGTGGGCCATTGGGGGCGGCGGATGAGTTTTTACGTCTTGCACATCGCTACGGCGCGTCACTCAAATCCGGCCAATGGATTGCCACCGGGGGGCTGAGCCCGGCGGTTCCAGTCGGACCCGATGATGTTGTGCGGGTTAAGGCGCGATCGTGGGATGTGAGCGTCCGCTTCGAATAGATGTCTGTTTCTTAGTCTCACCTGATGCATTTTCACACCTACTCGTGTGCATAGAGACTAATAAGTGCAATCCAGTTTCGTGCAGGGTTTATTCAACCAAAAAAACACCTCGTTCCCTTACGGGGAACGAGGTGTTCTGTACTAATTGAGCTTTTGCCTAGAGCATGAAGACGTCATCTTCCAGAAATGATTGCAAAGCGATCTCCGTGTCTAGCTCCCGCACCACATCTGAATTCTCCCCGACGACCGAGTCTGATGCGTTTCGGTTGCCCAACAGTTTATCCTGATGATCTTCGAAACTGCTCCCCACGACCAGAGCAATATCTGCCGAAAACGCAAAGTCATCTTCACTCAATGCGAGTGCAAACGCCTGGGCGAACTCAGGTGCTAGATTCTGATTTGCTGACAGCGATAAAGGAATATTGTTTATAACGGGGCCAATATAGGTATCTTCATCAATATCAGCGCCATAGAAGGTCTCGACGGTTTTGACATCGTTGATTGATGCACCGCTAACATGTGCGCCTTGGCCATCGAGAACCCATTCGAAGTACAGGCCATTGTCATGTTTCAAAAGCACACGATAGCCGCTGCCGTCTGCTTCCGCGTGGATTGCA
>NZ_JBQFYF010000012.1:0-51961 GCF_056541325.1 Ruegeria sp. AH7 | reverse complement strand
CTCCTGGTCCACCCATGGGTGGACCAGGAGGCGGCGCATCTTGAAGACGTTTGATCAACTCTTCCGGGCTGGGCAGGTCGGCCACATGGGTCAAGCGGATCACAGCCATCTCGGCTGCCATCATCGCGTTTGGCGCGGCCGAGACCTCCTCAAGCGCTTTCAGCAGCATTTGCCACATGCGGGTCAGCACGCGCATGGGCAGGGCTTCGGCCATCTGCTGTCCGCGCGCGCGTTCGTCAGGCGATACGGTTGGGTCCTCTGCCGCGTCCGGCGTGATTTTCACGACCGAGACCCAGTGGGTGATCTCAGCCAGATCGCGCAGCACGGCTAGCGGATCGGCGCCTTCGGCATATTGCGCGCTGAGTTCAGTCAGCGCGCCGGCGGCATCGCCCCGCAGGATCATGTCCATTAGGTCCAGAACCCGGCCACGATCCGCCAAGCCCAGCATCGCGCGCACTTGATCTGCCGTCGTCTCTCCGGCCCCGTGTGAGATCGCCTGATCCAGCAATGAGGTCGCGTCGCGGGCAGATCCCTCAGCAGCACGGGTGATCAGGGCCAACGCGTCCTCGGCAATCTCAGCACTTTCAGCCGAGGCGATCTTGCGAAGCAAGCCGATCATATCTTCGGGTTCGATCCGGCGCAGGTCGAAGCGCTGGCAGCGAGACAGAACCGTGACTGGAACTTTGCGAATCTCTGTGGTCGCAAAGATGAACTTCACATGGGCGGGTGGTTCCTCCAGCGTTTTGAGCAGCGCGTTGAAGGCGCTGGTCGAGAGCATGTGAACCTCGTCGATGATGTAGATCTTGTAACGGGCTGAGGCGGCGCGATAGCGGACACTGTCGATGATCTCGCGGATATCATTGACGCCCGTGCGGCTAGCGGCGTCCATCTCCATCACGTCGACATGACGACCTTCCATGATCGCAGTGCAGTGTTCGCAGACGCCGCAGGGTTCGGTGGTCGGGCCGCCATTGCCGTCCGCACCGATGCAGTTCATGCCTTTGGCGATGATCCGCGCCGTGGTGGTTTTACCCGTCCCACGAATGCCGGTCATGACAAAGGCTTGCGCGATCCGATCGGCCTCGAACGCGTTCTTCAGGGTTCGCACCATTGCATCCTGACCCACCAGATCAGCAAAGGTTTCCGGGCGATATTTGCGGGCGAGAACCTGATAGGCGGGGCTGTCTGTTTCGGTCATGTCTGCTCTGGCGGATTCGGGACGTCGCCACAGCGTAGTGGCCGCCGCTGCCCGCGTCCACAGCGGGGTTCAGGAAATTTGGTTTGGAGAGAATCGGGATATGCGTAAACTGGGGTTTCAAATTTAAACAAACATAACTTTTGAGCGGGCGAGGATTTGGGAGGAGGACTTTGATGTCTCAACTGGTGGTCTATGCCCTGCAAGTCGGGGGCGGCACGCTTGCGTTGACGTCGCTGCCGGGTCGTGGGGGTGACTATGCGGAGGATCTGGACACGATATCCGACTGGAAACCGGGGCTTGTGATCTCGATGACGACAGAAGTTGAGATGCTTCAGGACGGCGCACAGAGCTTTGGCGGTGACATTCAGGGGCGCGCCAGCCGGTGGGTACATCTGCCGGTCGAGGATTATGGAGTTCCGTCGTCCAATATCGATAATGAGTGGGTTGCGGTCAGCGCGGCAGCGCGACAGGCGCTGTCTGGGGGTGGCCGGGTGCTGGTTCATTGCCGGGGCGGGTGCGGGCGATCCGGGATGATTGTGCTGCGGTTGATGGTCGAATGCGGCGAACCAACTGATGAGGCATTGGCCCGCTTGCGGGTGCTGCGGCCTTGTGCCGTCGAAACCGACGGACAATTGGCGTGGGCGACGCGCGGAGCACCTGCCGAGCTGGAGCTGCGCTGAGGGTAACCAGGCAGGACATCTAGCATATTGAGCATGACGCAGGTGGCCCGGCGCTGATTTGCCTGAAACCATTGCATTGCAAATGTGGACGTTTGGTCAAGCAGTCTGCGGGTTGACTTGATCGCCGGTTGCTGCGCCTCTGTCAGAGGTAAACTGATTGGTTCAGGAAGCACCCGCAGGCGATGTTGGATATGCAAGAGGCAATGAAGGTTGAAGACTTCCGGTTCCCATCCGGATCGTCAACGCTGTCTGCGCGTTTGTACTGCCCTTTAGCTAAGCCCGAAACGGTCGTTGTACTGAACGGGGCAACAGGGGTGCCACGTGACTATTATCAACACTTCGCACACTGGTTGGCGGCAGAACGTGGCATCGCGTGTCTGACCTATGACTACAGCGGTTTTGGCCATTCACGCGCGGGGCGGTTGACAGATTCAAAGGTCACCATGGCCGACTGGGCGCTAATCGATATGCCAGCGGCGCGGGCCGAGATGCGGCGGCGTTATCCAGACGCCAGCCAATGGACAATCGGTCATTCGGTTGGCGGGATGTTGGGGCCGGTACAGCCGGATATCAACAAGATCGACCGCATGATCTGTGTCTGCTCGGGGCTGGTCACCTTGTCGGATCATCCCTGGCCTTACAAGGGTTTGGCGTGGACCTTCTGGTACGGTCATGTGCCGCTGCTGGTGAAGGCACTGGGGTATCTGCCGGGCAAGGCAATCGGGTTTGGGGCTGATCTGCCGGGTCCTGTTTACTGGCAGTGGCGCAGGTGGTGCACTGCGCCGCGCAGCTATCTGCCTGAGATGGGTCAAGACCTGCCACAGGCGCGTTGGACGGATGTGGGTGTTCAGGTAGACCTGTATACCAGCGATGATGACCAGACCGTTCCGCCCGAGGCGGTTTGGCGGTTAGCCGATCTTTATGGTTCCAAGGCGCGGCGTCATGTGCTGTCTGCACGCGACTACGGCGTTATGGAAATCGGTCATATCGGCGCGTTTGCGCGTCGCAACGCAGCTGTTTGGCCCCGGCTGATCGAATAATAGGGGCGTCGATTGCGCGACGCCCCTGTTTTGCTCACTGACCTTTTAAGTGCTTTTTGCCTTTCACAACTGATCGGACCATCTTTCCGAAAGCTTTATCGCGTGCGCGGGATTGGGCGATGGTTTCTGAATTCCTCTGATCCTCGCGCCGGAGCTTACGCCATCGGTCCAGCCGCGAAGGATCAAGCGTGCCATCGGTAATCGCAGCCTGCACGGTACATCCCGGTTCCTGATCATGCCGACAATCCGAGAACCGGCACCCTTGCGCAAGATCCAGAATGTCCGAGAAAACCTCGTCCACACCCTCTTGCGCATCGAGCAAACGCAACGCGCGCATGCCTGGGGTATCGATCAGCCAGCCTTTGTTCCGCATCAGATGCAGGGCACGGGCGGTTGTGGTATGACGTCCATGGGCGTCATCCTCGCGAATGCTTGCCGTTGCCTCTGCCTGACCCGTCATCCCATTGGCCAGCGTGGTTTTTCCAACGCCGGACGAGCCTACCAGAGCAGCCGTTTGTCCGGTGGGGCACCAGCTGAGGATTTTTTCTATATCCTCAGGGTCAAGCGCGTTGACGGTCAGAATGGTCAGGAACGGCCCAAGTTTTTGTGCCTGACGCTGAACTGCGTCGGGATCAGCACACAGGTCCGCTTTGGTCAGCACGATGACCGGATAGCACCCGGCCTGATTGGCAAGGGCCAAGTAACGCTCCAGCCGGGGCAGGTTGAAATCCGCATTGCACGAGCTGACGATGAACAGCACATCCACATTTGCGGCGATCAGTTGCGCTTCGGCCCCAGTGCCAGCGGCACGCCGTTGCAGCAGGCTGCGCCGGTCGAGCAGGTGCTGAATGCGCTGATCCTGATCAGCAAGCACCCAGTCGCCCACTGCAAAGTCGCCAGTTGAACGAGCAGGTGAAGTAAGTGGCGTTTCGCCTGCAGTTGACAGCCCGATCAGACGATCACGGTGCACCGCTGAGATGCGATGGGGGATATAATTAGCGTCATCCACGCTTTGCGCGGCAAAATGAGAGGACCATCCAAGATCCGAAAGTGTATGAGACATTGATCTGCCTATGTTCAGAAACAGAATTGCGACCAGATGGCAGACGCGCATCCGGTGGCGACGTGTTCAGGCAGTCGGGTAGATTGCGATCAGAACCGCGCTGCCTGAAGGGTTTTTGCTACACTCATAAAAGCCCTCCTGCGGCTTGTCGGTTGCGATCAGTGAGAGGTTGGACATCGACCCAAGCGGGGCTCGTTGTGGCTGCTTCCTTCCGGACCTGACCAGGTTGGCGAGGCGCTCGCCCGCGCCAACCTCTCAGGGCTTGATATAGGCAAACCCGGTGCAGATGGCAACCCGTCAGAGAGTTAACTGAATGCGTTCAAAACCTGTGGGATCAGGGGGCAGAACTTGTGGCTCAAATATGTTTAATTCCGCCAAATACTTCAGCGCGCCGGGCCCGGTGGTCAGGATCGCCTGCGCGCCGTCTTGGGGGGCAAGCGCAAAAGGATAGGGTGTCTGTGCCAGCGGATCGGCGGGCAGATCGCCGATCAAATAGTCGCGCAGGACCCGTTTGATATCCAATGGCGGTAAGTTGATGGCCTGCGCCTGATCGACGAATGGAAAATACCCACCTCCGCTGGCGCGATAGTTGTTGAGCGCAACGATGACCTCCTGCTCGGGCCGCAGATCAGACCCGTTAAAGCGCAGCTGGCGTATGCGCCGATTGTCTTGGCCCAGCAATTGCCCTTGGCGGTCAAACCGCGCAGGTTGTGACAGATCGATCTGGTAGCTCAGCCCAAACAGTACATCAAAATTATACCCTGCGCGGCTTGGATCAGTCAGCTCGGATGCGGCATCGAGTTGCAACTGATGAAAAACGCCAGCCGACATCTCAAGCCAGTCGAGAACCTGTGCACCGGTGACTCTGACGGCGCGCAGCTCATTGGGGAAAATATGCAGGTCGGCGATGTGGCGTAGGCAAACCTCACCTGCGGGGACGTCGGTATAGAATCGTGGGCCGGCCCGACCGCCACACTTGTAGGGAGAGACAGCCGATAGCATTGGTAGATCTGCCAGTGCCGAGCCCGCAAGATATGGCCTGAGGCCTGCTGCCTGAGCCATTGCAACAAGTGCAAGCCCCTGATCCGGGGCGCAAAAGCTGAAATAGCTGTGCAAGGGCTGCGAGATTCGGGTCACCGGTTCTGCCATCTCAGCGCGGGTTTTGGAATGGATTGGTGCAAAAAGCGTGACCAGTTCGGGGTTTTCCGGCACCTCGGTATCATCTGATGCCGTGCTCACCGCATGCAGTTTTGCACTTTGCGCGATGATGGCCCAGCCCGCATCGTCTGAATGCGTCATATGCAGATCAATCTGCCCCAGATGTGAGCCTGCGGATCCGGCCATCACCACGGGTTTGCCATGGATCAATCCAGCGTCATGATCCACATAGGGCATGGTGCTATGGCTTGGACCAGGCAGCGTGAAATGCGTATGCCCTGCGATCAGGGCATCTATGCCCGCAAGACCTGCAAGCGCGATCACCGTATTCTCAGACCCGGGGGCTTCGTCTTCCTGCTCGATCCCTGAATGCGCCAATGCGATGATCAGATCGCATCCCGCCGATTTCAGGCTCTGCACCGCGCGTTTGGCCGCGTCGAGAATACCTTCGGCGGCGACCATTCCACTTAGGTGATGCGCTTCCCACTGGGTTGTCTGTGGTGGTAGAACAGAAAAAACACCAATACGCAGCGGGATATCTTGCCCGTTCCACGAAACGGTTCGGTCAAAGATCGCGTGGTCTTGCCAGCGTGTTCGGATGCCTTTGGTTGGGTGCAGATTGCTGCACAGAACCGGGCAGGGCGCATCGGCAAGAATTTGATCCAGCGCATCCAGTCCGAATCCGAAGTCGTGATTGCCCAGACCGATCGCATCGTACTGCAAAGCGGCAATGCCCTGCATCATCGGGTGGGTATCGTGGTCTTGCACCGCCCGGTCACCAAGCGGTGTGCCCTGAAGCGCATCCCCATTGTCGAACAGCAGGACAACTGCATCCCCTGCGGATTCTCGCGCAGATTCGATTAGGCTGGCGGTTCGCGTAAGTCCGACTGAAACATCGGGCAGATCGGCATAATAATCGAAACCGGTCAGGTTCATGTGCAGATCGGTGGTCGCGAGAATACGAATTTTCACGTCTGCGCTTTCGGTCTGACCTGTACAAACTGGTCTTGTTTTCACTCTGAATTACTACTTTTGGGCGATAATATTATTCAAAATCAACATCTAGTAGATTTAATGCACATAAATTTAGGCGTATCAACCACTGCATTGTCGCAGGGACAGGGGGGTGCCGAGAAATGGCATTGCAACATTCTGGTTGCCGTGGCAGCCCTGTCAGCAAAGCCCAAGGGACAATGAATGAAAAACGCAGAACTGGTGACCTTTGGTGGCTCGGGCCTTGATCGAGCCGCCGAGCTGCGATCTGACGCAGAACGGCTGCAACAAGCACACGATGACACAAAGGCGCGCTGCGTCCTGCTGTGGCGCGGAAAACTGCTGGTGCAGGGTGAGGCGCTGGATCAGCTTGTCAGGCTTCCGATGTCACACCCCGTGATTCAAAACGGACCGGGCGGGATTGTCGCTGTCCCTATCTTTTTGGGTTTGGAAGAAGGGCGCGCCTCGATCTTTGCCTTTGACATCTCGGGCTGGACAGCCGAGGGCCAAGATCTGACTGGCCTTGATACTTTTGTTGATCGGTCGGAACAGCAACACCCCGACTTGCCCGTGGGCACCGCGTTTGCTGAGCTGCGCCGGATCATGACCCGGCTTTCAACCCGCGATGCCGAGCTGGCAGCAACCGCCAAAGCTGTTATTGGCTGGCACAAGACGCACAAGTTCTGCGCCCAATGCGGTGCGCCATCCCAGATCGCGCAGGCTGGGTGGCAACGCAGCTGCCCGTCTTGCGGGGCCCAGCATTTTCCACGCACCGACCCGGTTGTCATCATGTTGATCACCCATGGCGACGCGGTTCTGATGGGCCGGTCGCCTGGCTGGCCCGAAGGGATGTATTCTCTACTCGCCGGGTTTGTGGAACCGGGCGAAACTTTGGAAGCCGCTGTGCGCCGCGAAGTGATGGAGGAAGCAGGCGTGCCGGTGGGCGCCGTCTCGTACCTGTCCAGCCAGCCTTGGCCATTTCCGTCGTCGCTGATGTTTGGCTGCGCGGGCGAGGCACTGTCGCGTGACATTAAGATTGATCCAGTTGAAATCGAAGACGCGCTTTGGGTCACCAAAACCGAAATGATGCAGGCCTTCGCCGGAGATCATCCCAAGCTGTTGCCCGCCCGGAAAGGTGCAATTGCGCATTTCCTTCTGCGAAACTGGCTTGCAGATACATTAGACTGACGGAAAACTAGACCAAAAGCGTAGTAAAGGCCGAAATGCAGTTTTCAGCGCGTGAAGATATTGAAGCCCCGATAAACTCGGTATTTGAGATGGTCGCCGATTTCGACCGGTTCGAGCGGATGGCGATGCGTCGCGGCGTAGACGTGCGGCGCGTGACGCAGGACGTCCCGCCTGCGGCGGGCACCACCTGGGACACCGAATTCAAACTGCGGGGCAAAGCACGCCAGATGACCGTTGTCATGACCGATTGTGAACGCCCGGCGCAGATGCGGTTCGAGGCCAACAGCAAGGGGATGGCAGGTGTCACGACGATTGATCTGCTTGCGCTGTCGCAGCGTCGGACTCGGTTGAGCGTGGATATGTCACTAAGCGCAAAATCCCTGCCCGCCCGGTTGCTGTTGCAATCAATGAAGCTGGGGCAAGCGCGGTTCCGCAAGCAATTTCAACTGCGGCTGGCTGAATTCGCGCGCGAACTGGAGCAACGTTACAAGCACGGCTCATGATGTTGGTTGCTGCGGGCAGTTAGGGGCAGGGATTTGAGCGAAATCTTGTACAGACCTGCGCGAGAAGGTGACGCAGAGGGTATCGCAAGCGTCTTGCAGGACATCTTTGAGGCGGGAAAGCGCAAGGCGCCAGTAACAGCCGAGTTTGTTCTGGGTCACTATATCACCCATCCAGACAGTATTCGCTGCACGGTTGCCGTTGAACACATCGGGCAGATCCTTGGGTTTCAGTCGCTGAGATATGCGGCCGAAGACAACCCATATGATGTCGCGGTGGGTTGGGGCATCATTGGCACCCACATCCGGCCATCAGCCGCGCGACGCGGCATCGGGCGCGGATTGTTTGCCCAGACGTTGAACGCTGCCCGCGATTTCGGGCTGACATCAATCGACGCAACGATTGGTGCGGATAATCAAGACGGCCTTGCCTATTATGACGCGATGGGGTTCCGAACCTATCGACAGCTCGATGCTGGGGTGTCAAAAGCCTATACTCTGTTAGTCTGACACGCATGTCCCATATCATTGTCCTTCATGGTGCATCGAGCAGTGGCAAGAGCACAATCGCGCGCGCGCTTCAGAAGAAGATAGAACTGCCGTTCTGGCATATCTCGATTGACCATCTTCGGGATGCCGGGGTGCTGCCTTTGGATCGGTATCGCGCAGCAGAGTTTGATTGGCCCTCGGATCGGGCCGCATTCTTTGATGGGTTCCACAGGTCGGTGGCCGCTTATGCGGATGCGGGCAATCATCTGATCCTAGAGCATATCTTGGATACACCGGGTTGGGTCGAACAGCTGCAGTCCCTGTTCAGAGCTCATGATGTGCTGTTTGTCGCGGTCCACTGCCCATTGCCGGTGCTGACCGAGCGTGAGCGTCGACGAGGGGACCGCCCATTGGGCAGCGCCGCGCAGGATCAAGCCACGATCCACAACGGCAGGCGATACGATCTTGAGGTCACGTCGACCGATGGAACCGATCTATGCGTTGATGCCATACTCGCCACATGGTGCAGCGGTGAACGCCGGTCCGAGTTCTCGGACGCCAAAAACTAACTAAGAGTTGTTAGCCCCTGGGCCGGGCGGCTGGGTAGACCCCCAGAATCTCGACATTGGTTGTGAAGTGCTGCAGCTCATCCATTGCCAGTTGGACATTCCGGTCGTCCGGATGCCCCATGATATCGGCGTAGAACTGAGTCGCCGTGAACGAGCCATCAACCATATAGCTTTCCAGCTTGGTCATGTTGATCCCATTGGTCGCAAACCCGCCCATGGCCTTATAAAGAGCAGCGGGAATGTTGCGAACCTGAAAGACGAAACTGGTGATCATCTCATGGTCACCACGGCGGGAAGTATCAGCCTTAGGCGACATGACCAGAAACCGGGTTGTGTTGTCGCCGTGGTCCTCGATATGGCGCGCCAGTACGTCCAGGCCATAGATTTCGGCCGCCAGTTCACTGGCCAATGCGGCCGAATGCGGATCGTTAGCCTCAGAGACTTCACGTGCGGCGCGGGCGTTGTCGGGGCTGACTCGGCCACGAATACCATGTTCGCGCAGGAAAGTGGCGCATTGAGGCAGCAAAACCAGATGGGAATGTGCCTCGGTCACATCTTCCAGTCTGGCGCCGGGGACACCAAGCAGATTGATGTGAACGCGTACATAAGCTTCGTCAATGATGTGCAGGCCGCTATGAGGCAAAAGCCGGTGAATGTCAGCCACGCGCCCATAGGTGGTGTTTTCGACCGGTAGCATAGCCAGATCGGCCTGGCCCGAGCGAACCGATTCGATCACATCCTCAAAGGTGCGACAGGGCAGCGCCTCCATATCCGGCCGCGCATTGCGGCAGGCCTCGTGACTATAGGCACCTGGTTCTCCTTGAAAAGCAATGCGATTGGTCATTTGGTCGATTCCGTGCAACAAGTTCTTGAATTGGGCGTTTAGTCGCGGTGTCTATACCTTGCCTCTCGCAAGTGGAAGCCTTAGACACCTGCGCAGACAGCTGAAATGGACACGCGATCAATGTTCGACACGATGACAGTTACCAAGGCCTCAGCAGGCCTGTTCGGCACTTTCCTGGTGCTTCTCCTGGCCAAATGGGGCGCGGATATCCTGTATTCACCCGGTGGTCATGGCGAGGCGGAAGCCGCTTACATTATCGAAACCGAAAGCGCGGGCGAAAGCGCGAATGGCGAAGAAGTGGTCTTTGAGGACCTGCTGGCCGCTGCTGATCCTGAAAAAGGTGCACGCGTATTCCGGAAGTGTACTGCGTGTCACAAGCTGGAAGACGGGGCAAATGGCACGGGCCCGTATCTGTACGCAATTGTTGACCGTCCTGTTGCAACGGCCAAAGGGTTCACCGGCTATTCGGCGGCCATGCAGGCGCATGGCGGCAACTGGACGCCAGAAGCCCTGGATGCCTTCCTTGAGCGCCCAAGCGCCTATATCTCGGGCACATCCATGAGCTTTGCTGGTCTCAGAAAGCCAGAAGAACGCGCCGATCTGATTGCCTATCTGCAAACCATCGGCAATTGATCCTTAACAGATCAAAAACTCGTGAAAGCCGCTGCATTTTGCAGCGGCTTTAATTTTTGCGTGAGGATTACTTCACAATACGCTTATGCATTCTAAACTTGAAACTGAGTGTTCTAGACCTTTAGCTAGGCTTAGACGCATTAAGACGTTGACAGGTTTGTAGGAGAGGTGGGGATGACACGCAAAAGCACGACACCAACGCAGGTGCGTATGAACAGGCGCACCGCGCTGCAGCTACTGGGCGGTACGGCTGTTGCTGCAACCGCCCCCGGGCTCGGTAGCGCATTGGCCGCTGGTACTGATGCGGAGACTATCATTCGGGCGCATGGCTATTCGTTCTTTGGTGACCTTAAATATCCACCCGACTTCAAACATTTTGACTATGTGAATCCGGATGCGCCTGTTGGCGGGCATATCTCGGTCTCAACGCGCGGCACGTTCGATGGGATGAACCGGTTCAATTGGCAAGGCAAAGCCGGGCGGTATTCGGGGCTGATTGCGGAGAGCATGTTTGGCGAAAGCCCGTTTGGATCAGCGACCCCTGCAGACTCCATCACAGAAGCTTACGGCTTGTTGGCAGAAGCCGTCGAATACCCAGACACTAAGGAATGGTGCATATTCTATATGCGTCCTGAAGCCAGGTTTGCAGATGGCACTCCACTGACCGCTCATGACGCAGCGTTTACGCATGACCTGTTTCTGGAACAAGGCATCCGCAGCTATGCCCGCGCGGTGAAGCAGCGGATCGAAGGTTATGAGATCATCGATGACCACACGATCAAATACAATTTTGTGGACGGAATTTCGCGCCGCTCCTTGATTTCTCAGGTTGGCGGGACGCCTGTGTTTTCAAAAGCTTGGTACGAAAAAACGGGCGAACGGTTAGACAAGCAGAGCTTGCAAACCCCGATGGGCAGCGGGCCCTACGTGGTCGATGATTTTGAGCTGAACCGCTATATCGTCTATCGACGCAACCCCGACTATTGGGGTTGGGATCTGCCGATCAATGTTGGCCGTCATAACTTTGAGACCGTTCGGGTCGAATACTTCGCGGATGACGCCGCCGAATTTGAGGCGTTTAAGGCGGGTGTTTACACGTTCCGGGCTGAAGGCAGCACCAAGAAATGGGCAACGGGATATGATTTTCCGGCTGTCCAAAACGGCTATGTGAAACGCGAAGAAATTCCGGTCATGTCGCCTCCATCGCCTTCGGGCTTTATCTTCAATATGACGCGGGCACCGTTTGATGACATTAAAGTGCGTGAGGCTTTGGGGCTTGCCTTCAACTTCGAATGGACGTCCGAATCCCTGCAATACGGTCTTACAGAACAGCGCCATTCCTTCGCAGAAAACTCGGAAGTCGCTGCTGAAGGAGTCCCGACGGGTCTTGAGAAAACCTTCCTCGAATCGCTTGGCGATTTGGTTCCCGAAGAGGTTCTGACGCAAGAAGCGGTGCGTGCGCACAGTTCAAACCCGGCCCGCACCGTGGACCGTCGGAACAAACGTACTGCCTTAAAGCTGCTCTCCGAAGCGGGCTGGACTGTAAATGGTGCGGGCAAGCTGCAGGATGCTGATGGCAATCCGATGTCTATCCAGATCATGCTGAATGCGTCCTCTTCGGACACGGCTGAGGCTATCGTGACCACCTATGCATCAAGCCTGGAAAGCTTTGGTGTTTCAGTCACGGTTGAAAAGATCGACAGTGCCCAGTGGATTCAGCGGTACTATGATAAAGACTTCGACATGATCTTTTTCCGCAACCAGCCGTTCTTGGAAGCAGGTACCGGTCTCAAACAGGCGTATGGATCAGAAACCGCCGTCGTATCGTCATACAATCCGCAATCTTTGCAAAGCCCGCTGGTTGACGCGATCATTGATGCAGCTCTGGATACCAAATCGCGCGAGGAAGAGATTGCATCGCTAAAAGCTCTGGATCGTGTCCTTAGATACCTGCGAATTCAGGTGCCTTCCGGATTTGTTTCAGATACCTGGGTCGCCTATTACGACATGTATGAGCATCCCGAGGTGCTGCCTCCGCTGGCTGTTGGGCAGTTTGATTTCTGGTGGTTCAACGAGGAAAAATACCAGAAGCTGAAATCTGCCGGCGCGGTGAGGTAACAGACTTTGGGCGCATATATACTACGCCGGCTGTTGCTGGTCATTCCAACGCTGCTTGGCATCATGATCGTGAATTTCACGCTGGTGCAATTTGTGCCAGGTGGCCCGATCGAGCAAATTCTGGCTCAGATGCAGGGCGAAGGTGATGTATTCGCCGGTTTTGCTGGGGGCGAGAACGTTCAGACCGAAGAAACGTTTGGTTCCGACAGCGAGTACATTGGCGCCCGTGGACTGCCAAAGGAATTCATCGAAGAACTGGAGAAGGAGTTCGGTTTCGACAAACCGCCGCTAGAGCGGTTTTTGAACATGATGGGGAACTACCTGACGCTGGATTTTGGTGAGAGCTATTTCCGGTCGATCAGTGTGATTGATCTGGTGCTCGAAAAGATGCCCGTGTCGATCTCTCTTGGCCTTTGGTCGACCCTGATTGCCTATCTCGTTTCCATTCCGTTGGGCATTCGCAAGGCCGTTAAGGATGGATCGACCTTCGATACCTGGACCAGCGGCACCATTATCGTTGCCTATGCCATCCCCGGTTTCCTGTTCGCCATCCTGCTTCTGGTTCTGTTTGCCGGTGGATCTTATTGGCAAATCTTTCCACTGCGCGGGCTGACCTCGGACAATTGGGAGAGCTTGAGCCTGCTTGGCAAAATCGCTGATTACTTCTGGCACATTGCCTTGCCGA
Organism: Ruegeria sp. AH7; assembly: GCF_056541325.1. Lineage (NCBI taxonomy): Bacteria > Pseudomonadati > Pseudomonadota > Alphaproteobacteria > Rhodobacterales > Roseobacteraceae > Ruegeria > Ruegeria sp. AH7. Next base: position 38,803 of record NZ_JBQFYF010000012.1, on the reverse strand, counting down.
TCATTGCGCTGACCATTTCCGCCTTTGCGACGCTGACGCTGCTGACCAAGAACTCGTTTTTGGATGAGATCAAGAAGCAATATGTCATGACAGCCCGCGCGAAAGGGTTGAGCGAGAAACGGGTTCTCTATGGCCATGTGTTCCGCAATGCCATGCTGATCGTGATCGCTGGTTTTCCAGCTGTTTTCATTGGGGTGTTCTTCGGTGGATCGATCATCATCGAGACGATCTTCTCGTTGGACGGGCTTGGGCGCCTCGGGTTCGAAGCCGCCGTGGCGCGGGACTACCCGGTAATATTCGGGACGCTGTTTATCTTCGGCCTGATGGGTCTAGTGGTTGGGATCATCAGCGATCTGATGTACGTCCTTGTCGATCCGCGCATCGACTTTGAAAAGCGGGAGGGATAAGTGGCTCTCTCCCCTCTGAACCAGCGCCGCTGGCGCAATTTCCGGCGTAACAGCCGGGCATTCTGGTCTTTGATCATCTTCTCAATCTTGTTCGGATTGTCCCTGTTTGCCGAGTTCATTGCCAACGACAAACCGATCCTGGTGCAATACCGCGGCGAGTTCTATACGCCGATCTTCAACTTTTACCCAGAAACCGAGTTTGGCGGTGACTTCCAAACCGAAGCGATTTATCGCGACCCTGAAGTGCAATGCCTGATCGACAGTGGTGGTATGGACGCCTGTTTCGACGACCCCGAAGGCATTATCGAACAGATCGACGCCGGAACCTATCAGGCCGATGGGTTCGAACGCGGCTGGGCCATCTGGCCTCTGATCCCGTATTCCTACAACACCAGCGTCGACCGCTCCGGTGCGGCCCCGTTGCCGCCCAACGGGCAGAACCTGCTGGGCACAGATGACACGAAACGCGATGTGCTGGCGCGGGTCATCTATGGCTTCCGCCTGTCGATCCTGTTTACCCTGCTGGTGACAGGCGCGGCCAGCCTGATCGGCATATTTGCCGGGGCCATTCAGGGGTTCTTTGGCGGTTGGCTTGATCTGATTTTCCAGAGGATTATCGAGATATGGTCGGCGACGCCGTCGCTCTATGTCATCATCATCATGTTCGCCATCTTGGGGCGAAGTTTCTGGTTGCTGGTGGCATTGATGATCCTGTTCGGTTGGACAGGGCTTGTGGGTGTTGTTCGGGCCGAGTTCCTACGGGCGCGCAATCTGGAATATGTCCGTGCCGCGCGCGCGCTGGGCGTGGGAAACATGACCATCATGTTCCGCCACATGTTGCCCAATGCGATGGTCGCCACCCTGACTTTCATGCCGTTCATCGTGACCGGCACCATCGGCGGGCTGGCCTCGCTCGATTTCCTCGGCTTCGGCCTGCCATCTTCGGCCCCGTCGCTGGGTGAGCTGACTTTGCAGGCCAAGCAAAACCTTCAGGCCCCTTGGCTGGCCTTCACGGCGTTCTTCACCTTTGCCATCATGCTATCGCTGCTTGTCTTCATTTTCGAAGGTGTCCGTGATGCGTTTGATCCCAGAAAGACCTTCTCATGAGCCTTTTGGATGTGAACAACCTGAGGGTCTCGTTCCGGCAGGACGGGCAGGTCTCGACAGCGGTCAAAGGTGTTTCCTTCACCGTGGACCGTGGCGAAACCGTTGCGTTGGTCGGGGAATCGGGATCGGGTAAATCCGTGACAGCCTTGTCGACAGTGTCCCTCCTGGGGGACAGCGCGATTGTGGAAGGGTCCGTGCGGTATGACGGGCAAGAAATGATTGGCGCGTCCGAGGACAAGCTGATGGAGGTTCGCGGAAACGACATCAGCTTCATCTTTCAGGAGCCGATGACGTCGCTGAATCCGTTGCACACCATCCAGAAACAGATGGCCGAATCCCTGGCGTTGCATCAGGGGCTAACAGGCGATGCAGCGCGCGCTCGGATTGTCGAGTTGCTGACCAAGGTTGGCATCCGCGATCCCGAGGAACGGCTGGACAGCTATCCGCACCAATTGTCAGGCGGGCAGCGTCAGCGTGTGATGATTGCAATGGCCTTGGCCAATAAGCCGGACATCCTGATCGCGGATGAGCCCACGACCGCGCTGGACGTGACCATTCAAGCACAGATACTGGAACTGTTGGCTGAGCTTCAGAAATCCGAGAATATGGGGATGCTGTTTATCACCCATGACCTTGGCATCGTGCGGCGGATCGCTGATCGCGTCTGCGTGATGAAAGACGGAGAGATCGTCGAAACCGGGATCACGGCTGAGATTTTCGACAACCCGCAACACCCCTATACGCGCAAGCTGTTGGAGGCTGAGCCTTCGGGCCAGCCTGATCCTGTGGCCGCCGGTGCCGAAGAGGTTGCACGGACGGATCATCTGAAAGTCTGGTTCCCGATCCAGCGTGGTTTCCTGAAACGAACTGTAGGTCACGTGAAGGCCGTCAATGACGCAACGCTGAGTGTCAGGGCTGGCGAGACATTGGGGATTGTCGGTGAAAGTGGTTCGGGCAAGACCACGCTTGCATTGGCTATCATGCGATTGATCGCATCTGAAGGCGGTATCACGTTCCGCGATCAGGACGTCCGCCGCTGGTCCACGCGCGAGCTGCGACGGTTGCGCAAGGACATGCAGATCGTGTTCCAGGACCCGTTTGGCAGTCTGAGCCCGCGTATGACTTGCCAGCAGATCATTTCGGAAGGGTTGGCCATTCACAAGGTCGACCCGCATCGTGCCCCGCGCGAACTGGTGGCCGAGGTGATGACCGAAGTGGGTCTGGACCCGGCCTCGATGGATCGCTATCCGCATGAGTTTTCGGGCGGACAACGTCAGCGGATCGCGATTGCGCGCGCCATGGTGTTGCGGCCGAAACTGCTGGTGTTGGATGAGCCGACCAGCGCGCTGGATATGACGGTGCAGGTGCAGATCGTCGACCTGCTACGCGATTTGCAGCGAAAATACGGGCTGGCCTATCTGTTCATCAGTCACGATCTGAAGGTCGTTCGGGCGATGTCGCATAACGTGATCGTCATGCGCAACGGCGATGTGATCGAGATGGGCGCGGCGGAAGACCTGTTTGAGAACGCTCAAACAGACTATACGCGCGAGCTGATCGCAGCGGCGGGCTGACGCCCGCCTTGCGCAGTTGTCATGCGTTGACTTTTTCGCGTGAGGCCGTAGTTGGGACCGGTCCGCGCAACTCCTCATAGTGATCGAAGTTCAGGTTTACCCAGCCGGTGCCACGCGTGGCGCTGGCCAGGGTTCGATGCAGCTCATCCTGCGCGACGGCCGGAAGTTGGGCGTTGAAGATTTCCCAACCCGACGCATTCGGGTTGCCTTCAAACCCCAGAACCTGCCCCTGCAGCGAACTGATCGTGGGGACCAGATCACCTACAAAATCAGATGGCAGGTGAATCTCGGCATTCAGAATGGGCTGCAGCACAACTGGCTTGGCTTGCGGCAGGGCCTCACGTACGGCATTCTTGCCAGCCGTTCGGAAGGCATAGTCCGAGCTGTCTACGTTGTGGTGTTTCCCATCGCTTAGGGTGACTTTGACATCCACCACAGGGAAGCCTTCGGGCCCCTGAACCAATGCGTCCTGTGCCCCGTGTTCAACCGACGGGATGTAGTTCTTGGGAACGGCTCCTCCCTTGACGACCTCTTCAAACTTAAACCCCGAGCCGCGGGGTAATGGCGAAACCGAGATGACGACATCGGCGAACTGTCCTGCCCCGCCCGATTGCTTGCGGTGACGATGCCGGTGCTCAATGGGTGCCCGGATGGTCTCGCGATAAGCGGTTTCAACCGCGTCGGTCTCGATCTCAATCCCGAAATCTTCGGCCAGCTTGGCGGTCACGCGCCGCATATGTTGCGGTCCTTGCGAACCCAGAACAGCATGCCCGCTGAGTTCATCCTGTTCCATCTGAAGCCCTGGATCGATCTCGACCAATCGGCTCAGGGCGTTTGACAGGCGCACATCGTCCCGCTCATGCGCTGGCGAGACCACCTGTCGGTGCGCAACCGGGTGCGATGCGGCCCAATCGGGCAGCGGTGTGGCGGCGCGGCTGTCATAGATGAACCCGGGGTTGAGATGATCGGACTTGACTGCGAGGCCGATCTGTCCGGCTTCTAGCGCTCCAATCTGTGTTTTTGCATCCAACGTGGTCAAGTTGCCAACGGTTTCACCACCTAAGGCTTCATGCGCTTTGACACCATCGCCCAGGCCGCGCAGCACTGTAATCTTACCGATATGCTTCTTCACGTCAGCAAACCCAGCAATGGCCCGTGCATTGTCGGCGGCCTCATCCCGCCCAGCGGCGATATCAAACTCCGGGGCCTCGTGCCTTAGGGCTTTCATGAGCCGGGTCAGGCCGTTGCCATGGCTCGCGGCCCCCAGGCAGGCTGGGATTAGTTGGTGGTTCTGTAAGACTTGCGCGGCCAGTTCGTAAACCTCGGCGCTTGGGGGCTGCTTGTCTTCGATCAATTGTTCTAGCAGGTGATCATCAAAATCCGACAAGGTTTCCAGCAGCTCGGTGCGCGCCTCTTGTTCGCGATCCTCAACCGATTGCGGCAGCTCAATCAGGGCCGAGGGTTGGCCTTCCTGATATTTCCAGGCGCGTTCCGAAATCAGATCAACCGCGCCGATGATCGTGTCCCCATCCCGGATCGGCACCTGTCGCAATGCGATGTGATGGGAGCAATAGGTCTGCAGCGCGGCGATGATGTCGCGGATGCGGCCATTTGGGTTGTCCATTCGATTGATGAACAGGAAACAGGGGATACCGGCCTCTTCGACCAAGCGCAGATAGGGTGCGCATAAGACCGCAGCATCGGGGTCGGGCGGCACAACTACAACTGCAGCGTCCGAGATGGCCATGGCCGGGCCGACATAGGCCAACGCATCGCCACCGCCATCGACGTCAACCGCGCACCAGGGCTCGTCCAAATAAGAAAAACCGTGCAAATGCACGGTTCCGCAGATGTCGAATGTTGTGGGGCGCCCGTCGAGGCGGCTTATGGCCTCGACCAGAGTGGATTTGCCCGATTGGCTGGGGCCTAGAACCGTGAAAACGCGCATAAGTGCTGTCCCTCTTTCAGGTTGCAGAGTGGCTGCACGAAAGGGGGTGCCTCACGCTGGGGTGTCGGCACGGGTTGTCTGCGAATGGGCCTGCCTCGGGCTGTGGGCACATATTGTGGCCCACGCCTTGAGTGTGCGGAATCCATATGCCGTGCGTCAAGTCCCCTGTTTCGGATCGCTTGCCCGGGGGTTGCCGCGCAACTGACGATGCTAGATCGCGGAGCTGTGCCCGGCTTTGCTTAGGTCATAAGCGTCGAAACTTCGCGCAATCATCCGGGTTAACGCGCGAGCCTCGGGCGGGATGAACAACCCATTTTCGGTAATGCGCAGCAAACCGTCGAAGGCCGCATTTGCGGAATCGTACATACCGCCCAGATCTTCGACCGATACTTCGAAGTTACGTAGGATTTCGGCTGTGTTGATCTGGAAATCGCACATCAGTGCTTCGATCAGCCGGGCGCGCAGCGCGTCCTGATCCTTGAACAAATGTCCGCGCGAAGTCGAAAACCTCCCATCGCGAATTGCTTTGGTATGCGCCGATGTCGCCGGGTTGTTCTGTGCGTAACCTTGAGGGAAACGCGAAATCGAGCTTGCGCCGACGCCAATCAGAACTTCGGCCTGGTCGTCAGTATAACCTTGAAAGTTCCGTTTCAGCCGCCCTGAATTCAACGCCTTGGTCAGGCCGTCTTCTTGCGTCGCAAAATGGTCGATGCCGATCTCAGCGTAGTTGTCCCACATGAACAGGCGGCGGGCTGTGTCGAACAAATCTAACCGTTGTTCCGGCGTTGGCAGCGTTTCGGACGGGATAAGTTGCTGTCGTTTCGCCATCCAAGGGACATGGGCGTAGCCGTATAGCGCCACCCGGTCCGGATTAAGCGACAGAAGCTTTTGAACGCTTTCGGTCATGCGCGCCTTGGTCTGGTGGGGCAGGCCATACAGAATATCGGCGTTCAAACTGGTGATACCGCGTGTACGGATCAAATCGACCGCATCGCGGGTGGTGTCATAGCTTTGGATGCGGCCAATGGTTTTTTGAATCTCGTCTTCGAAATCCTGGACACCGATTGAGGCCCGATTCATGCCCGCCTCGGCCAGCGCATCCAGCCGTGCTTCGTCAACCTCGTTCGGGTCGATCTCTACTGAGAACTCGGCATCGGGGCCCAGAGGAACAATGCTAAAGATATGCCGGGACAGATCACGCATCAGATCGGCGTTCAACAATGTCGGCGTGCCACCGCCCCAATGAAGGCGCGACAAAACCACACCCTCGGGCAGGCGCGCTGCCAGCAAATCAAGCTCGGCTTTCAGCACATCCACGTAAGCGATCACCGGGTTATCGGTTTGTGTCCCCTGCGTGCGGCATGCGCAGAACCAGCACAACCTGCGACAGAAGGGGACATGGATGTACAGCGAGATCGCGCTTCCAGGCCTGATTGCGGAAACCCAGTCGCCAAAACGATCCGCCCCCACATCATTGCTGAAATGGGGGGCGGTGGGATAGCTGGTGTAACGCGGCACCTTCGCGTCAAAAAGTCCAAGCCGAGCCAATTGTGATTTCTGTATCATAGCGATACCCTAGGCAGATAGACGACTTGGCTGCTTTGACCGAGATCAAGTGGGAACGCGCATGACAGCAAAACTACAGTTCGATCACGCCAACTGTGAAAGTTGCCCTATCCGCCATCGCGCTGTGTGTGCGCGCTGTGATGCGGATGAACTCGAAACACTCGATAGCATCAAGTACTACCGTAGCTTCGAAGCAGGTCAGACGATCATTTGGTCGGGCGATCAGATGAATTTTGTCGGCTCGATTGTGTCGGGTATCGCGTCGCTGACCCAAACAATGGAGGACGGCCGGACCCAGATGGTGGGTCTGTTGCTGCCCAGCGATTTTGTCGGTCGCCCCGGACGCGACGCGGCGGCCTATGATGTGCAGGCCACCACGGATGTGGTCATGTGCTGTTTTCGCAAGAAACCCTTCGAAGACATGATGAATGTGACGCCACATATTGCACATCGTCTGCTTCAAATGACCTTGGACGAGTTGGATGCCGCCCGCGAGTGGATGTTGGTTCTGGGGCGCAAAACCGCACGGGAAAAGATTGCCAGCCTGTTGTCGATCATTGCCCGACGCGATGCATCGGTCAGCCAAAAGGGGCTGTCTGGTCCGTTTGTTTTCGATCTCCCGCTTACACGCGAAGCCATGGCGGATTACCTTGGTTTGACGTTAGAGACCGTCAGTCGACAGATTTCGGCGCTCAAAAAGGACGGGGTGATCTTGCTGGAAGGCAAACGCCATGTGACTGTGCCGGACATGGATCGGCTGATGGAAGAGGCCGGAGATGACTCGGATGGCGGGTTTCTGGTCTGAGTGTCTGGCTGGGTAGCGGTCGCAAAAGCCGCGCGCCAGTATTAAGGAGAATGCCGTGGAATTCAGCAGTGTATTGGCCATGGTTGCAATCGGCGCAATCGCAGGTTGGTTGTCCGGCAAAATCATGGAAGGCCGTGGCTTTGGCCTGTTCGGGAACATTATCGTCGGAATAGTCGGCGCTTTTGTTGCCGGTCTGATATTCCCGGCGCTGGGCTTTTCCGTAGGTGGCGACGTGTTCTCGTCCATCTTTGCTGCCACACTTGGCGCGGTGATATTGTTGTTCCTGATCGGTTTGGTACGGCGCGGATGATCAACGAAGCTGCCCAGACAGGCAGCCTCCACAGTGCAAACCCTGTTTAGTGGGCCAGAAAAACCGGCACCACAGACTGCTCGAGCATATTGCGCGTTGCCCCGCCCAATATCGCCTCGCGAAAACGCGAATGGCCATAGGCCCCCATCACAATCATGTCCGATTCCGTGTCGGTCGCATGCCGATTCAGGATGTCGGAGACGCGGGTCATGGTTTTGCTGAGTACTTCGATTTCACATTTCACGCCGTGCCGTGCCAGCATCTGTGATAAGCCGCCACCTGGATCCGACCGGTCGGGCCCGTGTCGGGGCGGGTCGATTACTACGATGCGCGCCAATTCAGCTTGTATTAGGAACGGCAAGGCGCGTCGAACGGCGTGCATTGCTTCGACACTTTCGTTCCAGGCAATCATGATGTTCTGGGGTGCAGCAACTGGGTTGTCCTTGCCCGGGACAACCAGAACCGGGGCGTGACCTTCGAACATCGCAGCCTCGATGATGGGCTCTGCTTCGGCGCCACACTCCTCCCCATAGGGTTGAGACAGCACGACGAGATCTGAGAACCGGGCGCGGTGCGCGACGTGGCGGCCAATATCGGCAATCTGGGCAACGCCACTTTCGGCTGACCAGCGCGCAGATGTCTTTTTCAGATAATCCTTTGCAAACGCCAGAACTTCATCGGCATCCGCATTGGCCCGGCTGAGCGTTTCCTGAAGGATCAACGCGTTTGCCCCGGCGTAATAATAGCCGGTTTGGCTGCGATCGACACCCAGGCACAGGGCCTCGGCATGACCATCCTGTGCCTCGGCCAGAACGGCTGTCTGGGCAAGTGCAGGCTGGGCCAATTTTGTTTCAGTCATGATGGTGAGAATAGATTTATAAGCCATGTCGACCTCATCTTCCGGGCGCGGGTTCGGTATGGGTAGACGCCCATTCACCTATTATGCGTGTCACAGAAAACGGCGACTTGTCTTGACTCAGATCAAAGCAGTCGGGACCATCATTCGACATTACATCAAGCAGTCAAAAAGGTTCTGCGCGGCATGTAAATCGCGCAGAGCAGGGTAAAGGGACGCAATATGTCGAATTACATCAAGCTGATCGTGCTTGGCCTATTGGTGGTGTTTGCTGCCATAGGGTCAAACTACGCACGGGATTTGGCGTATCAGGTGCATGCGATTCTGGTGATGGTCATCGCCGCGGGATTGTTCATCTGGACGCTTCGAAACACGGATGAGCCAGATATTCTTGTAGATCGCTCGGGCGAATACATGGATGACGTGATCCGCTATGGCGTGATCGCAACCGCCTTCTGGGGTGTTGTTGGGTTCCTTGCAGGAACCTTTATTGCGTTCCAGCTGGCCTTTCCAACGCTCAACTTTGAATGGGCGCAGGGCTATCTGAACTTTGGTCGTCTGCGTCCGCTGCACACGTCGGCAGTGATTTTTGCATTTGGCGGCAACGCGTTGATCGCGACGTCGTTCTACGTGGTGCAACGCACCAGTGCTGCGCGACTGTGGGGCGGTAACCTCGCATGGTTCGTATTCTGGGGCTATCAACTGTTCATCGTGCTGGCCGCAACTGGCTATGTTCTGGGTGGTACGCAGTCCAAGGAATATGCCGAGCCTGAATGGTATGTGGACCTGTGGCTGACCATCGTCTGGGTCGCCTATCTTGCAGTGTATCTGGGTACGATCATCAAGCGGAAAGAGCCCCACATCTACGTGGCAAACTGGTTCTACCTGGCGTTTATCGTAACTGTCGCCATGCTGCACCTGGTCAACAACATGACCATTCCAGTCAGCATCTGGGGTTCGAAATCGGTTATCGTCTGGTCCGGCGTGCAGGATGCCATGATACAGTGGTGGTATGGCCACAACGCTGTGGGCTTCTTCCTGACTGCGGGCTTCCTGGGCATGATGTACTACTTCATCCCGAAACAGGCCGAGCGTCCGGTGTTCAGCTATAAGCTGTCGATCATCCACTTCTGGGCGCTGATCTTCCTGTATATCTGGGCCGGTCCGCACCACCTGCACTATACCGCGCTGCCGGACTGGGCCTCGACGTTGGGCATGGTGTTCTCGATCGTGCTGTGGATGCCGTCCTGGGGTGGTATGATCAACGGTCTGATGACCCTGTCGGGCGCATGGGACAAGCTGCGCACGGATCCGATCATCCGTATGATGGTTATCTCGGTCGGCTTCTATGGAATGTCCACCTTTGAGGGTCCGATGATGTCGATCCGTGCGGTGAACAGCCTTAGCCACTATACCGACTGGACCATTGGTCACGTGCATTCGGGCGCCCTGGGCTGGAACGGCATGATCACCTTTGGCGCGCTGTACTTTCTGGTGCCTGTCCTGTGGAAGCGTGAGCGTCTGTATTCGCTGCAGATGGTCAGTTGGCACTTCTGGCTCGCCACCATCGGCATCGTGCTCTACGCCGCGTCGATGTGGGTCACCGGTATCATGGAAGGCCTGATGTGGCGCGAAGTGGATGCCAACGGTTTCCTAGTGAACTCGTTCGCCGACACCGTGGCCGCCAAGTTCCCGATGTATGTGGTTCGCGGTTTGGGTGGGGTCCTGTTCCTCGCTGGCTCACTGATCATGTGCTACAACCTGTGGATGACTGTACGGAAAGCGCCGGCCCGTGAGGCCAACCTGACCGTCGCAGTCCCGGCTGAATAAAGGAGGCTGGAGCAATGGCAATTCTTGACAAACATAAGATCCTCGAGACCAACGCGACCCTGCTGCTGATCTTCAGCTTCCTGGTCGTAACCATTGGTGGCATCGTTCAGATCACCCCGCTGTTCTATCTTGAGAACACCATTGAAAAGGTGGAGGGTATGCGCCCTTACACCCCGCTCGAGATGGCAGGGCGTGAGATCTACATCCGCGAAGGCTGCTATGTCTGCCACAGTCAGATGATCCGCCCCATGCGGGACGAGGTCGAACGCTATGGCCATTATTCGCTGGCGGCCGAGTCGATGTATGACCATCCGTTCCAGTGGGGGTCGAAGCGCACCGGGCCTGATCTGGCCCGCGTGGGTGGCCGTTACTCGGATGACTGGCATGTGCGCCACCTGCGCGATGCACAGTCGGTGGTGCCGGAATCGGTGATGCCGAAATACGGTTTCCTTGAAAACCGCAAGATCGACGGTGAATACATTGGTGACATCATGGCGGTGAACGCTGTTGTTGGAACGCCCTACACCGAAGAGATGTTGGAGAACGCAGTGGCGGACTTCCGCGCTCAGGCCGATCCGGACAGCGATTTTGACGGGTTGCTGGAGCGTTATGGCGACAAGGTCAACGTGCGCAACTTCGATGGTCAGCCCGAACTGACCGAGGCTGATGCGCTGATCGCTTATCTGCAGATGCTGGGCACGCTCGTCGATTTCTCGACCTTCACCCCCGCAGCAAACCGGTAACAGGAGGGTAGGATGGAAGAATACACACTCCTACGGCAATTCGCGGATAGCTGGATGCTATTGCTGCTCTTTGCTTTCTTCGTTGGCATCGTGGTCTGGGTTTTCCGGCCCGGCGCCAGCAAGGAATACAAGGACACCGCAAACATCCCCTTCCGGCACGCTGATGCACCTGCACCGCAGCAAGACGAACCCGCCACATCCAAGGAGGCGCGGCAATGAACAAGACACCTGATAAACAGCCGGGTGATCCAAACACAACCGGCCATACCTGGGATGGCATTGAAGAGTTTGACAACCCGATGCCGCGCTGGTGGCTGTGGACCTTCTATGCCACGATCATCTGGGGTGTGATCTACACGATCATGTACCCAGCATGGCCACTGGTTCAATCCGCCACCGCAGGCGTCATGGGTTGGTCATCCCGCGAAGAGGTGCAGAAGGAACTGGTTGCTTTTGAAGAGGCCAATGCGCCCTGGAACGTGAAGCTGGTGGAAACCCCGCTCGAGGATATCTCGAAAGATGCCGAGTTGCAGCAATATGCCGTCAACGCAGGCAGCGCGGTGTTCCGCACCTGGTGCGCACAGTGTCATGGTTCGGGTGCGCAGGGTGCAACCGGCTTCCCCAACCTGCTGGATGACGCATGGCTGTGGGGTGGAACTTTGGAAGACATCGAAACCACAGTCAGCTACGGCATCCGTAGTGAGGAAAGCGATGACACCCGTTGGTCCGAAATGCCGGCCTTTGGTGAGCTTCTTGAAAAAGAGGAAATCACCCAAGTGGTTCAATACGTCATGTCTCTGACCAACGCGCAGACCGACGACGCGGCAGCGCAAGCTGGCAAGGTTGTGTTCGAAGACAATTGCTCGGCCTGTCATGGTGAGAATGGTCAGGGGGATGTCTTCCAAGGTGCCCCGAACCTGACCGATGCGATCTGGCTTTATGGCGGAAGTGAGGAGGCCTTGACCGAAACGGTGACATATAGCCGATTTGGCGTGATGCCGCCGTGGGATACCCGCCTGACCGAAGCTCAGATCCGTGCGGTTACGGCCTATGTCCACCAGCTGGGTGGCGGTCAGTAAGCATACAAGAATACCTGCAGGCAGTGCGCTGCCCGCAGGTTCAGGCACCGGCTGCTCGATCTGTTCGCGCGTTTCCTGAGCGGCCGGTGCTTGTATCTGGTGAACAAGGCTGCACTCGGCAGCGGTTCGCTCACCTTATCTTTGCGCGTATCAAAGATTGCCCAGATCCACATCGCGCGGGTTCTTGATCCACCAGTGACTTTCTGGCAGCCAGCGACGTTTGCGGTCGCCTTGCTTTGGTGCGTCTTGGATGCGCGGCGTATCTATTCGGGTCGCAGTCATAAAAGAACGGGCATAAACATTCAGCATGGTTTCTCTCCTGTGCGGAAGCATTTCTGAGAATAGAGATTGACCTTTGACGCGCTGAATGCCACTCAATTACCATTCCAACATGTAAGTATGGATTACATATGGATTGGCTTTCTCTTCCTCCGATGGCCTCACTCAGGGCTTTTGCTGCCTTTGCTGAAAGGCGGAATGTGAGCGATGCCGGTGCCGCGTTGAACGTCAGTCATGCAGCAATCAGCCAACAGCTTCGCGTGCTTGAAAAACACCTTGGTGTTGTGCTTTTAGATCGCACTGGAAAGGCGTTGACCCTGACTTCTGAAGGCGAGCATCTGGCCCGCGCCCTGCAGCTTGGGTTTGGGTCAATCAGTGCTGTTGTAGAAGATCTCATGCGGTCGGGCGAGGCGCGCCCGGTTCATGCGTCTTTGACACCTTCATTCGCCGCATCGTGGTTGATGCCACGCTTGCCCGCGTTTCAGGCCGACTACCCTGATATCAACTTGGCTATCGACCCTTCACCACATCTCGTCACCCTTGCGCCCGGCGGGGTTGATGTCGCAATCCGGTACGGCGCTGGAGGGTGGCCGGGTGTAGATGTTGAGATGTTGCTAAAAACACCTTTTGTCGTCGTGGCAGCGCCTGCTTTGTTAGGGGGCAAAGTCAAGTGGACGCCCGAAGAGCTGAGCCAGTTGCCCTGGTTGGAGGAACTTGGCACCACTGAGGCCAGCAATTGGCTGGCCAAACGGGGTGTAGATCATCCCCCGTTGGCGGGTCGTTTATCCTTGCCAGGCAATCTGCTGTTGGATGGTCTTCGCGCCGGGCAAGGAGTGACGGCCACGGTGCGACATTTCGTCGAACAGGATATCCGCGCCGGGCGCCTGGTCGAGCTCTATGCCGAGCCAGAAAGCAGTGGATACCATGTTTTAACGGCAAAAACACCGCTTAGACCGGCTGTTAAAACCTTTGTTCGTTGGTTGAAGCGACAAGCTGGCGCAGCCCAATAAAAGATGATTGTTCGATGCGCGTTTTGACCCATGTCAAAGTTTGCACCGACGTGATCTGAGAAAACACGCGAGCCAAAGTGCCAATTCTTGGAGCCAGCCAGTGAGCGATTCCGACCCCGCCCCCAGCTTATATGCCGCACGAGAACCTATCTTTCCGCGGCGCGTATCCGGACCATTCCGCAACCTGAAATGGATCATCCTGATCGTGACCTTGGGGATCTACTATTTAACCCCATGGATCCGGTGGGATCGTGGCCCCAGTTTGCCGGATCAGGCGGTGCTGCTGGATTTGGCCAACCGGCGCTTCTATTTCTTCTGGATCGAGATCTGGCCGCATGAGTTCTATTTTGTCGCGGGCCTGCTGATCATGGCTGGGCTTGGACTGTTCCTGTTCACCTCGGCCTTGGGTCGAGTCTGGTGCGGTTATGCCTGCCCGCAAACCGTGTGGACCGACCTGTTCATCCTGGTCGAACGCTGGATCGAGGGGGATCGGAACGCGCGTTTGCGCCTGCAACGACAAGAGAAGCTGGATTTCCGCAAAGCACGCCTGCGCCTGACCAAATGGGTGTCTTGGTTCCTGATCGGCCTGCTGACAGGCGGCGCTTGGGTGTTCTACTTTGCCGATGCGCCAACCCTGCTGCGCGATCTGGTGACCGGCAATGCGCACCCGGTGGCTTACACAACCGTGTTGATCCTGACCGGCACGACCTTCCTGTTCGGCGGCTTTGCGCGCGAGCAGATTTGCATCTATGCCTGCCCCTGGCCGCGCATTCAGGCGGCAATGATGGACGAGGATACTCTGGTCGTTGGCTACCGAGAATGGCGCGGTGAGCCGCGCGGCAAGGGCAAGCGCACGGCCGACTCCGAGTTGGGCGATTGCATCGACTGCATGGCCTGTGTGAATGTCTGCCCCGTTGGCATCGATATCCGCGACGGCCAGCAACTTGAGTGCATCACCTGCGCGCTTTGCATCGATGCCTGCGACGACATGATGGCTAAGATCGGCAAGCCGCGTGGTTTGATCGACTATATGGCACTGAGCGATGAACCACGCGAACGCGAAGGCCATCCGCCCAAGAGCGTTTGGAAACATATCCTACGGCCGCGCACCATCATGTACACGTCACTTTGGTCTGCTGTCGGCTTCGCCTTGCTGTTCGCGCTGTTTATCCGGTCCGATATTGATCTGACCGTCGCTCCTGTCCGCAACCCGACCTTTGTGACATTGTCTGATGGCACCATTCGCAACACCTATGATGTGCGCTTGCGCAACAAACATGGCGAGGATCGGTTGTTCAGCCTGTCACTTGCTGGCGACCCAAGCATGCGGATGGAGATTGAGGGCACAAACCTGCATACTGTAAATGTGACGGCGGATACGGCACAGCTGGTTCGGGTTTATATCGTGGCTTCGGGTGACACCGGCCCCGCCGGTGCAGACACAACGCCGGTTCGGATTTGGGTCGAGGACATCACCAACGGCGAGCGTGCTTACAAAGACACCACGTTCAATGGACGAGGAAATTGATCATGACAGAACGCAAGTTTACGGGAAAACATGCACTGGCCATATTTGTGGGTGCTTTCACCGTCATCATCTCAGTCAACCTGCTGTTGGCCTATAGCGCGGTTAAGACCTTTCCGGGGTTGGAGGTAAAGAACTCCTACGTCGCCAGCCAGAACTTCAACGAACGCCTGCAAGAACAGCGAGCCTTGGGGTGGGACGTGCGCGCCGAGACCAAGGGCGGGCTATTGATTCTGCACATCACCGATGCGACCGGCGCGCCGGTTCAGGTTGCAGAACTACAGGCCGTCGTGGGCCGAGCAACCCATGTAAAGGATGATTTCTCGCCCGAGTTCACCTTTGACGGCTTCGCCTACGCAACACCGGCTGCTTTGGGTAAGGGAAACTGGAATATCCGGCTGGTGGCCCGCGATCATGCGGGCGCAGAGTTTGCTCAGCGCGTTCCACTCTACGTGAAAGGCTGACAGTGTGACGGCGCAAATGCCTTCTGGTGCGGCAGGTTGTCCCGGGTGCATCGCAACCCCGGCTGAACCGGCGCGCCCGATCCCCGAGGATGTACAGATTGCGCTGTCACTGCCGAGCATTCACTGTTCGGCCTGTATCGCGAATGTCGAGCGTGCACTGAACGCACATCCAGGGGTCGAGGATGCGCGCGTCAACCTGACCCTCAAACGCGCGATGATCAAAGCCGCGCCCGAGACGCGGGCCGCGGACCTGATCCCGGTTCTGGAACGCGCCGGATATGAGGCGCATGAGCTGGACTCCGGTGCCCTGTCTGCAACCAGCGCGGATAAGGCGGGTCGGGATCTGTTGATGCGGCTGGCGGTGGCTGGCTTTGCTTCGATGAATGTCATGCTGCTGTCAGTTTCGGTCTGGTCAGGTGCCGCGGATGCGACGCGCGACATGTTCCATTGGATTTCTGCTGCCATCGCCTTGCCAGCTATTGCCTTTTCGGCACAGCCCTTCTTTGCCAATGCTTGGAGCGCCTTGCGTGTTCGACGCCTGAACATGGATGTGCCGATCGTGCTGGCGATCCTGCTGGCCCTTGCGACATCGCTTTGGGAAACGGCGCTGAGCGGGAAACATGCTTATTTTGATGCTGCGCTGACGCTGACATTCTTCCTGCTGGCCGGACGGTATCTGGACTACCGAACCCGTGCGGCGGCGCGCTCGGCAGCTGAGGAGTTGACCGCGCTTGAGGTGCCCCGCGCCATTCGTGTCATTGATGGGGTTGAGGAAGAGGTTGCCGTTTCAGAACTGACCGTGGGTGATCTGATCCTGGTTCGCCCCGGTGGGCGGATGCCAGTGGACGGTCAGATCGTTTCGGGCCAGTCCGAATTAGACCGCTCTTTGCTGACGGGTGAAACCTTGCCTGTCTTTGCCGAAGCCGGCCAAACCGTCAGCGCGGGCGAGGTCAACCTGACCGGCCCCTTGACCATTCAAGCCTCTGCTGTGGGAGAAGACACTTCACTCCACCGTATGGCCGATCTGGTTGCGATCGCAGAATCCGGTCGGTCTCGGTACACGTCGCTGGCCGATAAGGCTGCCAAGCTTTACGCGCCGGGGGTTCACATCCTTTCGGCGCTCAGCTTTTTGGGGTGGTATATCTATTCCGGCGATCTGCGCATTGCGTTGAACATTGCTGCGGCGGTGTTGATTATCACCTGTCCCTGCGCCTTAGGGCTGGCTGTGCCAGCGGTGACGACAGCCGCCTCAGGCCGGTTGTTCCGCAAGGGGATGCTGATCAAACATGCCACCGCATTGGAACGTCTGGCCGAGGTTGACACGGTTGTCTTCGACAAGACCGGCACGCTCACCTCAGGCGCGCCCGAACTGACCAATCTGGGCGACCATTCCCGCGCCGATCTGGAAGTCGCGCTGGCACTGGCCGAGGCATCGGCCCATCCGCTATCGGTCGCATTGGCACAGGCAGCGCGGGCTGCGGGTGTCAAACCTGCCGGGGTGAAGGATATCGTTGAGGTGCCGGGTTACGGCACCGAAGGTCAATATCGCGGTCAGCGGGTTCGCCTGGGCCGGGCGGCTTGGGTGGGGGCTGAGCAAGGGTCCGAGACTTCAGCGTGGCTGTCGGTCGGATCAAATCCCCCCAAGGCTTTCAACTTCTCAGACACGCTACGGCCCGGAGCGGCAGAGGCGGTCAAAGCATTTGCGAGGACTGGAAAGCAGATCATGCTGATCTCGGGCGATTCCAAAGGTGCTGTTGAGGCCTTGGCCAACAAGCTGGGCATCCAAAACTGGATCGCCGAGGCGCTGCCGCAAGACAAGGCCCAGCGTATTCAGGAGCTCAGTGATCAGGGTCGGCATGTGCTGATGGTCGGTGATGGCTTGAACGACACGGCCGCGCTGGCTGCGGCGCATGTCTCGATCTCTCCGGCTTCGGCGTTGGATGCCGCACGCGTCGCGTCAGACATCGTTTTGCTGGGCACCGATCTGTCGCCCATCGCGGACGCTTGCGATACCGCCGTCAAAGCCACCAAACGGATTCGCGAGAACTTCCGCATCGCCACCGTCTATAATGTTATCGCAGTCCCGCTGGCCGTTGCTGGTTTGGCGACGCCACTGATAGCGGCCTTGGCGATGTCGACCTCGTCCATTACCGTATCCCTGAACGCCCTGCGGCTGAGGTAACCTCGAATGGAAGTGCTCGCCTATCTGATCCCGATTTCCCTTTTTCTGGGCGGCGTTGGCTTAGTTGCGTTTGTTTACACGGTCCGTTCGAACCAGTACGAGGATCCCGAGGGCGACGCCCGCCGGATTCTCAGCGAGGAATGGGACGATAAGCCCAAGCCGTAACCGCGTCGCATCGACCAAGCAGAGTTGATCCGAACCGCCCTTGAAATTGCCGCAATGCCCAGCTATGTCCGGCCTATCCGCTAGCAGAGAGACCAAGCCACATGGCCACCACCAACCCGATCCAGTTCATTCAGCAAGTCCGTGCCGAAGTTTCCAAGGTCGTCTGGCCGACCCGGCGTGAGGTGCTGTTGACCACGGTTATGGTGTTCATCATGGCCGCCCTGACCGCTGCCTTCTTTGCGCTGGTCGATCTGGGCATTCGCGGGGGTCTTCAGCTGGTGCTGGGCGCGTTCAGCTAAGGCAGTTTGGGCGGGTGGAAACACCACTGCCCCCTTGCACAGCACGGCGTGTCAGAGTAGGTGACATGACTATTCGGAATGGGCGTGCGGCGAATCAGGTTGCGCGCCGCTTTTTATTCCGGGTCACGCAATTGAATTTCAACGCGGGGCGCGCGGCTTGCCGCCTCGGAGCTAAACAAGGACGACAGGTTCATGGCGAAACGGTGGTACTCGGTCAGCGTTCTTTCGAATTTCGAAAAGAAGATCGCAGAGCAGATCCGCACGTCGGTGGCTGAACAGGGCCTTGAAGACGATATCGACGAAGTGCTGGTGCCCACCGAAGAGGTGATCGAAGTGCGTCGGGGCAAGAAAGTCACGACCGAGCGTCGGTTCATGCCGGGCTATGTTCTGGTGCATATGGAAATGTCCGATCAGGGCTATCACCTGATCAACTCGATCAACCGCGTCACCGGCTTCCTCGGTCCTCAAGGCCGCCCGATGCCGATGCGCGACGCCGAGGTGAACCAGATCCTCAACCGCGTTCAGGAGGGTGAAGAAGCGCCCAAGCTGATGATCACCTTCGAGGTGGGCGAGAAGGTCAAAGTCAACGACGGCCCGTTCGAGGATTTCGACGGTATGGTCGAAGGCGTGGACGACGAGGCGCAGAAGCTGAAAGTGTCTGTTTCGATCTTTGGCCGCGAAACCCCGGTCGAGCTGGACTTCACGCAGGTTACGAAGCAAAGTTAACGTCTCTTTTGGGTTCGATTCCCCGAGCTGAGCTAGACCACCAAGTCATTCAATAGCAGCAAGGCAATTCTGGCTGCTATATACTCTTCTTGTGCCAGAGGCTCATCTGCTGCTAACTTGTTGTCAAGCAAAAGACATCTGTCTCGCCGCCTGGCTAGCTGGATAGGCAGACCATTCAGACACTACGGTTTGGGAGGAGTTTGTTATGGCACCCAGTGCCAACGGTTCCACATCACCGAAAAATCTGACACCGCAACAAGAGGACGTGCCCGAGGTCAATCGTCTAACAAAGGATGATATTACCGCTTCGCTCAGAGCGGGGTTTTCTGACTTTCTCGCGCGCCCCCTCATGAGCGGTTTCTTTGGCCTTTTCTATGCGGTTTTCGGAATCCTATTTGTTTGGTGTCTGGTCTGGCTTGGTAAGATTTGGATGATTATTCCCGCAGCCATAGGCTTCCCGCTGGTCGCGCCGTTCGCTGCAGCTGGGCTCTATGAGATGTCCCGACGGCTGGAGAAGGGAGAGGAATTCAGCTGGTCTGACATCCTCAAAACCATGGCCAATCAGCGCAATCGTGAAATGGGCTGGATGGCATTTGTTACGTTGTTCATTTTCTGGGTCTGGACCTACCAGATCAGGCTTTGGCTAGCGATCATTCTGCAAAATGCATCATTCTCTGACTTTGAAGGGTTTATAAATTCGGTATTCTTCACGCCACAGGGTTGGACTTTCCTTGCAATTGGCACTTGCGTCGGAGCCTTTCTGTCAGCCGTTTTGTTCTCGGTTACCGTCGTCGCGATGCCGATGCTGCTCGACCGCGAAACAAATTTTGTTTCCGCGATGCTTACGTCCATTCGCGTTGTCACCGAGAACCCCGTTGTCATGTTAGGCTGGGCAGCGATCATTTCGATTACCATGTTGTTGTCTTTGGTTCCGGCATTTCTGGGTCTTATCTTTACTCTGCCGATCCTTGGCCATACCACGTGGCATCTCTATAAGCGGGCTGTGTCACCATCTGAGATATGAGATCCTTCGCAATAGGCAAAGAAACCCACCTGAGCAAAACTTGCCTTTAGGTTTGATCAAGTGGGGAGAATTCAGGATGCCACCCACTTGCCAACCCATACATTCCCCTATAAACGCCGCCTCTATCGTCTTCGGGCGAGATTCTCTCGTGGGAGGTTGCTGGGATCGCGATCCCGGGCCGGACCACGCAACATAAACCGGGTGGGACGCGTCCCACCTACGTTGAAAGGAAAACCAAATGGCCAAGAAGCTTGCTGGTACAATGAAACTGCAGGTTCCTGCAGGTCAGGCGAACCCGTCGCCGCCAGTTGGTCCGGCGCTGGGTCAGCGCGGCATCAACATCATGGAATTCTGCAAGGCGTTCAACGCCAAGACCGCAGACATGGAGCCCGGCGCTCCGTGCCCGACCGTGATCACCTATTATCAGGACAAGTCCTTCACCATGGACATCAAGACGCCGCCCGCGTCTTACTACCTGAAAAAAGCGGCTGGTCTGAAGCCGGTTGGCAAGCGGAACCGTCCTCGCGGCGCGGAAAACCCCGGTCGTGAGACCGTGGCAACCGTGACCTCGAAGCAGGTTCGCGAAATCGCCGAAGCCAAAATGAAAGATCTGAACGCCAACGACGTCGAAGGCGCAATGCAGATCATCCTGGGCTCGGCCCGCTCTATGGGCATCGAGGTGAAGTAAGATGGCAAAACTCGGTAAACGTACCCGCGCTGCGCGCGAAGCTGTCGCTGGCAAGGAAAACCTGTCGGTTGAAGAAGCTGTTTCCCTGGTCAAAGGCAACGCGACCTCGAAATTCGACGAGACCATCGAGATCGCTCTTAACCTGGGCGTCGATACCCGTCACGCGGACCAGATGGTTCGCGGCGTCGTCGGTCTGCCGAACGGCACCGGCAAAGCGATGCGTGTTGCGGTATTTGCGCGTGGCCCCAAGGCTGACGAAGCAAAAGAAGCTGGCGCAGATATCGTTGGCGCAGAAGACCTGATGGAAACCATCCAGGGCGGCACCATCGAATTCGATCGTTGCATTGCAACCCCTGACATGATGCCCATCGTTGGCCGTCTGGGTAAAGTTCTGGGCCCTCGCAACCTGATGCCGAACCCCAAGGTCGGCACCGTGACCATGGACGTGAAAGCAGCCGTGGAAGCAGCCAAGGGTGGTGAAGTTCAGTTCAAAGCGGAGAAAGGCGGCGTTGTGCACGCCGGTGTTGGCAAAGCGTCGTTCGAAGAAGCCAAACTGGTCGAAAACGTCCGTGCCTTCATCTCGGCTGTGGCTAAGGCCAAGCCGTCGGGCGCTAAAGGTACTTACATGAAGAAAATCGCGCTGAGCTCGACCATGGGCCCCGGCGTGACACTGGATGTGGCAGCTGCGTCGGGCGAATAATCCCACTGCATCTAGCCATCAGTAACAAGACCCGGGTGGTGCAAACTGCCCGGGTTTTTTGTGTGCTACAGGAAAATCTGTTTCAGGCGCGCTTCTAACAGATTGCGCTTGCGCTCTTCAAACTGGCTGCAAATGAAGTCTGGCCGCCAGAGGCGTAGCCAGTCTTTCAGCAGGCGTCCACGCAGGCAGCAATCCAGGATCTCGATATCGATTGGGTGGCGGTAGAGTTTGAAGAACATCTGTTTGTTGGTCTTGAGCATACCGCTCCGGTCAACCTCCTCCTGAGTGGCGCTGCGAAAGATGTCGGCTTTCACAAAATCGACGATGTCGTAGACGGCCAGCTTGTCCCGCGCCTCGGTGAAATCGAGGCCGATGGTGGTGCCCTGACCCATAATCAGGTTGAGCCCGTGGTAGTCCCCGTGCGAAAACACCCGCAGATCAGGCCGGTTTCGCAGCCGTGCGGCCTCGGCGAGAAACGTGTCGACCATGGGTTGGCTGATCGGGGAGATATGATCCGGAACAAGGGTCGATAACTCGAGGATGTTGTCGGTCATCCAGCGGGGCCGGAACGCGTATTGAACTGGCTTCTGCAGGCTGTGAAGATGATGCAGCCAGGCACCTGCGCGGCGATAGACCTGCGCAACCTGTTTGTCATCGTCGCTGTTATAGATCACATCGACGGCGGTGGGTCGGTCTACATACTCAGTCACCATGTAGGCGCCGCCGGGGGCTAAAAAAACAGGCCGTACGACGCGGCCGGATTCGTGTCCTTTGAAATGGTCGAAGACCCGGTTGAGTGTTTCGAACTCTCTGCCCAGACGCCCCGATTCAGGTGAGATGGTATCGATCTTGAGGGCAAAGTCTTGACCTGGTGTTTCGACCTTCATCACCAGCCGGGATCCCGGAAACCCGTGCGAGCGATAGACGCATTCCAAGCCGGTGATGCGGTCGTTTAGTTGGTGTCGAGCAAACTCACTGGCGAAGCCCGATGCCATGTCGTATTCGGAAATCGTGAGTGTCGGCATCGTCTGGCGTTTATGCGTTGTTTGTCTGAGCGTGTTCGGCGCGTCCGACAAGACAAGAGCGTGAGTCCTGTGTCAATGGTTCGAGCTTAGGTGGCAGAGGTTAACGATAGGCGCGATTGATTGCGCGGACGTGCAATTTACCTCTTGGAAACTGGTCGCGTCTGCCCTAAGTAGACCTGCGGAACAAAGCGTGCGATTCGTCGTGCGCTTTCTTTCGTTTCGTCCAAGACGGTGGGTGGTGTCATCTGACCCCTTAATTTCCTGCCTGAGACGGGTAAGACCAAAGAATTCTGAGGGTCCCACCCTCGGGCGCATTTTGGCCAATCCCGTAACAACGGACCTGAACGCCGGGGGCTTGCCCGCGGCAAATATGAGCCGGGGTGAGGTATCGCCCCTAACTTGGAGAGAACTGTGGATAGAGCCCAGAAAGAGAAAGTGGTCGAGGAACTCGGCCAAATCTTCGAAAGCTCTGGCGTCGTAGTGGTTGCCCACTACGCCGGTCTGACAGTTGCCGAGATGCAAGACCTTCGCGCACGTGCTCGTGACGCGGGTGGTTCCGTGCGTGTTGCCAAGAACAGGCTCGCCAAAATCGCCCTTGAGGGTAAGCCGTGTGAAAACATGGCCGACCTGCTGACAGGGATGACCGTTCTGACCTATTCCGAGGACCCTGTGGCAGCTGCCAAAGTGGCCGAGGACTACGCCAAAGAGAACCAAAAGTTCGAAATTCTTGGCGGTGCAATGGGTGAGAACGCTCTGGACCGGGCTGGTGTTACAGCCGTGTCGAAAATGCCGTCGCGTGAAGAGCTTATTGCTACGATCGCTGGTATGCTTGGCGCGCCTGCTTCGAACATCGCCGGTGCAATTGGCGCACCTGCAAGCAACATCGCAAGCATCCTTTCCACCATCGAAGAGAAGGCGGAAGCTGCGTAAGCGGTTGGCACTGAATGATCTGCGTAGGGAAAACTCCCTGACGTTGGAACACACACTGTAAACGGAAAGAGCTGATACAATGGCTGATCTGAAAGCACTCGCAGAAAGCATCGTGGGTCTGACCCTGCTGGAAGCACAAGAACTGAAAACCATCCTCAAAGACGAGTACGGCATCGAGCCCGCAGCTGGCGGCGCCGTCATGGTCGCAGGCGCAGCTGGCGATGCCGGCGGTGCAGCTGAGGAAGAAAAAACCGAATTCGACGTCGTTCTGAAGAACGCCGGCGCTTCGAAAATCAACGTGATCAAAGAAGTTCGCGGCATCACCGGTCTGGGCCTGAAAGAAGCCAAAGAGCTGGTCGAAGCTGGCGGCAAGATCAAAGAAGGCGTGGACAAAGCCGAAGCCGAAGAGATCAAAGGCAAGCTGGAAGCAGCTGGCGCCGAGGTCGAACTGGCCTAAGTCAGTCCGCTGGCACATCGCTGATGTGCCTGGAAATTTGGCTGGGTCCGGAGAAATCCGGGTCCAGCCGAACCTGTCTTAGAAAGGGCCTCAGGATGTGGGGTGTTTTCTAAGACACGGTTTTCGGATCGGGAGGCCGCCTTCGGGACGGTGGCCACGAATTGATCCGGACGTGTTGTCTCGATTGTGCAAGATGCCGGGGCCCGACGGTGTCTTTGCCCGCTGAGAACATCGAAAGGTGACATCTGACATGGCTCAAACGTTCCTTGGCCAGAAACGTCTTCGTAAATATTACGGCAAAATCCGTGAAGTTTTGGAAATGCCGAACCTCATTGAGGTCCAGAAATCTTCTTATGATCTTTTCCTGCGCTCCGGCGATGCTGAACAGCCCACAGACGGCGAAGGTATCATGGGCGTGTTCCAGTCGGTTTTCCCGATCAAGGATTTCAACGAAACCTCCGTTCTGGAGTTCGTGAAATACGATCTGGAAAAGCCTAAATATGACGTCGAAGAGTGCATGCAGCGCGACATGACCTACAGCGCACCGCTAAAGGTCACTCTGCGTCTGATCGTGTTTGATGTCGATGAGGACACCGGCGCGAAATCGGTCAAAGATATTAAAGAACAGGACGTGTTCATGGGCGACATGCCCCTGATGACACCGAACGGAACGTTCATCGTGAACGGCACCGAGCGTGTGATCGTGTCCCAGATGCACCGCTCCCCCGGTGTGTTCTTTGACCACGACAAGGGCAAGACCCATTCCTCGGGCAAGCTGCTGTTTGCCTGCCGCATCATCCCGTATCGCGGCAGCTGGCTGGACTTTGAGTTCGACGCCAAAGACATCGTGTTCGCCCGTATCGACCGTCGCCGCAAACTGCCTGTGACAACCCTGCTCTATGCGCTGGGTCTGGATCAGGAAGCGATCATGGACGCGTATTACAACACCGTGTCCTACAAGCTGGACAAGAAGAAAGGCTGGGTCACGCCATTCTTCCCCGAGCGCGTACGCGGTACCCGCCCAACCTATGATCTGGTCGACGCGAAATCCGGTGAAGTGATTGCCGAAGCAGGCAAGAAAGTCACCCCGCGCGCGGTCAAGAAACTGATCGACGAAGGCAGCGTCACCAACCTGTTGGTGCCCTTCGACAACATCGTCGGCAAGTATGTCGCCAAGGACATCATCAACGAAGAAACCGGTGCGATCTATGTCGAAGCCGGTGATGAGCTGACCCTGGAATACGACAAAGACGGCGACCTGATTGGCGGTACAGTCAAGGACCTGATGGATGCGGGCATCACCGACATTCCGGTTCTGGACATCGACAACGTCAATGTTGGCCCCTACATGCGCAACACCATGGCTCAGGACAAGAACCTGAACCGCGAAAGCGCGCTGATGGACATCTATCGCGTCATGCGCCCGGGTGAGCCGCCCACCGTCGAGGCTGCGTCGGCTTTGTTCGACACCCTGTTCTTCGATAGCGAGCGTTATGATCTGTCCGCCGTTGGACGCGTGAAAATGAACATGCGTCTGGCTCTGGACGCGCCGGATACCCTGCGCACCCTGCGCCGCGAAGACATCGTGGCCTGCGTCAAGGCTCTGGTCGAGCTGCGCGACGGCAAAGGCGACGTGGACGATATCGACCACCTCGGCAACCGTCGTGTGCGTTCGGTCGGCGAACTGATGGAAAACCAGTACCGTGTTGGCCTGCTGCGCATGGAGCGCGCGATCAAAGAGCGTATGTCGTCGGTCGAGATCGACACCGTGATGCCTCAGGATCTGATCAACGCGAAACCGGCTGCAGCTGCTGTTCGCGAATTCTTCGGCTCGTCGCAGCTGTCGCAGTTCATGGACCAGACCAACCCGCTGTCCGAGGTCACCCACAAACGCCGTCTCTCGGCGCTTGGCCCCGGTGGTCTGACGCGCGAACGTGCGGGCTTTGAGGTGCGCGACGTACACCCGACCCACTATGGCCGGATGTGCCCGATTGAAACGCCTGAAGGTCCGAACATCGGTCTGATCAACTCGCTGGCCACCTTTGCCCGCGTGAACAAGTATGGCTTCATCGAAACACCGTATCGCGTCGTCAAAGACGCCGAGGTGACCGATGAGGTTCATTACATGTCCGCGACCGAGGAAATGCGTCACACCGTGGCGCAGGCGAACGCGACGCTGGATGCGGATGGCAAGTTCATCAACGATCTGGTGTCGACCCGTCAGGCCGGTGACTACACCCTCGCCCCGCGCGAGAATGTGGACCTGATCGACGTAAGCCCGAAACAGCTGGTATCGGTCGCTGCATCGCTGATCCCGTTCCTTGAAAATGACGACGCCAACCGCGCTCTGATGGGCTCGAACATGCAACGTCAGGCGGTTCCGCTGCTGCGGGCCGAGGCACCGCTGGTCGGTACCGGGATCGAGGAAAAGGTTGCGATCGACTCGGGTGCTGCGATTCAGGCGAAACGCGCCGGTATCATCGACCAGGTCGATGCCCAGCGTATCGTTATCCGCGCCACCGAAGATCTGGAACTGGGCGACGCTGGCGTTGACATCTATCGTCTGCGCAAGTTCCAGCGTTCGAACCAGAACACCTGCATCAACCAGCGTCCGCTGATCAAGGTGGGTGACACCGTCCAGAAGGGCGAGGTCATTGCCGACGGTCCGTCGACTGATATGGGTGAACTGGCCCTGGGTAAGAACGTGGTTGTCGCGTTCATGCCGTGGAACGGTTACAACTACGAAGACTCGATCCTGATTTCGGAACGTATCGCGCGTGATGACGTCTTTACTTCGGTCCATATCGAGGAGTTTGAAGTCGCCGCCCGTGATACCAAGCTGGGCCCGGAAGAGATCACCCGCGACATCCCGAACGTTGGTGAAGAAGCGCTGCGCAACCTCGACGAGGCGGGCATCGTTTACATCGGTGCGGATGTTGAGCCGGGCGATATTCTGGTCGGCAAGATCACTCCGAAGGGCGAAAGCCCGATGACCCCGGAAGAAAAGCTGCTGCGCGCCATCTTTGGTGAGAAAGCATCTGACGTGCGCGACACCTCGCTGCGCGTGAAGCCGGGCGATTACGGTACGGTCGTTGAGGTCCGCGTCTTCAACCGTCACGGCGTCGAGAAAGACGAGCGTGCGCTGCAGATCGAGCGTGAGGAAGTCGAACGTCTGGCCCGTGACCGGGACGACGAGCTGGCGATTCTTGACCGCAACATCTATGCGCGTCTGCAAGGTCTGATCCTTGGTAAAACCGCTGTCAAAGGCCCGAAAGGTGTCAAGGCAGGGTCGGTGATCACCGAGGAACTGCTGGAAACCCTGACCCGTGGTCAGTGGTGGCAGCTGGCGCTGGAAGGCGAGCAGGATGCACAGATCGTCGAAGCTCTGAACGAGCAGTACGAAGTGCAAAAGCGTGCTCTGGACGCCCGTTTTGAAGACAAGGTCGAAAAGGTCCGCCGTGGCGACGACCTGCCGCCGGGTGTGATGAAGATGGTCAAAGTCTTCATCGCCGTGAAGCGCAAGCTGCAGCCGGGCGACAAGATGGCCGGTCGTCACGGGAACAAAGGTGTGATCTCCAAGGTTGTTCCGATGGAAGACATGCCGTTCCTGGCCGATGGTACTCCGGTCGACTTCTGTCTGAACCCGCTGGGTGTGCCTTCGCGTATGAACGTTGGTCAGATCCTTGAAACCCATATGGGTTGGGCCGCGCGCGGTCTGGGTCTGAACATCGATGACGCTCTGGGTGAATACCGCCGCTCTGGTGACCTGACCCCGGTGCGCGAAGCGATGAAGCTGGCCTATGGCGAGAATGTCTACGAAGAAGGCATCACCGGTCTGGACGAGGATGGCCTGATCGAGGCTGCGGGCAACGTGACCCGCGGTGTTCCGATCGCAACCCCGGTCTTCGACGGCGCCAAAGAGGCGGACGTCAACGACGCGCTGGTGCGTGCGGGCTTCTCGGAAAGCGGTCAGTCGGTTCTGTTCGACGGTCGTACCGGTGAGCAATTCGCGCGTCCGGTGACCGTGGGCATCAAGTACCTGCTGAAACTGCACCACCTTGTGGACGACAAAATCCACGCGCGTTCGACCGGGCCGTACAGCCTGGTCACCCAGCAGCCGCTGGGTGGTAAGGCGCAGTTCGGTGGTCAGCGCTTTGGTGAGATGGAAGTCTGGGCTCTGGAAGCTTACGGCGCCGCCTACACCCTGCAGGAGATGCTGACGGTGAAATCGGATGACGTCGCCGGCCGGACCAAGGTCTATGAGTCGATCGTCAAGGGCGAGGATAACTTTGAAGCGGGCGTACCGGAATCGTTCAACGTTCTGGTTAAAGAAGTCCGTGGCCTCGGCCTGAATATGGAACTCCTGGATGCGGAGGTTGAGGAGTAAGGGCGCTGCCCTTTCTCCCGTCCCCCCTTCCGCAAGATTTGAGGTAACAAATGAACCAGGAAATCACCAACAACCCGTTTAACCCGCTGACGCCCCCGAAGGTCTTCGACGAGATCAAGGTCTCGCTGGCGTCGCCCGAGCGGATTCTGTCTTGGTCCTATGGCGAGATCAAGAAACCCGAAACCATCAACTACCGGACGTTCAAGCCTGAACGTGACGGTCTGTTCTGCGCTCGTATCTTTGGCCCGATCAAAGATTACGAATGTCTGTGCGGCAAATATAAGCGGATGAAGTATCGCGGCGTTGTCTGCGAGAAATGCGGTGTGGAAGTCACTCTGCAGAAAGTTCGCCGTGAGCGTATGGGCCACATCGAATTGGCCGCGCCCGTTGCGCATATCTGGTTCCTGAAATCGCTGCCGTCCCGCATCGGTCTGATGCTGGACATGACGCTGCGCGATCTGGAACGCGTACTGTACTTTGAAAACTACGTCGTCATCGA
Source organism: Ruegeria sp. AH7 (assembly GCF_056541325.1). Taxonomy (NCBI): domain Bacteria; kingdom Pseudomonadati; phylum Pseudomonadota; class Alphaproteobacteria; order Rhodobacterales; family Roseobacteraceae; genus Ruegeria; species Ruegeria sp. AH7. The sequence continues at coordinate 10,218 of NZ_JBQFYF010000012.1, read as the reverse complement.
GCCGGGTCTGACCGACCTGACCTATGGCCAGATGCTGACCGAAGAAGAGTACATGGACGCTCAGGATGCCTATGGCATGGACGCGTTCACCGCGAATATCGGTGCCGAAGCCATCCGTGAGATGCTTGCCCAGATCGATCTGGAAGCCGAAGCCGAGCAGCTGCGCGCTGATCTGGCCGAAGCGACTGGCGAACTGAAGCCCAAGAAGATCATCAAGCGTCTGAAGGTTGTTGAATCCTTCCTGGAGTCGGGCAACCGGCCTGAGTGGATGGTCATGACCGTAATCCCGGTCATCCCGCCGGAACTGCGTCCGCTGGTTCCGCTGGATGGTGGCCGTTTTGCGACTTCGGATCTGAACGATCTGTATCGCCGCGTCATCAACCGGAACAACCGACTGAAGCGTCTGATCGAGCTGCGCGCGCCTGACATCATCGTCCGCAACGAAAAGCGGATGCTGCAGGAATCCGTGGATGCTCTGTTCGACAACGGCCGTCGTGGCCGCGTGATCACCGGCGCTAACAAGCGCCCGCTTAAATCGCTGTCGGACATGCTGAAAGGGAAACAGGGTCGCTTCCGTCAGAACCTTCTGGGTAAGCGCGTCGACTTCTCGGGCCGTTCGGTCATTGTGACTGGTCCGGAACTCAAGCTGCACCAGTGTGGCTTGCCCAAGAAGATGGCGCTGGAGCTGTTCAAGCCGTTCATCTACTCGCGCCTCGAAGCCAAGGGTCTGTCTTCGACCGTGAAACAGGCGAAGAAACTGGTCGAGAAAGAGCGTCCCGAAGTGTGGGATATCCTCGACGAGGTGATCCGCGAACATCCTGTCATGCTGAACCGTGCGCCGACGCTGCACCGTCTTGGCATTCAGGCGTTCGAACCGGTTCTGATCGAAGGTAAAGCCATCCAGTTGCACCCGCTGGTTTGTTCGGCCTTTAACGCCGACTTCGACGGGGACCAGATGGCGGTTCACGTTCCGCTGAGCCTTGAGGCCCAGCTGGAAGCCCGTGTTCTGATGATGTCGACGAACAACGTTCTGTCGCCTGCAAACGGCGCGCCGATCATCGTTCCGTCGCAGGATATGATCCTAGGTCTCTACTATGTGACCCTGGAACGCGAAGGTATGCCGGGCGAAGGCAAGGTGTTCGGGTCGATCGACGAAGTTCAGCACGCGCTGGATTCCGGCGAAGTGCATCTGCACTCGAAAATCACCGCGCGGATCACGCAGATCGACGACGAAGGCAACGAAGTTCAGAAGCGTTATGAAACCACTCCGGGCCGTCTGCGTCTGGGTGCGTTGCTGCCGATGAACAACAAAGCACCGTTCGATCTGGTCAACCGCCTGCTGCGGAAGAAAGAAGTGCAGCAGGTGATCGACACCGTCTACCGCTACTGCGGTCAGAAAGAATCGGTCATTTTCTGTGACCAGATCATGTCGATGGGCTTCAAAGAAGCGTTCAAGGCGGGCATTTCGTTCGGCAAGGACGACATGGTCATTCCGGACGACAAGTGGGGCATCGTTGATGACACCCGCGGTCAGGTGAAGGACTTTGAACAGCAGTACATGGACGGCCTGATCACTCAGGGCGAAAAGTACAATAAAGTTGTTGATGCCTGGTCGAAGTGTAACGACCGCGTCACTGATGCGATGATGAGCACGATCTCGTCGTCGGATCGGGCAGAGGACGGGTCTGAGCAGGAACCGAACTCGGTCTACATGATGGCCCACTCCGGCGCGCGTGGCTCGGTCACTCAGATGAAACAGCTGGGCGGTATGCGCGGCCTGATGGCCAAGCCGAACGGTGACATCATTGAGACGCCGATCATCTCGAACTTTAAAGAGGGTCTGACCGTTCTTGAGTACTTCAACTCGACCCACGGTGCCCGTAAGGGTCTGTCGGATACCGCTCTGAAGACGGCGAACTCGGGTTACCTGACCCGTCGTCTGGTGGACGTGGCACAAGACTGTATCGTTCGTGAGATCGACTGTGGCACCGAGCGTGCGATCACTGCCGAAGCGGCCGTGAACGACGGTGAGGTTGTCGCCTCGCTGGCTGAGCGGGTGCTGGGTCGTGTCGCGGCTGATGATGTTCTGCGTCCGGGCACCGATGAGGTGATCGTGGCTGCAGGTCAGCTGATCGACGAACGTATGGCGGACACCATCGACGAAGCCGGTGTTGCGTCGATGCGCATCCGCTCGCCTCTGACCTGTGAGTCCGAGGAAGGCGTCTGTGCAACCTGCTACGGTCGTGACCTAGCCCGCGGTACCATGGTGAACACAGGTGAAGCTGTCGGCATCATCGCCGCGCAGTCGATCGGTGAACCCGGTACACAGCTGACCATGCGGACCTTCCACATTGGTGGTGTTGCGCAAGGTGGTCAGCAGTCGTTCCAGGAAGCCAGCCAGGACGGTGTCGTTTCCTTCGAGAACCCGCAGATTCTGGTCAATGCCGCAGGCGAAAGCCTGGTCATGGGCCGAAACATGAAGCTGGTGATCAAGGACGAACACGGCGAAGAGCGTGCCAACCACAAGCTGGGCTACGGCTCGAAGCTGTTCGTCAAGGACGGCACCAAGGTTGCCCGTGGCGACAAGCTGTTCGAATGGGATCCCTACACTCTGCCGATCATCGCCGAGAAAGCCGGTACCGCGAAATATGTCGACCTTGTTTCGGGCCTTGCTGTCCGTGACGAGACCGACGACGCAACTGGTATGACCCAGAAGATCGTGATCGACTGGCGCGCGGCCCCCAAAGGCAGCGACCTCAAGCCCGAGATCATTCTGGTCGGTGAAGATGGCGAGCCAGTCCGCAACGATGCGGGCAACCCGGTTCACTATCCGATGTCGGTGGATGCGATCCTGTCGGTTGAAGACGGTCAAACCGTCGAAGCCGGTGACGTTGTCGCGCGTATCCCGCGTGAAGGTGCCAAGACCAAGGACATCACCGGTGGTCTGCCGCGTGTGGCCGAACTGTTCGAAGCGCGTCGTCCGAAAGATCACGCGATCATCGCAGAAGCCGATGGTTACGTGCGCTTTGGCCGCGACTACAAGAACAAGCGCCGCATCAGCATCGAACCGGCGGACGAGTCCATGGAAACCATCGAGTACATGGTGCCCAAGGGCAAGCACATCCCGGTCGCCGAAGGGGACTTCATCCAGAAGGGTGAATACCTGATGGACGGTAACCCGGCTCCGCATGACATCCTGTCCATCATGGGTGTCGAAGCGCTGGCGGATTACATGATCGACGAGGTGCAGGACGTCTATCGTTTGCAGGGCGTGAAGATCAACGACAAGCACATCGAGGTCATCGTGCGCCAGATGCTGCAGAAGTGGGAGATCCTGGATTCAGGCGACACCACCTTGCTGAAAGGCGAGCATGTCGACAAGCAAGAGTTCGACGCGGCCAACGAGAAGACCCTCGACCGTGGTGGGCGTCCGGCTCAGGGCGAGCCGATCCTTCTGGGGATCACCAAAGCCTCGCTGCAGACACGTTCGTTCATCTCGGCGGCGTCGTTCCAGGAAACCACCCGCGTGCTGACCGAAGCGTCCGTGCAGGGCAAGAAGGACAAGCTGGTTGGCCTGAAAGAGAACGTCATCGTCGGTCGTCTGATCCCCGCCGGTACAGGTGGGGCAACTCAGGCCGTGCGTCAGGTGGCGCAATCGCGCGACAACGTCGTGATCGAAGCCCGCCGGGAAGAGGCCGAAGCCGCCGCTGCCCTGGCAGCTCCGACCTTCGACGACGACATGGTGGGCGACGAGTTGGACGTTCTGGTGGAAACCCCGGAAAGCCGCGAGTAAGGCTTGCAGTTTACGAATAGGAGGGGCCCCGCAGTTTCGCGGGGCCTTTTTTGTTTTCATGCGATGAGCGTTCGGCACTTTGCAGGTTTAAGGGGGCAATACAGCAAAGATATCGAAAACAAATTGTTCAACGCCAGTGCTCGCTCGTGTAGCCCTTGGCCCAATGCACTGGTCTTTGAAATTAGGAATGCCGGCTCAAGGACTGGCTTGGAGGCCTTCCAGACATCTTTGAAAAGGACCTGGGTACCCTCCAAGATATTGCTGGGAATTGACATTTTTTCGGGCTGCTGAGCCAATAGCGAGATTGAATCGAGACTGGACAGTTTTTCATGACCCCGAACCTGAAAGGCGCGCTGCTGATGATGGGCAGCATGATGGCCTTTACCATCAATGACACGCTGGTGAAGGTCGCCTTGCAGGATCTGCCGCTGTTTCAGTTGATTGCCTTACGTGGATTGTTGGCGACGTCGCTTGTCTATCTGTTGGCCCGGCATCTGGGCGCGTTTCATCTACGATTTCCACGGCATGACAGATGGTTGATTGCCCTGCGCTGTGTGGCGGAGCTGTCAGCAACCTTCTTCTTTTTGACTGCGTTGAAACATATGCCTTTGGCGAATGTGACGGCGGTTTTGCAGGTCTTGCCCCTCACGGTAACGCTTGGGGCCGCGTTGTTCTTTCACGAAGCAATCGGCTGGCGGCGCATGGTGGCGATTGCGATGGGGTTTGTCGGGATGCTGCTGATCGTTCGGCCCGGCCCCGAGGGGTTTGACCTATACGCGATCTATGCGTTGGTTGCGGTGCTTTCGGTCACTGCGCGAGACCTAATTACGCGCCGAATGTCGGCCGAGGTACCTTCGATGGTCGTTACGCTTGCGACCTCGTTCTCGATCACGGTGACGGCCGCGATTGTATCGATCTTTGAAGGATGGGTGCCGGTCTCTGTCGCCACGGGCGGATTGGTTGTTTCGGCTGCAATATTCGTTCTTGTTGCCTATTTGTGCAGTGTCATGGTGATGCGGGTTGGTGAGGTCGGATTCGTCGCGCCGTTTCGGTATACCGGTTTACTGTGGGCGCTTGGGTTGGGCTGGTTGGTCTTTGGGGACTGGCCAGATGCGATTACCATGATGGGTGCGATGCTTGTGGTAGGCTCGGGCCTGTTTACGCTGTTTCGGACGCGTGCACGTCAGCCCGAGGTGTGAACGCGCCGCACGGTCTGTGTGTCGATGGCAAAGCGGGCGCGAAACTCTGCTTCGTCTGCCGGGTCCAAAGGTTTCAATTCGATCTGCGCATTGCGTGTGGCAGGTGAATCGTTAAACCCGTTCAAGCTGCGTACCCACATTGGAGCGTCCGGATAGCTGACGACCGGCATGATGCGACCCAACCGGTTATGGGTATAGCTCATGATGGTGGCAGAGCTTCCACCGCGCACATACATACCCAAGCCAGCAGTGACCAGAGGCCGATGCACCATTGCGGCCTGCACGCCATCCGCACTCATGCGCGCAAGATACCCGCAATTGAAGTCGATCCCCACAGTCTCATGAGTTTGCATCAAACCGGCGCAATCCTGAGCGGCTTGGCGCAGACGCTCCACAAAATCTACCGAGACGGCATCATCGTCGTCATGGCGAAATTGCAGGCACGCTTGGTTCGGGTCGGTGCGGGCGTTGTTTAGAAGCTCTTTCATCAAACGCCGGTGTCGGGCAGGGGGCTTTTGTATGATCCGCACTTGCGACATTCCAGCGGTCAGATCACGCAGACGATCATGGGCGGGTTTGGGCAGGCAGTCCCCGATCAGGATCAGCAGTTGAAACTCTTGATCCGTTTGGTTTCGGAAACAGGGCAGGGTCGAGGCTTCGAACAAACGAAACCTCTCTTCCAGACGTGCAGGAGCATAGAGGTAGCGCCGCCGATCCTCGGTTGTCTCATGCTGGACCTGAAAACCACCAATGGCGGGGTAGGAAAACCGGCACAGGCCAATGACCGGCATGGAGGTCGAGCGCGTCATGCTGCGCCATGCACCTTGCGCACGACCTCCTGATCAATGGCGTAGCGGGCGATAAACTCACCTTCCATCTCGGGGGTCAGAGGCTGCAGGTCGACCTTGTTCTTGCGGGCGTGAGGAGAGTCATTAAATTCATGCAGCGTCCGCACCCACATCGGCGCGTCCCCGTATGAGATCACGGGCATCGACCGCCCGATCTTGTTATGGGTATAGCTAATGATTGCTTTGTCGCAGCTGCCAGCAACATACATACCCAGTCCGACGCCCAATTGATTGATAAAAACACGCGCGGCTTGAATACCATCTGCATCACAACGCGCCAGAAACCCGTGGCAAAAATCCACTGCAACGGTTGAATGACTTTCGACCAGGCCGCGACCTTCGTGGATGGCGATGCGCAGGCGTTCAACCAGATCAACGGATACGGCATCGTCATCATCATGCCGGAACTGAATGCAGGGCTGATCCGCGTCGATGCGGGCTTCGTTTAGGACGTCCCGCATGATCTGCCGCGTCTTCAGCCCGCAATCGGCAGGCTTTGAGAGGATTCGAACTTGCTTCAAATCCGCCGTCAGATCATGCAACCGGTCGCGCGCCAGTTTCGGGAGGCAGTCACCTGTCACGACCAGAAGCTCAAAATCCTCATCCGTCTGTTCGCGGAAACACGGCAGGGTCGAGGATTCGAATAACCGGAACCTTTCTTCCAGCCGTTCGGGATTGTACAGATGGCGACGCCGCTCTTCGATCGTGTCATGTTCGATCTGAAAGCTGCCCAAGGCCGGAAACGAGAAACGGCACAGTCCGATGACCTGCATTGAGAACCTGTTCTTTTCGCTCTTCCGGTCACTATGGCGTTGCTTTAGACCCTGGGCAACCGAAAGACACTCGGGCGCGAGCAGGGCGGATCACGCTGTTAATGCCGGGCTGTTGACACTTGGGCCGACTCCCCTTAATACGCGCGACATCTCGGTACCGGGGGCCGCCCCATAACCGATTTCAGTAATGAACTGGTCAAGGCCCGGACACTTTTATCGTTCGCGCCCTCTGATAACCAACCGCGACGTTCACCTCGGAATGGGAACGCTCGCGGGTTTTGCGCTTGTGGACGCATAAGTGCAGCAAATTTAACCGCACGCAACGCGCGTGCATGTCATGTGTGTTGCAAAACGGGGAAGAAACCGGAATGCCAACTATTCAACAGCTGATCCGCAAACCGCGGCAGCCCAAAGTAAAACGCTCGAAGTCCATGCACCTGGAGCAGTGCCCGCAGAAACGCGGCGTCTGCACACGTGTATATACAACCACACCGAAGAAGCCGAACTCGGCTATGCGTAAGGTTGCCAAGGTGCGCCTGACCAACGGGTTCGAGGTCATCTCGTACATCCCCGGTGAAAGCCACAACCTGCAGGAACACTCGGTTGTTCTGATCCGTGGCGGCCGTGTAAAAGACCTTCCCGGTGTGCGTTACCACATCCTGCGCGGTGTTCTGGATACTCAGGGCGTCAAAGATCGTAAGCAACGTCGTTCGAAATACGGCGCGAAGCGTCCCAAGTAAGAAGGAGAGGCTGATATGTCACGTCGTCACGCCGCCGAAAAACGCGAAGTCCTGCCTGACGCCAAATTTGGCGACAAGGTACTGACCAAATTCATGAACAACCTGATGATCGACGGCAAGAAGTCGGTCGCAGAGCGCATCGTTTACAACGCGTTTGACCGCGTTGAGAACAAGATCAAGCGCGCTCCTGTCGAAGTGTTCCACGAAGCGCTCGACAACATCAAACCTTCGGTCGAGGTTCGCTCGCGCCGGGTTGGTGGTGCAACCTATCAAGTTCCGGTCGAAGTGCGCCCCGAGCGCCGCGAAGCACTGGCCATCCGTTGGCTGATCACTGCTGCGCGTGGCCGCAACGAAAACACCATGGAAGAACGCCTCGCCGGCGAACTGCTGGACGCTGTACAGTCCCGCGGTACCGCCGTGAAGAAGCGCGAAGACACCCACAAGATGGCCGAGGCGAACAAAGCCTTCAGCCACTACCGTTGGTAATTCAGAGGCTTATCAAAAATGGCACGCGAATATCCGCTAGAACTATACCGTAACTTCGGTATCATGGCGCACATCGACGCAGGTAAGACCACCTGCTCGGAGCGTATCCTGTATTACACTGGTAAATCCCACAACATCGGTGAGGTGCACGATGGTGCAGCCACCATGGACTGGATGGAGCAGGAGCAGGAACGCGGCATCACCATCACTTCGGCTGCGACCACCACCTTCTGGGAACGCACCGAAGACGGTCAGACCGCCGATACCCCCAAGCACCGCCTGAACATCATCGACACCCCCGGCCACGTTGACTTCACCATCGAAGTTGAGCGTTCGCTGGCGGTTCTCGACGGTGCTGTCTGCGTTCTGGACGCAAACGCTGGCGTTGAGCCCCAGACCGAAACCGTGTGGCGTCAGGCTGACCGCTACAAGGTTCCGCGTATGGTTTTCGTCAACAAAATGGACAAGATCGGCGCAGACTTCTTCAACTGCGTTCGCATGATCGAAGACCGCACCGGCGCACGCGCTGTTCCGGTTGGTATTCCGATCGGCGCCGAGTCCGAGTTGGAAGGCCTGATCGACCTGGTCACCATGGAAGAGTGGCTGTGGCAGGGCGAAGATCTGGGCGCAAGCTGGATCAAAGCTCCGATCCGCGACAGCCTGAAAGACATGGCTGACGAATGGCGTGGCAAGATGATCGAAGCGGCCGTCGAAATGGACGACGACGCGATGATGGAATACCTGGAAGGCAATGAGCCCGACGTTGAGACCCTGCGCGCCCTGCTGCGCAAAGGTACTCTGGACATCGCGTTCGTTCCGGTTCTGGGTGGTTCGGCGTTCAAGAACAAAGGCGTTCAGCCGCTGCTCAACGCTGTGATCGACTATCTGCCCAGCCCGCTGGACGTTGTTGATTACATGGGCTTTAAGCCTGGCGACGAGGAAGAAGTTCGTGACATCGCACGTCGTGCCGATGACGCAATGGCGTTCTCGGGCCTGGCGTTCAAAATCATGAACGACCCCTTTGTTGGCTCGCTGACCTTCACCCGGATCTACTCAGGCACCATGAACAAGGGTGACTCGATCCTGAACTCGACCAAAGGCAAGAAAGAGCGCATCGGTCGTATGATGATGATGCACTCGAACAACCGGGAAGAGATCGAAGAAGCGTTTGCAGGCGACATCATCGCGCTGGCGGGTCTGAAAGACACCACCACCGGTGACACCCTGTGTGATGCGAAAGAGCCTGTGGTTCTGGAAACCATGACCTTCCCCGATCCGGTGATCGAGATCGCGGTTGAGCCCAAAACCAAGGGCGACCAAGAGAAGATGTCCCAGGGTCTGGCCCGTCTGGCCGCCGAAGACCCGTCCTTCCGTGTGGAAACCGACCTGGAATCGGGTCAGACCATTATGAAGGGCATGGGCGAACTTCACCTGGACATCCTGGTTGACCGTCTGAAGCGCGAGTTCAAGGTTGAAGCGAACATTGGTGCACCGCAGGTGGCCTATCGTGAAACCATCTCGATGCCGGTCGAGCACACCTACACCCACAAGAAACAGTCGGGTGGTTCGGGTCAATTCGGCGAAGTTAAGCTGGAAATCCAGCCGACAGAGCCGGGCGAAGGTTATTCGTTCGAAAGCCGCATCGTTGGTGGTGCCGTTCCGAAGGAATACATCCCGGGTGTTGAAAAAGGCATCAACTCGGTCATGGATAGCGGCCCGCTGGCTGGCTTCCCCGTGATCGACTTCAAGGTTGCCCTGCTGGACGGTAAGTTCCACGACGTTGACTCGAGCGTTCTGGCGTTCGAAATCGCGGCCCGTATGTGTATGCGTGAAGGCATGCGCAAAGCTGGCGCGAAACTGCTGGAACCGATCATGAAGGTCGAAGTGATCACCCCGGAAGAATACACCGGCGGTATCATCGGCGACCTGACCTCGCGTCGTGGCCAGGTGTCTGGTCAGGAACCGCGCGGCAACGCGATCGCGATCGACGCGTTCGTTCCGCTGGCGAACATGTTCGGCTACATCAACACTCTGCGTTCGATGTCGTCGGGCCGTGCCCAGTTCACCATGCAGTTCGACCACTACGATCCGGTTCCGCAGAACATCTCGGACGAGATCCAGGCGAAATACGCATAAGCGAAGATTTGAGGGAGCTCCGGTCAGGGGCTCCCTTCATTACCGAAAAAGGAGGCCATCATGGCAAAGGAAAAGTTTGAGCGTACAAAACCGCACGTCAACATCGGCACGATTGGCCACGTTGACCATGGTAAGACCACGCTGACCGCAGCAATCACCAAGTATTTCGGTGACTTCAAAGCGTATGACCAGATTGACGGTGCGCCGGAAGAGAAAGCGCGCGGCATCACCATCTCGACCGCC
>NZ_JBQFYF010000011.1:0-65203 GCF_056541325.1 Ruegeria sp. AH7 | reverse complement strand
TGGCATCCGCGACACCAGCAAAACCACCTGCACCGGCGTTGAAATGTTCCGCAAGCTGCTGGACCGCGGTGAAGCAGGCGACAACATCGGTGCCCTGCTGCGTGGTGTGGACCGTGACGGCGTTGAGCGTGGCCAGGTTCTGTGTAAGCCGGGTTCGGTGACACCGCACACCAAGTTCGAAGCCGAAGCCTACATCCTGACCAAGGAAGAAGGCGGTCGTCACACGCCGTTCTTCGCGAACTACCGTCCTCAGTTCTACTTCCGTACAACTGACGTGACCGGCACCGTGACCCTGGCGGAAGGCACCGAGATGGTCATGCCCGGCGACAACGTGTCGTTCGGCGTTGAGCTGATCGCACCGATCGCGATGGAGCAGGGCCTGCGCTTCGCCATCCGCGAAGGCGGCCGCACCGTCGGCGCCGGCGTCGTGTCGAAGATTACTGAGTAAGGTCGAGTTTTCGTCAGAAAACTCTGGCCGGTGGGCGGCAGTTGCTCTGAAAGAGCAATGAGAGCCCACACCATCGAACGAAAGAAGGCCGTCCCACATCGGGGCGGCCTTTTTATATGTTACATGCGCTGTAATCGTGCTTGCGCTTCGGCTTTAGATTGATAGTTATAGTTTGAAACAATTTGAAGAAGAGTGTTGTTTGTGTTTTTGAGAATTCTCTTTGCCCTCAGCTTGGTGCTACCACGTGCCTCTGCGTTGCATGCAGAAGAAGATATTCTGGTGCAGTTGAACACACGCACATTCTACGCTGGTCAAGATTATTGGGGGTGGGAAATCGACACAAATTTTCTTCCGATCAACAGGCTTGATTGGTTGAATGAAATACTGACGGAAATACCAATTTTGGATTACACAGTGATCCATATTAAGCGGCTCAATCGGGACTCAGATTTTCTTTGGTCACCCCTAGGTCCGGGCAAGTTTTACAAATACCCTGATCCTGTGCCTGAACACCTGCGACTGCCCGGTTACACCGTGAATTCAACTCGCCAAGACAGTTTCCTGCTGTTGTATCTCACCCCGAACTCTGCCGAAAAACAGTTTGCAGTGAGTTGTGGTTCCAACCAAGACTCGACGACCTATGAGTATTGCGGTCTCACTGCGCGCTACCCGCTTGATCCTCGTATTGTAGTTCTGACTCGCATCTATGAACCCCCACCGATGGATCAATTGGACGCATATTTCAACGAAATTGCAGAAATAACTGTCGGTATAGCCTTGTGCTTGGATGTGACGGAACAGATTGAAAAAGACGCAAAACAGTCAGTGCGTGGATACCTGACGGAAGGTCGCACAACTCAATGCGTTGAAGGGTTATCCTCTTAACGCGATGCCGTATGGGGACTCTGATGTAGTTTGCTAGCATCGCAAAAGCGATCACTCTGGCGCGGCACTCCATTTCCCCCTTGCCAAACCCCAACAACCCCACTAATACGCGCGAGTTCTCGACAAGAACGTCAAGGCGGGGTGATTCCCGCCTTTTGGGTTCGAAGAGGGTTGGCGATGCGCGTCTGTCCTCCTCTCAACCTCAACGCCTAAAAAAGGCTGTTAATATGCAAAGCCAAAACATCCGTATTCGGCTGAAGGCATTTGACTATCGCGTTCTGGATGCCAGCACGCAAGAGATCGTCAACACTGCCAAGCGGACCGGCGCGAACGTCCGCGGCCCGATCCCGCTGCCGAACAAGATTGAGAAGTTCACGGTTCTCCGTGGCCCTCACGTTGACAAGAAATCCCGCGACCAGTTCGAGATCCGCACCCACAAGCGTCTCTTGGACATCGTTGATCCGACCCCCCAGACCGTTGACGCGCTGATGAAGCTCGACCTCGCGGCTGGTGTGGATGTCGAGATCAAGCTGCAGTCGTAATCGGAGGGTATGAGAATGCGCTCTGGTATTATCGCAAAAAAAGTCGGCATGACCCGCCTGTTCATGGAAGACGGCAAGCAGATCCCTGTGACCGTTCTTCACCTGGACAACCTGCAGGTTGTTGCACAGCGTACCGCTGACAAAGACGGCTACACCGCCGTTCAGCTGGGCGCCGGTGCTGCCAAGGCAAAACGCACCTCGAAGGCCATGCGCGGTCACTATGCTGCTGCAAAGGTTGAGCCCAAGCGTAAGCTGGCCGAGTTCCGCGTCTCCGAAGATGGCCTGATTGATGTGGGCGCCGAGATTTCGGCAGAACACTTCCTGGAAGGTCAGAAGGTTGACGTTTCGGGCACCTCGATCGGTAAAGGCTTTGCCGGTGCGATGAAGCGCTGGAACTTTGGTGGTCTGCGCGCCTCGCACGGTGTTTCGATCAGCCACCGTTCGCACGGTTCGACCGGTCAGTGTCAGGACCCGGGCAAGGTTTTCAAAGGCAAGAAGATGGCCGGTCACATGGGTGCTGCCCGTGTAACCACCCAGAACCTGGAAGTCGTCAAAACCGACGCCGACCGGAACCTGGTCTTCATCAAAGGCGCCGTTCCCGGACCGAAATCCGGCTGGGTCACCGTCAAGGACGCCGTGAAGAAGAAAGCACCGGAAGGCCTGCCTTTCCCGGCTGCTGTGAAATCGGCTGCAACCGAAGCACCTGCGGAAGAAGCTCCCGCGGAAGGTGGTGAAGCATGAAACTTGATGTAATCAAACTGGACGGCGGCAAAGCCGGCAACATCGAGCTGAACGCCGATCTGTTCGGCCTCGAGCCGCGTGCGGACATCCTGCACCGTGTGGTCCGTTGGCAACGCAACAACGCGCAGGCCGGCACCCACAAGGTAAAGACCCGCTCGGAAACCAGCTACTCGACCAAGAAGATCTATCGCCAGAAGGGCACCGGTGGCGCACGCCATGGTGACCGTAACGCGCCGATCTTCCGTGGTGGTGGTATCTACAAAGGCCCCGTCGTGCGTTCGCACGGCCACGACCTGCCGAAAAAGTTCCGCAAGCTTGGTCTGCGCCACGCTTTGTCGGCCAAAGCCAAGGCAGGTGAACTGGTCGTAATCGAGAACGCCGAAGCCGAAGGCAAGACCGCCGCTCTGGCCAAACAGGTTGCAAACCTGGGCTGGAAACGCGCTCTGGTCATCGACGGCGCGACCGTGAACGAAGGGTTCCTGAAAGCGTCCAAGAATATCGAAGGTCTGGATATCCTGCCGTCGATGGGCGCAAACGTCTATGACATCCTCAAGCGTGACACCCTGGTGCTCACCAAAGCGGCTGTCGAAGCACTGGAGGCTCGTCTGAAATGAGCGCGAAGGCAGAACACTACGACGTGATCCGCAAGCCGATCATCACCGAAAAGTCGACCATGGCGTCCGAAAACGGCGCGGTTGTCTTTGAAGTGGCGATCGACAGCAACAAGCCGCAGATCAAAGAGGCCGTTGAGGCGCTGTTTGGTGTGAAGGTCAAAGCGGTGAACACCACCGTGACCAAAGGCAAAGTCAAGCGGTTCCGCGGCCAGCTGGGCCGTCGGAAAGACGTCAAAAAAGCATATGTGACCCTGGAAGAGGGCAACACAATCGACGTGAGCACCGGTCTTTGATTCGACGCTTACTGCGAGCATTCACGGCCTCGGCGGTTCAACCCGCCGAGGCCGATTTCGTTTCAGACCCTGAAACTGTACGGGCTCAGGTGCTGGGGAAGATGCGGGCGTTCAGCGCCGAGCCCTATTTTCAGATTGCCGATGAGAAGTTGGGGCTGCTGTCGGTTTTTGATGATCTGAAATACGACCGGGCGGATGTGGACATGATCTCTCCGGCGATGCGTCGCCATGTGGTCGGCAAGCTTGGCCCGCTGGGATTTCGCCAGACATCGGGCACGGTGCTGGAGCAGGCCGAGGCCGATATGCGCGTGCACATCCCCAAGTTCCACGCCCTCGGCGCGTCACCTTTCGACATCGCACGCTACACCGAGAAACGCCCGCAGGACTACTGCCTGCTGACGCCCACGCAGGTGGCCTGCCAGTACGTGGATCACTATGAGTTGGACGACGCGGTGCAGCGGATTGAGGCGTTGATTGGGAAACACCCGATCAACCTGCTCAAACTGGCGGACTATCTGGAAGGCAAACCCAAACACCGCGCCTTTCGCGAGGTACTGGGCCATATCAAGCTCAAGCAGCGGATTGCGGTGGAGTCCGAGCCGCTGTGCCGCAGGCGATCCCTTGGATAAGAGCACAAGCCGCGCCAGCGACTGCCCGTGGGATGGCGCTGTAACGGCTGAACAGCGTGCTTTATGGTGCCAGATACATCCGAATTCATCGCGAGGCGCAAACCTCCCCAAAGCGCCAGCCCGCCGGGACGGGCAGTCGCTGGCGCGGCGGCCTTCGGCCTTGTCCCGCGCTTGTGAGCGCAATTGGACTGGCGTCAAAAAGGCATATGTGGCCCTGGAAGAAGGTAACACCATCGACGTGCCCAACGGTCTCTGATCGAGCCCGTCTATGGAGAGAGTAAAAGGCCCTGCAAAAGTGGGTTTTTTGTCTATTCGCCCAGTTCGAAGGCAGGAATTTCATTTGCGTGCTGAGGTTCGAGAGACCATCTATAGGCAGGGTGAATTTCCCACTTGAAACCAAAGTGAGCCTTGGGTTCGGCTAAAAGCTGGTTGTCGGAGAAGTGTAGACGAGTAATTTCGCTTTCCTTGTCGAGTCTCGCTGTAACAAAATCGCAGCGATACAGGAAGCGCGCTAACGCAATCGGTGTCATCGGATCGCCGTTACTAAAAGTCACATTACTGGAGTTCAAAACCGTCTTGAGTTTTGCGACCAGTTGGCCATCGTCGAAAATTGGCCCGATGCCTTGTTCGCGCTCCTTCTTGGTTTGCCTCATACCAAGGAGAACATCTTTTAGTCTCGGCACTTCGGTTTTGAATTCGTTTACAACGTCGGTAAGCCGTTCGTTGCTGTACCTTACAAAGATGTTTTGCAAATGGGTGGAACGTATTTTCTCTGAGTCATGTTTGTGCGCTTCTTTTGCTGAGTAATAAAAAAGCTTCACCAAGTCACGCGGTCGCTTGCGGGTAAGTGTCATCAAGATTCTTCGCGTAGCGATGTTCTCCCACCTTCCGCGACCGTGAAAACGAACATCTATTATCGGTTCTAGCAAAAGTGCTAAGTCTCTCTGCGGCAACGATACAAGACTTTCCTGGGTTCGGTTCTCTCCAAAAAAAGTGGAGACACGTTTAACCATCGTCGCCAAAATTTCGTGGTTTGACCAAGCCAACCAAACTAAGTTGCTTTCGATTTTGTCCGTGGATTCATCTGATGTTCGCACCAAATGGTAAACATCTGTTCTCAATCCAATCCTAAACTGAACTCTGCGATCTTCGCCAGCCATATCTCTGACCGCATTCAGCAGAGCGGAGATGTTCTTGATGTCGCTCAGACGACCTTCCCAACCTCGATCCAAGTCGTCCAAATAAACTCTGATCTTTTTCTCTTGGGTGAAGCGTCTGACTAGCTTGGCCGCGTCTTGACTTTGTGCGCCAGAATAGCTCTGCAACCGCTCGTAAAGTGATCCCAAGATGTGCCGGACACCACCAGTTATTCTTTCAACTTTACTTGCTTCGTCGAAGAGATCACAGCCTTCGAGCGCCTTTCGAACTATCAGGGTAGAAAGGCCAACTTTCCAGTTTTCAATGAGTTGAAGAAAACTACTCGCCTCTGTATCTATGCTGCCAAAAACGTCATTTGGGCGAACCCACAAGGAAATTACTTCTTCTTCGAGATCCTCCAGATGGCAAATTTTTAGAAGAGCGCTTTTGCCGACGCCTTTGTAGCCAACTAAAACCCGGATCGGCAGATCTGCCTTTAAACTGTCGTATGCTTTGTTTCGGAAGAAATACTCCTTCAACCGTTCTGGCTGTTCATTTTCCGCGTCTTCTGCTCCGAATAGGTGCGCAATCGTTTCGTCATTAAAATCAAGCATGTAGCTAGTTCCCGTGTGTTTGGAGGAAGGTTCTTTGAAACAGCTAAAAAACACAACAGAAAAAATGTACTATGGCGGTTGGGAAAACTGAGAAACTCTCGCCGGGTCTATAGACACCCACCCCCAACACTGCTACACGCTCCCAATCTTGCGGCCTCGGATTCGTTCCGGGGCCTCTGATATTTGTAACCGGGGACCTTCGGGGCCCTATACCCTTGGCACCTACGGGGGCCTATCACATAGCGGGGAAACTCCCTGCACTTGCTAAACGGAAGACAGAAAGCATGGCACTCAAGTCGTACAAGCCGACGACGCCGGGCCAGCGCGGGCTGGTGCTGATCGACCGTTCGGAGCTTTGGAAAGGACGTCCGGTCAAGTCTCTCACTGAGGGTTTGACCAAATCGGGCGGCCGGAACAACACCGGACGGATCACTTCACGCCGCCGCGGCGGTGGCGCAAAGCGTCTCTACCGGATCGTTGACTTCAAACGGAACAAATTTGATGTCGCGGCAACCGTCGAGCGGATCGAATATGACCCGAACCGGACCGCATTCATCGCACTGGTAAAATACGAAGACGGCGAGCAGGCATATATCCTGGCTCCGCAGCGTCTGGCTGTTGGTGACAAGGTTGTGGCATCCGCCAAGGCCGACATCAAGCCGGGCAACGCAATGCCGTTCTCGGGCATGCCTATCGGTACCATTGTCCACAACATCGAGATGAAGCCTGGCAAAGGCGGTCAGATCGCACGTGCGGCCGGTACTTACGCTCAGTTCGTTGGTCGCGATGGCGGCTACGCTCAGATCCGTCTGAGCTCGGGTGAGCTGCGCATGGTTCGTCAGGAATGCATGGCCACCATCGGTGCCGTGTCCAACCCCGACAACTCGAACCAAAACCTCGGTAAAGCCGGTCGTATGCGCCACAAGGGCGTGCGTCCGTCGGTTCGTGGTGTTGCAATGAACCCGATCGATCACCCGCATGGTGGTGGTGAAGGTCGTACCTCGGGTGGCCGTACACCGGTTACACCGTGGGGTAAGGACACCAAGGGTAAGCGTACCCGCAACAAGAACAAAGCGTCCCAGAAGCTGATCATCCGCTCGCGGCACGCCAAGAAGAAGGGACGTTAATCCATGTCTCGCTCTGTTTGGAAGGGTCCTTTCGTCGATGCTTACGTGCTGAAAAAAGCCGAAGCAGCGCGCGAGTCGGGCCGCAACGAAGTCATCAAAATCTGGTCGCGTCGTTCCACCATTCTGCCCCAGTTCGTGGGTCTGACATTTGGTGTGTACAACGGCCAGAAGCACATTCCCGTCAACGTCTCGGAAGACATGATTGGTCAGAAGTTCGGTGAGTACTCGCCGACCCGTACCTATTATGGCCACGCCGCAGACAAAAAAGCGAAGCGGAAGTAAGTCATGGGCAAGGAAAAGAACCCCCGCCGCGTGGCTGAAAACGAAGCAATGGCGAAAACCCGCATGCTTCGCACCAGCCCGCAAAAACTGAATCTGGTTGCGCAAATGATCCGCGGCAAGAAAGTTGAGAAGGCTCTGACCGACCTGACTTTCTCGAACAAGCGTGTCGCGCAGGACGTCAAGAAGTGCCTGCAGTCCGCAATCGCGAATGCCGAAAACAACCACAACCTGGACGTTGACGAGCTGATCGTCGCCGAAGCATGGGTTGGCAAGAACCTGGTCATGAAGCGCGGTCGCCCGCGTGCCCGTGGCCGTTTCGGCAAGATCATGAAGCCGTTCTCGGAGATCACCATCAAGGTGCGTCAAGTTGAGGAGCAAGCCTAATGGGTCATAAAGTAAATCCGATCGGCATGCGCCTGCAGGTCAACCGCACCTGGGACAGCCGCTGGTACGCCGACACCAAGGACTACGGTGATCTTCTGCTGGAAGACCTCAAGATCCGTGAGTTCATCAACAAAGAGTGCAAGCAGGCCGGTGTTGCCCGTGTGATCATCGAACGTCCGCACAAAAAGTGCCGCGTTACGATCCACACAGCTCGTCCCGGTGTCATCATCGGCAAGAAAGGTGCAGACATCGAAGTTCTGCGCAAAAAGCTTGCTCGTATGACCGACAGCGAACTGCACCTAAACATCGTCGAAGTGCGCAAGCCAGAGCTTGACGCGCAGCTGGTTGCCGAGTCCATCGCTCAGCAGCTGGAACGTCGTGTTTCGTTCCGTCGCGCAATGAAGCGCTCGGTTCAGAACGCCATGCGCATGGGCGCCCTGGGTATTCGGGTGAACGTCGCTGGTCGTCTGGGCGGCGCTGAAATCGCACGGACCGAGTGGTACCGCGAAGGCCGCGTGCCTCTGCACACCCTGCGCGCCGACATCGATTACGCACATGCCGAAGCGATGACCCCTTACGGGATCATCGGGATCAAGGTCTGGATCTTCAAAGGTGAGATCATGGAGCATGATCCACAGGCACGTGACCGTAAAGCACAGGAACTCCAGGACGGCCCTGCACCTCGTGGTGCTGGTGGCGGTCGTCGCTAAGGAGGTAAAGATATGCTTCAACCAAAGCGTACTAAATTCCGCAAGATGCACAAAGGCCGGATCAAGGGTCTCGCCAAAGGCGGCTCTGATCTGAACTTTGGCACTTACGGCCTGAAAGCTCTTGAGCCTGAGCGTGTAACCGCACGCCAGATCGAAGCTGCACGTCGTGCCATGACGCGTCACATGAAGCGTCAGGGCCGCGTCTGGATCCGCATCTTCCCCGACACTCCGGTCACGGCTAAGCCGATCGAAGTTCGCATGGGTAAAGGTAAAGGTTCGGTCGACCGCTGGGCCTGCAAAGTCAAGCCTGGCCGCGTGATGTTCGAGATCGACGGCGTCAATGACGACATCGCCCGCGAGGCCCTGCGCCTGGCCGCGATGAAGCTGCCGATCAAGACTCGCGTCGTGGTTCGCGAAGACTGGTAAGCGATTGGGGTAACCCCGTTCGTGACAAGATTGACCCCCGTCGGGATACCGGCGGGGGTTCTCCGTTTGAAGACCACTCAGTTGATAACTACCTAAGACATAGTCAAAAAATAGTTTCTCGGTCGAGGCTTCACCGCATATGTCACTAGGCACAGTTCTGGCGGAAACGGTAATTTTGGGCGTGGTACCCCTAGCTGCAATCACCTTGAGCTTCTTTGTTCATAATAAAGTCCTGAAACTGTTTTTGCGCTATGGCGGTATCTATTTTGGCTTAGCGTTGAACCTGAGCTGGCTGTTTGCGGCCGACTGTAAAACAGACAAGTTTCTATACTACCGTTGTAGTGTCCTTCCGCAAACCATTGCAGAGATATTCAGCCACATGAACGTTATTAACATGGTGGCTTATCTTTTCTGGGCGCCGCCCATCCTTGTTCTGCTCCTCCTATGGGAGCTAAAGGTCAGATTGTCCAAGTGACTGAATATGGGTGGCGATGGGGTCTCGCAGCCAAAGAAACGTCTGGATTTTGTCTCTCGCAGTTAGTGATCGATTTGGATAAGAACGCGCTCATGCCACAGATTGAATCACTCTTCGTTACTCGTCTTTATCGCGCAGCTTTGTCCGAGTTTGACCCCAAGATCGACCCGGAGGAGTTGGAAAGCTCTTGCCTTGTCATCGCCGAGGATGATGAGGCCGGGCAGGAATGGTGTGAGGAGAACGGCTATCCCGGTTATACCAGCTATGCCTCGCTGACCGATCTGCCCTGGCGGTTCCCGATCTTCACCGATCTGGTCAAAGCGCTGGATCAGCACGTGGCTGCCTTTGCAAAGGATCTGGAGTTCGATCTGGGCGAGGGGCAGTTGAAGCTTGAGGACCTCTGGATCAACATCCTGCCCGAGGGCGGCATGCATTCCAGCCACCTACACCCGCACAGCGTGATCTCGGGCACGACCTATGTGGCCATGCCCGAAGGCGCGAGTGCATTGAAACTGGAAGACCCACGCTCAGGCCGCATGATGGCTGCACCAACGCGTCTGAAGGGCGGACGGCGAGATTTGCAGCCGTTCATTTATATGAAGCCGCAGGTGGGCGATGTCCTGCTGTGGGAAAGCTGGCTGCGTCACGAGGTTCCGATGAATATGGCGGAAGAAGAGCGTATTTCGGTGAGTTTTAACTACAAGTGGGAGTGAGCTTTTAAATCTCCTGAAGAAAACCGCGCTGTTCTGGAGTATTATCATCTCAATCTGAATTGATCGGAGAACACCATGCCGAAAACCGCACTCGTCACCGGCGCATCTTCGGGAATTGGTCGTGAAATAGCCCGATATCACGCGTCGCAAGGCGGAAATGTCATTATCACTGCTCGGCGTGCCGACGTGTTAGACGCTTTGAAGGCAGAGCTTGAAGCTGCCTACAGTATTACTGTCACTGCAATTGCGCTCGATCTGGGCGCACAAAGTGGGGCAGAAAAACTATATGAGGTTGTCAACGCCGAGGGTCTGAAGGTTGATTATCTTGTCAACAATGCCGGGTTTGGCGGGCACGGGGCCTTTCTCGATCGTGATCTTTCAGAGGACCTGAGCATGATCCGCCTGAACGTTGAAGCGCTTGTCTCTCTGTGTCACATGTTTGGCAGGGATATGGTTAGCAGCGGCGGTGGCAAGATACTAAATGTCAGTTCGACCGCGGCGTATGTGCCGGGCCCGTTGCAAGCCACCTATTTTGCCACGAAGGCCTATGTTTCTAGTTTCAGTCAGGCTTTGGCCGAAGAACTGAAAGACAAAGGTGTCTCCGTTACAGCCCTGGAACCCGGCTATGTAGCGACTGAGTTCGCCGCCTCAGCTGATCTTGAAGGCACTAAACTCGTATCCCAGAAAGGGGCAACTGCTGAAGCTGTCGCCAAGTTTGGCTATGACGCCATGATTGATGGAAAGCTGGCCGTGATAAATGACAGGCCTCTCGCATTTATGACGGGCTGGATCATTCCATTCCTGCCACGCAGGACTCGTCTGAAGATGGTTCGGAAGATGCAGGAGAAAGGGACCTGAACAGAAGGTCGTTCTGGTTTGCATCAAACTGGATTGACCGAGCATAGCTAATTCGCAGTGCTGCTTTTGGCTATTGCCAAAATTTGTCGGAAGCCGCTTGCAAAGTCAGTGCCAAACTTTCCCTTGCCACCCATCCCCCAAACCCTTATACGGCGGCATCCTGCGATCTCCCGGCGTTGTCGGGCGATTCGTATGTCTATCATTCATCCACCAGGTCAAAGGTGACCCGTGTACGGGGCCTTCTGGTGTTTTGAGCAAAGGAAAAAGGCGATGAACGCCCAAGAACTGCGTGACAAGACCCCGGACCAGCTCCGCGAGGAACTGGCCAACCTGAAGAAAGAAAGCTTTAACCTGCGCTTTCAACAGGCCACCGGTCAGCTGGAAAGCACAGCCGGCATCAAAGCGGCCCGCCGCAACGCTGCTCGCGTCAAAACCATTCTGAACGAAAAGGCCGCTGCTGCGGCATCCGAGGAGTAATCAGATGCCCAAGCGTATCCTGTCCGGCACCGTAACCAGCGACGCCAACGAACAGACCGTAACCGTATCCGTCGAGCGCCGCTTTACGCATCCGGTTCTGAAGAAAACCATCCGTAAGTCCAAGAAATACCGGGCTCACGATGAAAAGAACGCCTTCAAGGTCGGCGACACAGTCCGCATCATCGAATGCGCGCCGAAATCGAAGACGAAACGTTGGGAGGTTCTGGAGGCGTAAGCTTCCGGGACTTTTCCATTTGTCGAAACCCTGGGGGATTTAACTAGACCAGCCCCCACAGGTCGGGAGAAACCACATGATCCAGATGCAGACCAATCTGGATGTCGCTGACAACTCCGGCGCACGCCGAGTTCAGTGCATCAAGGTCCTGGGTGGTTCCAAGCGTAAATACGCCTCCGTTGGCGACATTATTGTCGTCTCGGTGAAGGAAGCCATCCCGCGCGGCCGCGTGAAGAAAGGTGACGTCCGTAAGGCCGTCGTCGTACGCACCGCCAAGGAAGTCCGTCGCGAAGACGGCACCGCGATCCGTTTCGATCGCAACGCCGCCGTCATCCTGAACAACAATAACGAGCCCGTCGGTACCCGTATCTTTGGTCCCGTTGTTCGCGAACTGCGCGGCAAGAACTTCATGAAAATCATCTCGCTGGCGCCGGAGGTGCTGTAATCATGGCTGCTAAACTCCGCAAAGGCGACAAGGTCGTCGTGCTGGCCGGTAAAGACAAGGGCAAAGAGGGAACCATTTCCTCGGTTGACCCGAAGGCCGGTAAAGCTGTTGTCGAAGGCATCAACATTGCCATCCGTCACACCCGTCAGTCGCAAGCTTCGCAAGGTGGTCGTCTGCCTCAGGCAAACCCGATCCAGCTGTCGAACCTGGCACTGCTGGACAAAAACGGCAAAGCAACCCGCGTTGGCTTCCGCATGGAAGGCGACAAGAAGGTGCGCTTCGCCAAGACCACAGGGGACGTGATCGATGCTTGACAACGCAACCTACACCCCGCGTCTGAAAGCCCAGTACGCTGAAACCATCCGTGCCGCTCTGAAAGAAGAGTTCGGCTACAAGAACGATATGCAGCTGCCAAAGCTGGAAAAAATCGTTCTGAACATCGGATGTGGTGCTGAGGCGGTCAAAGACTCGAAGAAAGCGAAAGCTGCTGTCGAGGATCTGACTGCGATTGCCGGTCAGCAGGCCGTTGCAACCAAGGCGAAGAAGTCGATCGCGGGTTTCCGTGTTCGTGAGGACATGCCGCTGGGTGCGAAAGTAACCCTGCGCGGTGACCGGATGTACGAATTCCTGGATCGTCTGATCACGATCGCGATGCCGCGTATTCGTGACTTCCGCGGTGTGAAACCGTCTTTTGATGGTCAGGGCAACTTTGCCATGGGCATGAAAGAGCACATCGTGTTCCCGGAAATCGACTTCGACAAGGTCGACGAGGTCTGGGGCCTGGATATCGTAATTGCCACCACAGCGAAAACCGACGCTGAAGCTAAGGCATTGTTGAAAGCGTTCAACATGCCGTTCAACGCATAAGCGCCGGGAGGATTGAGACATGGCTAAAAAAGCAATGATCGAACGCGAGAAGAAGCGCGAACGCCTGGTGGCCAAATATGCCGCAAAGCGTGCCGAGCTGAAAGAAATCGCGAATGACGAGAGCAAGCCGATGGAAGAGCGTTTCAAAGCGCGTCTGAAACTGGCGAAACTGCCGCGCAACAGCTCGGCTACCCGTCTTCACAACCGTTGTCAGCTGACCGGTCGTCCCCACGCTTACTACCGTAAGCTGAAGGTCAGCCGTATCGCGCTGCGCGAGCTGGGTTCTGCTGGTCAGATCCCCGGCATGGTGAAATCGAGCTGGTAAGGGAGACATAGATATGAATGATCCTATCGGCGATATGCTCACCCGTATCCGCAACGCGCAAATGCGCGGCAAGTCCACCGTTTCCACCCCGGCGTCCAAGCTGCGCGGTTGGGTTCTGGACGTGCTGGCGGACGAAGGCTACATCCGTGGCTATGAAAAGACGACCGGTGAAAACGGTCATCCGGCCATCGAAATCAGCCTGAAATACTACGAAGGCACCCCTGTTATTCGCGAACTGAAGCGGGTCTCGAAACCCGGTCGTCGCGTGTACATGGGCGTCAATGACATCCCGCAGGTCCGTCAGGGTCTGGGCGTGTCGATTGTCAGCACTCCGAAAGGTGTGATGTCGGACCAGAACGCACGCTCCAACAATGTTGGCGGCGAAGTGCTCTGCACCGTCTTCTAAGGAGGTCTGCAATGTCTCGTATTGGTAAAAAACCGGTCGAGCTGCCCAGCGGCGTTTCCGCCTCTGTGTCGGGTCAGACCATCGAAGTCAAAGGTCCGAAAGGCACCCGGAGCTTCACCGCGACTGATGACGTAACGCTGTCGGTCGAAGACAACGTTGTGCAGATCAACCCTCGTGGGATGTCCAAGCGCGCGCGCCAGCAGTGGGGCATGAGCCGCACCATGGTTGCCAACCTGGTAACCGGTGTGACCCAAGGCTTCAAAAAAGAGCTGGAGATCCAGGGTGTTGGTTACCGGGCGCAGATGCAGGGCAACACCCTGAAGCTGAACCTGGGTTACAGCCACGATGTTGATTTCACTGCTCCGGAAGGTGTCACCATCACCGCACCGAAGCAGACCGAGATCGTTGTAGAAGGTATCGACCAGCAGCAGGTGGGCGAAGTCGCGGCCAAAATCCGCGAATGGCGCCGTCCCGAGCCGTACAAAGGCAAGGGCATCCGCTATAAGGGCGAGTTCATCTTCCGCAAGGAAGGCAAGAAGAAGTAAGGACGCAAATAATGGCAAACAGCAAAAGAACCCTGTTTCTGAAGCGCCGCCTGCGCGTTCGGAACAAACTTCGCAAAGTCAACGCGGGCCGTGTACGCCTGTCGGTTCACCGTTCGAACAAGAACATCAGCGTTCAGCTGATCGACGACGTTCGTGGTGTGACCCTGGCATCGGCCTCGACCCTGGAAAAAGATCTGGGTGTTGTTGGCAAGAACAACGTCGAAGCGGCCACCAAAGTGGGCGCGGCCATCGCCGAGCGTGCCAAGAAGGCAGGCGTCGAAGAGGCCTATTTCGATCGTGGTGGCTTCCTGTTCCACGGCAAGGTGAAGGCAGTTGCCGACGCCGCGCGTGAAGGCGGTCTGAAGATCTAAGACCTTGCGGGTGGCTTCACGGCCACCCCGATGATCCGGGGGCCTCGGCAGCAGTCGGGGCTCACTTGGATTGAATAAAACGGCGTCGCAAGCGCCACATTGAGAAAAGGGATGCCAAATGGCAGAACGTGAAAACCGTCGGGGCCGTGGCCGCGACCGTGAAGAAGCACCGGAATTTGCAGATCGCCTGGTCGCAATCAACCGCGTGTCGAAAACCGTAAAAGGTGGTAAGCGCTTTGGCTTCGCCGCTCTGGTGGTTGTCGGCGATCAGAAAGGCCGCGTCGGCTTTGGTAAAGGTAAAGCGAAAGAAGTACCTGAAGCCATCCGTAAGGCGACTGAGCAAGCCAAGCGTCAGATGATCCGCGTGCAACTGCGCGAAGGTCGGACGCTGCACCACGACATCGAGGGCCGTCACGGCGCTGGTAAAGTGGTTATGCGCACCGCACCTGAAGGTACTGGTATCATCGCCGGTGGTCCGATGCGTGCCGTGTTCGAAATGCTGGGCGTAAAGGACGTTGTGTCCAAGTCGATCGGCTCGCAGAACCCGTACAACATGATCCGCGCCACCATCAACGGCCTGCAGAAAGAGCAGAGCCCGCGTTCGGTTGCACAGCGTCGTGGTAAGAAAGTTGCCGACATCCTGCCCAAGCGGGACGAAGCCCCTGCGGCCGAAGCGCCTGCTGAAGCCGAAGCGTAAGGAGTAGCGAGCAATGGCAAAAACCATCGTCGTCAAGCAAATCGGTTCCCCGATCCGCCGCCCCGCCGAACAGCGCGCAACCCTGATCGGTCTGGGCCTGAACAAAATGCACAAGACCCGTGAGCTGGAAGATACCCCTTCCGTCCGCGGCATGGTCAACAAGATCCCGCATCTGGTTGAGATCATCGAAGAGCGCGGCTAAGCGCGAGCTCATTGAAGAATTTGAAACGCCCTCGACATTGTCGGGGGCGTTTTTTTGTTCGCACTCTAGCTTGTTGAGGAACTCTTCTTCTAGCCCGGGCCTCCGAGGTGCCATGTTCTGATTGATTTGTATCAACGACCATTTGGATTGCGTTGGACTACCCAGCGCGTGTGACGCAGGAGGTTTTTTGAAATGAATGCGGATAGCACCGGTCAGATCGTATGGCATGACCTCTTCACGCCTGATCTGAGCGCTTCTGAGACGTTCTATGGCAGTGTAGCGTCGTGGGATTTCATCAAGGAAAGCACAGATGAATACGTCTGGGGCCAAGGGAAAGGGGAATTTACTCTTGCTCTTCTAAACGGGGAAGCCGGAAGCGGATTGACCGAAACTCCAACGGGCTTTGATGCCGGATGGCTTCCCTATTTCGAGGTTCCCGATGTTGATGAGTATTCAGGGCGTGCTGAGAAGCTGGGCGCACGTATAATTCGGCGACCCTTTGATGTGCCTGGGGTTGGGCGAAACTGCCTATTGGCGGACCCCAGGGGCGCCAGATTTGGCATCTCCGTTTCACAACACGAATACCCAATACCTACGCAGCAGTTTGCAGCAGAGGTTTATTCAGGCGGAGGCTCAGAGTTTCCAGTTGAATTCTACCAGGCGCTTTTTAATAGCACATATTCGAATACGGATGGCAGTGAGAGGGCCGCGCCAAGCCGGTGGCTTTCGCAATTTCTTGTGGTTACTTTGCCAGATATTGAGATGCGCGAAAGATGCGCCTGGCTGCCTGTGATCAAAGTGGTCGCAATCGAGAAGGCGGTTCGTGATGCTTTGACGCTTGGAGCGTCTGAAACGCGTGTTCGATCACGGCAAAGTGCTCAGCAGGTGCCGCGTGTGTTTCATGACCCGACGGGACTTTACTTTGCACTTCAGCAGGTGGGCCCAATTCTAGCAACAGGCTAGCGGCCTTCAAAAAACGCAGATGGCCATCGAGCTGATCGGCAGGTCAGCTGCAAGTTACGTGCCAAAACGAATAGCAACCAGGCTAGGAACAAGCCAACCAGCGAAAGTTATTCGCAACACGCATAGCGGCTAGACCAAAACGCGCGTTGTTAGCGGTATCGACTATGCCTATCTGAGCCTTGTCCACAAAGGAACAAATGGAAACAACCGGGGAATACGCCTCGGCACAGAAAGGAATAAGAATATGGCACATACAGCTACACTGACACATGGCGGCTTCAACCTGAGCGCCCGTTTCGCGAACCTGGTTGAGCGCGTTAAAGCAGCCCGCGCACGCGCGGCGGAATATCAGCGCACCTACTCAGAACTGCAGCGTCTCACCAACCGTGAGCTGGACGATATTGGCGTCCGCCGTTGCGACATCGCGGATATCGCGCGTGAGCATGCGTACTGCTCCTAACAATACCGCACCACTCACAAAGAAAGAGGCGCCATTCGAGCGCCTCTTTTGCATCGCGCTCTAATTAACAACAAACCTTGCATCAAAGGCCGCGACGCTGTAGAGCGCTCCGGTGGATTTCCGTTCACGAGAATCAAAATCAAGAAATGCCGTGGTTGGCCCATCACGCTTCGGGGGTCACATCCGGCTAAGGAGAAGCGAAATGAAACTGAATGAATTGCGCGACAACCCCGGCGCAAACCCGAAACGCACTCGCGTTGGCCGTGGTCCGGGTTCCGGCAAAGGTAAAATGGGTGGCCGTGGTATCAAAGGCCAGAAATCCCGTTCGGGTGTGGCCATCAATGGCTACGAAGGCGGCCAGATGCCCCTGTACCAGCGCCTGCCCAAGCGTGGTTTCAACAAACCGAACCGCAAGGCATTTGCTGTTATCAACTTGGGTCTGATCCAGAAGTTCATCGACGCCAAGAAGCTGGACGCCAAAGCCGCGATCACCGAAGACGTGCTTGTTGCATCCGGTCTGGTTCGCCGCAAATTGGATGGCGTGCGTGTTCTGGCCAAAGGTGAAATCACCGCGAAGGTGAACCTGGAAGTGACCGGTGCTTCGAAAACTGCCATCGAGGCAGTCGAAAAAGCGGGCGGTTCACTGAAAGTCACAAAAGCTGCTGCGGCAGAGTAAGCGCTTGTGAGCGGGCCAAGACCCGCTTACATAGACGTCAGAGTTTTCCAAGACGCCGTCCGAGCCGGAAAACGGTTCCGGGCGGCGTTTGCATAAGAGAGACCGATTTATGGTATCAGCAGCAGAACAAATGGCAGCCAACACAAGCTGGGCTGCTTTGGGCAAAGCCACCGATCTGCGCAACCGCATCCTGTTCACGCTGGGTTTGTTGATCGTCTATCGCCTGGGCACTTTCATTCCGGTGCCGGGGATTGACGGGCAAGCGCTGCGCGAGTTCATGGAACAGGCGGGGCAGGGCATCGGCGGCATGGTTTCGATGTTCACCGGCGGGGCGCTGGGGCGGATGGGTATCTTTGCCCTCGGCATCATGCCTTACATCTCGGCCTCGATCATCGTGCAGCTGCTGACATCGATGGTTCCCGCGCTCGAACAACTCAAGAAAGAGGGTGAGCAGGGGCGCAAGAAGATCAACCAATACACCCGTTTTGGTACCGTGGCACTGGCCACCGTTCAGGCCTATGGTCTGGCCGTTTCGCTGGAATCGGGCGATCTAGCGACCGATCCGGGCCTGTTCTTCCGCATGTCCACCATGATCACGCTGGTTGGGGGCACCATGTTCCTGATGTGGCTGGGCGAACAGATCACCGCACGTGGCATCGGTAACGGTATCTCTCTGATCATCTTCGTCGGCATCATCGCCGAGGTTCCGGCTGCCCTGGCTCAGTTCTTTGCCTCTGGCCGTTCGGGCGCAATCAGCCCTGCTGTTATCGTTGGCGTGATTGTCATGGTGATCGCCGTGATCACCTTTGTGGTGTTCATGGAACGCGCGCTGCGCAAGATCCACATTCAGTATCCGCGTCGTCAGGCCGGTATGAAAGTGTATGAGGGCGGCTCCAGCCACCTTCCTGTCAAGGTCAACCCGGCGGGTGTGATACCGGCAATCTTTGCCAGTTCGCTGCTGTTGCTGCCGGTGACGATCTCGACCTTCTCGGCGGGGGCCACCAACGGCCCGATCATGTCGTGGCTGCTGGCCAATTTTGGCCCCGGGCAGCCGCTCTATCTGCTGTTCTTCGCGGCAATGATCGTTTTCTTCGCCTATTTCTACACGTTCAACGTGTCGTTCAAACCGGATGATGTGGCGGACAACCTGAAGAAGCAAAACGGATTTGTGCCGGGTATACGCCCGGGCAAAAAGACCGCCGAGTATCTGGAATACGTGGTCAATCGCGTGCTGGTTCTGGGCTCGGCCTATCTGGCAGCGGTCTGTCTGCTGCCGGAGATTCTGCGGAACCAGTTTGCCATTCCGTTCTATTTTGGCGGCACCTCGGTTCTGATTATCGTCTCTGTGACCATGGATACCATCCAACAGGTACAGAGCCATCTTCTCGCGCACCAATACGAAGGTCTTATCGAAAAGTCCCAATTGCGCGGTAAAAGCAAGAAACGCGGTAGGAAGGGACCCTCTCGTCGATGAACATTATTCTTCTTGGCCCCCCGGGGGCGGGTAAAGGGACGCAAGCCTCCCATCTGGTCAATACACGCGGCATGGTTCAGCTGAGCACCGGTGATATGCTGCGCGAAGCCAAAAGCAGCGGTACCGAAATGGGTAAGCGCGTAGCTGAAGTGATGGACAAGGGCGAACTGGTTACGGATGAGATCGTAATCGGCCTGATCCGAGAAAAGCTGGAGCAGGGTGCCGAAGGTGGTTTTATTTTCGATGGCTTTCCCCGGACCCTGGCGCAAGCAGATGCACTGGGCGCATTGCTGGCCGAGAAGGGTGAGACACTGGATTTCGTGATTGAGCTTCAGGTGGATGACGAAACGCTGGTGCAGCGCATCGTCAACCGCGCCGAAGAAGCCCGCGCCGCTGGTCAGCCTGTACGCGCAGATGACAACGAAGACAGCGTACGCATACGCCTGATGGAATACTACAAAAAGACCGCTCCGTTGATTGGCTACTATCACGCCAAGGGCGATTTGCGCCCGGTGGATGGTCTCGCGGATATCGGCGATGTCACAGCCTCAATCGAGGCCGTGCTGGGTTGATTGAATCAAGGGGCTTGACGGCCCCTTCAAAACCCCATATCGACCCACATCCCTATGGGAATCACAATCGCGTGCGGGATTCGTCCCTGTCGCATCTAATACCTCGTACAAATGCTGGACCCTCTGGCCTCACTGCCACGGTCAAGTGTTGTGAAAAAAGGTTCTGGAGCTACGGAACCGCAACAAAAAAGGAAAGTGAAACGTGGCACGTATTGCCGGCGTAAACATCCCGACTGCAAAGCGGGTACCAATCGCCCTTACATATATCACCGGTATCGGAAACACTTCGGCCAAAGCGATCTGCGAAGCCGTAGGCATTGAAGCGCACCGTCGCGTCAACGAACTGTCCGACGCCGAAGTTCTGGCCATCCGCGAGCACATCGACGCGAACTTTACCGTCGAAGGTGACTTGCGTCGTGAAGTTCAAATGAACGTCAAGCGCCTGATGGACCTGGGCTGCTACCGCGGTCTGCGTCACCGCCGCAACCTGCCGGTTCGCGGTCAGCGCACCCACACCAACGCTCGTACCCGCAAAGGCCCCGCAAAGGCCATCGCTGGTAAGAAGAAATAAGGGAGGGTCTGACTGATGGCACGTGATAAGACTCGCGTTAAGCGCAAAGAGCGTAAGAACATCGCATCGGGCGTCGCCCATGTGAACTCGACCTTCAACAACACCAAGATCCTGATCTCGGACGTACAGGGCAACGCTATTTCGTGGTCGTCTGCCGGTACCATGGGCTTCAAAGGGTCGCGGAAATCGACACCCTACGCCGCTCAGATGGCTGCAGAAGACGCAGGCAAGAAGGCGCAGGAACATGGCGTCAAGACGCTGGAGGTCGAAGTTCAGGGCCCCGGTTCGGGTCGTGAATCGGCTCTGCGTGCGCTGGCTGCCGTGGGCTTCAACATCACGTCGATCCGCGACGTGACCCCAATCGCTCACAACGGCTGCCGCCCGCCGAAGCGCCGCCGCGTCTAAGCGATTTTGAATTCAGCTGGGGCTGCGTTTCTGCGCGGCCCCAGCATGTCATTTTGAACCTCGGGCGTCTGCACCTTGTTGGTCATGGGGCGCGGACAGGAATGGAGGGATTACATGATCCACAAGAATTGGGCAGAATTGATCAAGCCGACTCAGTTGGACGGCAAGCCGGGTAACGATCCCGCACGTCAGGCAACCCTGGTTGCCGAGCCGCTGGAGCGTGGCTTTGGTCTGACCCTGGGCAACGCGCTGCGCCGTGTTCTGATGAGCTCGCTGCAAGGCGCGGCCATCACCAGCGTTCAGATCGACAACGTCCTGCACGAGTTCAGCTCGGTTGCGGGCGTACGTGAAGACGTCACCGACATCATCCTGAACCTCAAAGGCGTGTCGCTGCGCATGGAAGTCGAAGGCCCCAAACGCCTGTCGATCAATGCCAAAGGCCCCGCAGTTGTCACCGCTGGCGACATCAGCGAAAGCGCCGGCATTGAGGTTCTGAACCGCGATCACGTCATCTGCCACCTGGACGATGGCGCCGACCTGTTCATGGAACTGACCGTCAACACTGGCAAAGGCTATGTCTCGGCTGAGAAGAACAAGCCCGAAGACGCACCCATCGGCCTGATCCCGATCGACGCGATCTATTCGCCGGTCAAGAAGGTTGCCTATGACGTTCAGCCGACCCGTGAAGGTCAGGTTCTGGACTATGACAAGCTGACCCTGAAGATCGACACCGACGGTTCGATCACTCCGGAAGACGCGCTGGCATTTGCCGCACGTATCCTGCAGGATCAGCTGTCGATCTTCGTCAACTTCGACGAGCCGGAATCGGCTGGCCGCCAGGACGAAGACGATGGTCTGGAGTTCAACCCGCTGCTGCTGAAGAAAGTGGACGAGCTGGAACTGTCTGTCCGTTCGGCAAACTGCCTGAAGAACGACAACATCGTTTACATCGGCGACCTGATCCAGAAGACCGAAGCCGAGATGCTGCGCACCCCGAACTTCGGCCGCAAATCGCTGAACGAGATCAAGGAAGTGTTGTCCGGCATGGGGCTGCACCTCGGCATGGATGTCGAGGACTGGCCGCCCGACAACATCGAAGATCTGGCGAAGAAATTCGAAGACGCGTTCTAAGCGCGTCTTCCCCAATGCCCGGCCCGAATTGGGACTATCCGGGGACAATATGGGCACTTCCGCCCCAAGGAGAGCCGGTGACACGCATCGCCGGCCAGACAAAGCAAAACGCGAAAGAAGGAACTAGAAAATGCGTCACGCACGTGGTTACCGCCGCCTGAACCGTACTCATGAGCACCGCAAGGCTCTGTTTGCGAATATGGCTGGCTCGCTCATCGAGCATGAACAAATCAAAACAACTCTGCCCAAGGCAAAAGAACTGCGCCCGATCATCGAAAAGCTTGTCACTCTGGGTAAGCGCGGCGACCTGCACGCCCGTCGTCAGGCCGCCGCACAGCTGAAAGAAGACAAAGACGTCGCGAAGCTGTTCGAAGTTCTGGGCCCCCGCTACGCCGAGCGTCAGGGTGGTTACGTCCGTATCCTGAAAGCCGGCTTCCGCTATGGTGACATGGCCCCGATGGCGATCATCGAATTTGTTGATCGTGACGTCGACGCCAAAGGCGCAGCTGACAAAGCCCGCGTTGCCGCTGAAGAAGCTGCAGAAGAATAAGTCGATCCATCGATCTGACTGACAAACCCCTGCGTCCCGGACGTGGGGGTTTTCTTTTTCCCGGGGGCCGCCAAGGGTCCTGCGCTTGCAATACCGGCTGTCTGGCCGCATATCCTACGGGTCTCTGAAGATTGAGGTCGGAATGCTTCGCGCCACAGTATTAGCTTTCTCCATTTTGTCGGCATCCTTTGCCACGGCCGAAACACGGGTTCCGCAATCTCAGGCCGAAATCAGCCTGGGCTTCGCACCTGTTGTGAAACAGGCAGCCCCGGCGGTTGTGAACATCTATGCCAAGATCATCCGGCAGGGACGCAGCAATTCCTTGTTCTCGGACCCGTTCTTTCAGGATTTCTTCGGCGGTAGTTTTGGCGCACCGCAGCCACGCGTGCAGAACTCGCTGGGCTCTGGCGTGATCTTGTCTGGCGATGGGTATGTCGTTTCGAACTTCCATGTAGTTGGCTCGGCGACCGAAATCCGTGTGGTGACGACCGACCGGCAAGAGTTCTCGGCGACGGTCGTCCTGGGGCATGAGGAAAGCGACATCGCGATCCTGCGCCTGGAAGATGCTTCCGACCTGCCCCACCTGAACCTGCGCGATTCCGATCAAGTTGAGGTCGGCGAACTGGCGCTGGCCATCGGCAACCCGTTCGGCGTTGGGCAGACCGTGTCCTCGGGCATCATTTCGGGGCTGGCGCGCACCGGGACGGCCACGGGCAATGCACGGGGCTATTTCATTCAAACCGACGCAGCGATCAATCCAGGCAATTCCGGTGGTGCTCTGATCGATGTGAACGGCGACCTGATCGGGATCAACACCTCGATATTGACCCGGTCGGGTGGCTCGAACGGGATCGGATTTGCGATACCGGCCAATCTGGTGGCGGAATTTCTGCGGCAAGCGCAAGACGGCAATGACATTTTCATCAGCCCATGGGCCGGGATCACCGGCCAGCACATGAGTGCTGATATCGCCGAGTCGTTGGGTCTGGCTATCCCATTGGGTGTCGTAATCTCGAACCTGCATGAGCTTAGTCCTTTGGCAGAAGCCGGATTAAGGGTTGGCGATGTCGTGACCCATGTGGACGGGGATGAGGTGAACTCTCCCGCTGAAATGAAGTTCCGTATGTCCGTTGCGGGTGTTGGCGGGACATCGATCCTGACCCGGCTACGCGGCGATGAGAGTGCCGAGGTCGAAGTTGCGCTGATTCAAGCGCCCGAAACACCGGATGCCGAGAAAACGACTACGACCGAAGACACCGTGCTGCCCGAATTGACGATTGCACGGGTCAATCCAGCGGTGGCATCTGATCTGGGCCTGCGCATGTCGCAAACGGGGGTCGTTGTTGTTGACCCCGGCCCGTATGGCGCGCGTGCTGGTCTGCGCGCCGGTGACATCTTGGGGGAAATCAACGGTGACAGGATTGAGCGCCCGCGCGATGCGGTTCGTGCCCTGACCGATCCCGGACGTCGGGTGCAAATCACGCTAGAGCGTGATGGGCGCTCTTTATCCTTGCGGTTCAGGCTCTAGGCGCATGAGCGATCTGTTCGACACCGGAGGTTCAGATCCTGCGCCAGCCAAGCACCGTCCGCTGGCAGACAGGCTGCGGCCGCAGACACTGGCCGAGGTCATTGGGCAGAAACAGGTGCTGGGACCGGAGGCGCCCCTTGGGGTGATGCTGACCTCAGGCAGCCTATCCAGCCTCATCTTCTGGGGGCCGCCGGGTGTTGGTAAGACAACGATTGCCCGATTGCTGGCGCAGGAAACCGACCTGCATTTCGTTCAGATCAGCGCAATATTCACCGGGGTTCCGGACCTGAAAAAGGTGTTCGAAGCTGCCAAGATCCGGCGTCAGAATGGGCAGGGCACGTTGTTGTTCGTTGATGAGATTCATCGGTTCAACAAAGCCCAACAGGACGGGTTTCTGCCCCATATGGAGGATGGAACCATCCTGTTGGTTGGGGCAACGACCGAGAACCCTTCGTTCGAACTGAATGCCGCTGTGCTCAGCCGGTCTCAGGTGCTGGTGCTTGAGCGGCTGGGTTTGGCTGATTTGGAGCGGTTGACACAGCGCGCGGAAAAGGAACTGGGCAACGCGCTGCCTTTGACGCCCGCTGCGCGGGATGCGTTGCAGGAAATGGCAGACGGGGACGGGCGGGCCCTGCTGAACCTGATCGAACAGGTGACGGCCTGGACGGTGGATGCGCCGCTGGACCCGGATGCATTGTCGACGCGACTGATGCGCCGGGCCGCGAAATACGACAAATCGGGTGATGAGCACTACAATCTGATTTCGGCGTTGCATAAATCCGTGCGGGGCTCGGACCCGGATGCTGCGTTATACTGGTTTGCGCGGATGTTGGCCGGAGGTGAAGACCCGCGCTTCTTGGCGCGGCGTATTACCCGGATGGCGGTCGAAGATATCGGACTGGCCGATCCACAGGCGCAGGCCGTTTGCCTGCAGTCTTGGGAAACCTACGAACGGCTCGGTTCACCCGAAGGGGAACTGGCCCTGGCACAGGCACTGATCTATCTGGCGCTCGCGCCGAAGTCTAACGGGGCCTATGTGGGCTACAAGGCTGCGATGCGGTTGGCTAAGAAAACCGGCAGCACACCACCGCCCAAACACATCCTGAACGCGCCGACATCGCTGATGAAGGATCAGGGATACGGTGCGGGCTACGCTTATGATCATGACGCCGAGGATGGGTTTTCTGGCCAGAACTACTTTCCCGACGGCGCGGAGCGGGAGCTGCTCTATCAACCGGTTGAACGCGGGTTTGAGCGTGAGTTGAAGAAGCGGTTGGACTATTTCGCCAAGCTGCGCAAACAGCGCGACAGCGGATAACGCAGGGTCAATTTCGCGCTGCTGTAGCGTTATAGGCGACAGGAGGCGCGCGTCCGGTTTTCCTAAGGTCAATGACCATGAGGGAGGACATGTCATGCCCGTTTCCATAGACAAAACCAAAGACGTTTGGACCATCATCCATGACCGGCCCGAGGCGCGGAACGCTGTTGATCCGGATCATGCGAAGGCTCTGGTGGATGCGTTTCTTGAGTTCGAACACGGCTCCGCAAAGGTTGCTGTTTTCTGGGGGAAGGGAGGCAATTTCTGTGCCGGGTGGGACCTGAAGCTGGCTGCCAGTCTGTCGGACCCGGAACTGGGTGAGGTCTATTACGAAAAACACAGCTTTCCTATTGGATCCGCCACCTCGACACTCGGGCCAATGGGGCCATCTCGACTGGAATTGTCAAAGCCAGTCATCGGAGCAATCGAAGGTGCAGCCGTCGCCGGTGGGATGGAGTTGGCCTTGTGGTGCGACATACGGGTGATGGCTGAGACGGCCTACCTTGGGGTTTTTTGTCGCCGTTGGGGAATTACTCTGATGGACGGCGGCACAGTTCGCTTGCCGCGCTTGGTTGGGCAGGGCAAAGCACTTGAGATCGCTCTAACCGGGCGCAAGGTTGAGGCTGAGGAGTGCTATCGGATCGGGTTGGCAGAGAAAGTAGTGCCGCATGGAGAAGCGCGGGCCGCTGCCGAGGCCATGGCCTGCGACATCGCCCGTTTCCCGCAAGAGGCTGTGCGGGCCGACAGGCGCTCGATCATCGAAACGCGTGGGATGTCAGTGCGTGATGGGCTTAAGGTTGAATGGGCCAACGGTCTGGAAGCGATCCGGCGGGAGGGTACCGCAGGCGCAGAGCGGTTCCGAGACGGGGCCGGGCGACATGGGGATTTCTTGAACATCTGAAACGCCTACGATTGCTTGACTCTCGGCCCGTTGCAGGCGACAGACGCCCTGTGCGAAGGGCAATGACATGAGCGGTGTTCAGATGATTACGGTCGCTGAGGGCGACGGAGATCAGCGGGTCGACCGTTGGTTGCGCCGTCTGTTTCCGCATGTCAGCCAGGGGCGCATCGAAAAAATGTGCCGCAAGGGTGAACTGCGCGTGGATGGCAGCCGCGCCAAGGCCTCGACCCGGCTGGAGGTGGGGCAAGTTGTGCGCGTGCCGCCTTTGCCTGATGCGGATCACAAACCGGTCGAGGTGAAACGACGCGTTTCCGATGCGGATGCAAAAATGATCCAGTCCTGCGTGATCTATCGCGACGATCACGTCTTGGCGCTGAACAAGCCGCACGGCCTGCCGGTCCAGGGTGGCAGTGGCCAGACGCGCCACGTGGACAGCCTGTCCGAGGCTCTGCGTTTTGGCTATGAGGAGAATCCTCGACTTGTCCATCGGTTGGACAAGGACACCTCGGGTGTTTTGCTGCTGGCCCGCACGCGCGAGGCCGCCAAAGGGCTGACTGCTGCGTTCCGCCACCGCGACACACGCAAAATCTATTGGGCATTGGTTGCTGGTGTGCCGACGCCTTATCTGGGCGAGATTAAGACGGGTTTGGTTAAGGCATCGGGGCATGGCAAACGGGGCGAGGGTGAAAAGATGATCCCCGTCCATATGGGCGACATCGACAGCACACCTGGTGCGAAACGTGCCCACACGCTTTACGCCACGCTCTACCGTGTTGCAGGTCGTGCCGCCTGGGTCGCAATGGAGCCAATTACAGGCAGAACCCATCAACTGCGCGCACATATGGCTGCGATCGGGCATCCGATCATCGGAGATGGCAAATATGGCGGATCTGGTCAGGAGAACCTTGGTGATGGCTGGGGCGCGCAACTGGGCGGGATTATCAGCAAGAAACTGCATCTGCACGCACGCAGCGCGTCGTTCCAGCATCCAGTGACGCGCAAGCCGATCACAATCGAAGCACCATTGCCCGAGCATATGAAACACAGCTGGGACACGTTTGGCTGGACCGAGGATCTGGCCTTGGATGACCCGTTTGAGGAACTGCAATGAGCACACCCTTGCGGTTGGTGCTGTTCGATGTCGATGGCACTCTGGTCGACAGTCAGGGCAGCATCGTCCATTGCATGATCACGAGTTTTCAGGACGTTTCAGTCCCCGCTCCGTCGCGTGAGGCGATCCTGTCGATTGTGGGCCTATCGCTGCCGCAGGCGATTGCGCGGCTTGCGCCGGAGCAGTCCGACACGGTGCGGACGCAGTTGGTCGAGGGCTACAAGCAGGCCTTCCACGCGTATCGATTGAACCTTGGGGCGGCCAGTTCGCCGCTTTATCCCGGTGCGCGCGCGGCGATTGAGGCCTTGCATGCGGTGCCGGACATCCTGCTGGGTGTGGCGACCGGCAAGTCAAAGCGGGGATTGGATGCGTTGATCGAGGCGCATGGGCTCGAAGGGTATTTCGTCACGCGTCAGGTTGCAGATCATCACCCGTCGAAACCGCATCCTTCGATGGTTCAGTCCGCCTTGGCCGAAACCGGGGTTGAGGCCCTGAATGCCGTGATGATCGGGGATACCAGCTATGACATGGATATGGCTGCCGCAGCAGGGGTGGCCGGGATCGGTGTCGATTGGGGCTACCATGATCGATCTGCATTGAACGCGGCTGCCTGCGTTATTGAAACCTTCGACCAGTTGCCTGAGGCGCTGGCCCATATCTGGAACTGACACATGAGCGATTGGAAACCGAAACGCTTTTGGACGCACAGTGCGGTGGTCAAGGTCGATGGTGGGCATACGGTTGAGCTGGATGGGCGCCGGGTCAAAACCCCTGCAAAACAGGCGTTGATTCTGCCCACAGAGGCCATGGCCAAGGAGATCGCCGCCGAATGGGACGCGCAAGAGAAAGAGTTGGATCCCGCCACCATGCCTTACACGCGTTCAGCCAATGCTGCAATTGATAAGGTTCGAACCCAGCATGGCGAAGTGGCTGCGATGTTGTCCGACTATGGGGATTCCGATCTGCTGTGCTATCGCGCAACGCATCCTCAGGCGCTGCAAGACCGTCAAGTGGCCGAATGGGACCCGGCCTTGGATTGGGCCGCTGAAACCCTGTCAGCCCGGTTGGTCCCGGTGTCAGGCGTCTTGCACAAACCGCAATCCGAAGACGCGCTGGCGCGGCTGCGGCAACGGGTTCATGGGATGGATGCGTTTCAATTGGCTGCATTCCATGACCTGGTGAGTCTGTCGGGATCGTTGATTCTGGGCTTTGCAGCTGCCTTGAATTGGCGCGAACCGGATGAGATTTGGCGCATTTCGCGTCTGGACGAAGACTGGCAGATCGAACAATGGGGCCATGATGACGAGGCCCACGCCGCAGCCGAGACCAAGAAAGCGGCCTTTCTGCATGCTAAATCCTTCTTTGATCTATCGTTTTGATCGCTCTCGGCTAAAAAACTGGCCGTGTTAACGCTGCCGTAGGGTGTGATAAATCGATTTCCATGATCGGGCACTTGACGTTTGTTTATGAATGCGACCAAACTTGTGCCCACTAAAGGGGAGACACCTTTGGGGTAACCTTACCGGCATCCACTTTGCCGGATAGAGCCGTCCCGCAAAGGGGCGGAAAATCAGGAAGAGGTAAAAATGAAAAAATCCGTAATCTTGGGCGCGGCAACAGTTGCCGGTCTGGCCGCAAGCGCTGCAGTGGCGGGTACTATCGATGACGTCAAGGCGCGCGGTACTCTGAACTGTGGTGTGACCACCGGTCTGGTTGGCTTTGCGGCACCAGATGCGAATGGCGAATGGAAAGGCTTTGACGTCTCGCTGTGCCGTGCGGTTGCAGCCGCAGTTCTGGGCGATGCCAGCGCTGTTGAATTCGTGCCGACCACCGGCAAGACGCGCTTTACCGCGCTTGCATCGGGTGAGATCGACATGCTGGCCCGTAACACCACTTGGACCTTCAGCCGCGACGTTGACCTGAAATTCGAATTCACCGGTGTGAACTACTATGACGGTCAGGGCTTCATGGTTCCCAAGGCACTGGGCGTAAGCTCGGCCAAGGAACTGGACGGCGCAACCGTCTGCATCCAGACCGGCACCACAACCGAGCTGAACCTGGCCGATTTCTTCCGTGCCAACAACATCAGCTACGAGCCGGTTCCGATCGAAACCAACGCCGAAGCGCAGCAGCAATACCTGGCTGGCGCATGTGACGTTTACACCACCGACGCTTCGGGCCTGGCCGCAACCCGCGCCACGTTCGAAAACCCTGGTGACCACGTCCTGCTGCCCGAAATCATCTCGAAAGAGCCGCTGGGCCCGCTGGTCCGTCACGGCGATCACGAGTGGGGCGATGTTGTCCGCTGGACCCTGAACGCGCTGGTCTCGGCTGAAGAGCTGGGCGTGACCTCGGCGAACATCGACGAGCTGGCAGCTGGCACCGACAACCCGGAAGTGAACCGTCTGCTGGGCACCGAAGGTACCCTGGGCGAGATGCTTGGTCTGGACGCACAGTGGGCCATGCGCGCCATCAAGGCGGACGGCAACTATGGTGAAGTGTTTGCCAAGAACATCGGTGAAGAAACTCCGATCGGTCTGGCACGCGGCCTGAACGCACAGTGGACCGAAGGCGGTCTGCTGTACTCGCCGCCTTTCCGCTAAGACATCCATGGGAAAGGGCGTGGGGAAACCTGCGCCCTTTTCTTTCATAACTGCTGCGGACGCTACAGAGCGGGGAATACCTCGCCGGGGTTTAAAGTCCGCAAGCCACGGGGATTCCATATATGTCGACTATGACTGACCCACCGAAAGCTGATTTTCGGTTGTCGATGCTCATTAACGATACCCGCTACAGATCACTCACATTCCAGGTGATTGCGGCCATCGCTATTGCGCTATCCATTTGGTATCTGGGCAACAACCTGATCCAGAACCTTCGGGCCGCAGGGCTCAATATCTCATACACTTTCCTTGGCGATGCCGCCGGATATGACATCAACCAGCGTCTGATCGAATATGACAGCCAGGCCTCGCATGGCCGTGCTGCTGTCGTTGGGATCCTGAACACGCTGCTGGTGGCCTTTCTGGCCTGTATCACGGCCACGGTATTCGGTGTGATCGCGGGTGTTTTGCGCCTGTCCAACAACTGGCTCGTTTCAAAACTGATGGCGGTGTATGTCGAGATTTTCCGGAACATTCCGGTTCTGATCTGGATCATCATCATTTTCACCATCATGACAGCCGTGCTGCCGGGGCCACGCGCCTTCCGGGGTGAAGATCCAACGTCGACGATGCTGTTTGACGCGTTTGCCTTCACCAACCGGGGTGTCTATGTTCCGCGGCCGGAATTCACGAATGCGTTGTTTGGCTCAACATTGCTAAGCTGGCTTCTGGTGATAGCGGGCCTTGTCGGGTCCTGGTTTGCCTCACGTGAGATTGAAAAACGCGCGGCGTTGAAGCAGGAACAAACAGGTGAACGACCGCAGACGCTTCTGGTGAAACTGGGCGTTTGGCTTGTTCCTTTTGTGGTTCTGATGGTCCTGATGGGGCTGACCTGGAATATTCCAGAGCTCAAGGGCTTTAACTTCAGTGGCGGTATCAAAGTTGGTGGTCCGCTGATCGCCCTATGGTTTGCCTTGTCGATCTACACCGGTGCCTTCATCGCCGAAAACGTGCGGGCGGGTATTCAGGCGATCAACAAAGGCCAGACCGAGGCCGCAGCGGCGCTGGGCTTGCGTCCGGGTCGGATCATGAACCTTGTGGTTCTGCCTCAGGCATTGCGGGTGATCATCCCGCCGCTGATTTCGCAGTACCTTAACATCACCAAGAACTCGTCGCTGGCGATTGCCGTGGGTTACGCGGATATCACCGCAACCTTGGGCGGTATCACGCTGAACCAGACAGGTCGCGCGATCGAGTGTGTTCTGCTGCTGATGCTGTTCTACCTGACAGCCTCGTTGCTGATCTCGATGGTGATGAACCTCTACAACGCATCCGTCAAGTTGAAGGAGCGCTGAGCCATGGCTGATCAATCAACAAATCCGATCGCTTTCGTGGCAGACGGGAATATTCCTGAATCGCCACCTCCGGCCAACCAAACCGGCGCCGTCAAATGGCTGCGGGATAACCTGTTCTCGGGTGTTGCAAACACAGTCCTAACCGTTCTGTCGCTGATCCTGATCTACTTGTTGCTGAAGAACACTCTGCCGTGGATCCTGAACGGAGTCTGGAACGCGAACTCTCTGGCCGAATGCCGGGAGATTCTGGCGGGTAAGACAGGGGCGTGTTTCGCCGTTCTGACGGAACGCTGGCCGCAGCTGATCTATGGGTTCAAATACCCTGCTGATGCCTATTGGCGCCCAAATCTGGCCTTTGTGCTGATGCTGGTTGCCTTCGCGCCTGTGCTGTTCTTCGACCTGCCGCGCAAGATGCTGATCTTTACCGGCCTCTATCCCTTCATTGCCTTCTGGCTGATCTGGGGCGGTACGATCCTGGCCCCGTTGGTGGCATTGGTCGGCTGTGTGGCCGCTGGCGCCGTGTTCCAGAAGTTCGGCAAGAACAGCTTTGCCGCTGGATTCTTTGGCGCCATCGTTGTCGCGTTGGTCGTCTGGAACGTGGGCGGGGCTCTGATCCCGGAAGGGGCGTCAGAGGATGCTTGGCTGACCTATGTGCCTAGCCGCGATCTGGGTGGCTTCATGCTGAATATGATGCTGGGCGTAACCTGCGTGTCCCTGTCGGTGCCGCTGGGCATTGCCTTGGCGCTGGGCCGTCAGTCCGATATGCCGCTGATCAAGTGGGTCTGTGTCATCTTCATCGAGTTTATCCGTGGCGTGCCTCTGATCACGCTGCTGTTTGTGGCTTCGGTGATGCTGGCCTACTTCTTCCCGCCTGACAGCACGGTCGATCTGTTCCTGCGCGTTGTGATCATGATCACCATGTTCTCAGCCGCCTACATCGCCGAGGTGATCCGCGGCGGTCTGGCAGCGCTTCCACGCGGACAGTACGAGGCAGCAGACAGCCTTGGTTTGGATTACCCTCAGGCGATGCGTCTGATCATCCTGCCGCAGGCTCTGAAGATCTCGATCCCCGGTATCGTGAACGTGGCCGTTGGTCTGTTCAAGGACACCACACTGGTTTCGGTCATCTCGATGTTCGACCTGGTGGGCATGATCCGGGGGCCCATCCTGGCGTCGACCGAATGGAACGGCGTCTATTGGGAGCTTCTGGGCTTTGCCGCGCTTCTGTTCTTCGTCGTCTGTTACGGCATCTCTCAATATTCTCAGTGGCTCGAGCGTCGCCTTGCCACAGATCATCGTTAAGGAGTTCAACACATGTCTGAACTTGCAGTAGAACGCGAAATCGACCGCTCGAAGATGCAGGTGAGCGACGAAGTCGCCATCGAAATCAACGGCATGAATAAGTGGTACGGGTCTTTCCACGTACTGCGTGACATCAATCTGACCGTCAACCAAGGCGAGCGGATCGTAATCGCGGGCCCGTCCGGTTCGGGCAAATCCACCCTGATCCGCTGCCTGAACGCGCTGGAGGAACACCAGCAGGGCAAGATCGTGGTGGACGGGATCGAACTGTCGAATGACCTGAAAAACATCGACAAAATCCGGTCCGAGGTTGGCATGGTGTTCCAGCACTTCAACCTGTTCCCGCACCTGACCATTCTGGAAAACTGCACGCTGGCTCCGATCTGGGTGCGTAAGACGCCCAAGAAAGAGGCCGAAGAGCGCGCGATGCATTTCCTTGAGAAGGTGAAGATCCCCGATCAGGCGCTGAAATATCCCGGTCAGCTTTCAGGAGGTCAGCAGCAGCGTGTGGCGATTGCACGCTCGCTCTGCATGATGCCACGGATCATGTTGTTCGATGAACCGACATCGGCGCTTGACCCTGAGATGATCAAAGAGGTGCTAGACACCATGATCGAGCTGGCCGAAGAAGGCATGACCATGCTGTGCGTGACCCACGAGATGGGCTTTGCCCGTCAGGTCGCCAACCGCGTGATCTTTATGGATGCTGGCCAGATTGTTGAGCAGAATGAACCGGAAGAGTTCTTCAACAATCCGCAGAGCGAACGGACCAAGCTGTTCCTGAGCCAGATTCTGGGGCACTGATCCCAGAGAAACGAATAGAGAAGGCGGGGTTTGACCCCGCCTTTTTTCATGCCAGAAGCTCGCGCGGGATCGTAAAGCCCAGAACCAACCCGCTGTTCCAATTCACTTGCGCCCAGTCATCGCTTTCAAAGCGGATCACTGTCGTCGCACAGGTTGGGTAGTCGTAGAAGCGCGGGTGATCCGCTGGCTGGCGAGTTATGCGGTTGGCAAAGTCGGCAATGCCGGGGTTGTGCCCTAGCATCAGAACGGTGGGCTCGGTGGCCCCGGATAGCGCGTCTAGCATATCCTCCGGGCTCGCGTGATAGAGCGTGCGCAGAAAACGCACCGTATCAGCTTGCAGCCCCATCCGGTCCCAGGTTTCGCGCGTACGAGCTGCGGTGGAACAAAGCACCTCATCCGGCACCCAGCCATTGCTGCGCAGCCATTCGGCGATTGCCGGTGCGGATTTACGTCCACGTTTGTTCAAGGACCTGTCGTGATCCGGCAGCATTGGGCTGTCCCAACTGGATTTTGCATGGCGGGTCAGGATCAGCGTCAAGGTCATGACGGGTGAAATGCCTTCATATGATGGGCGGATT
Organism: Ruegeria sp. AH7; assembly: GCF_056541325.1. NCBI lineage: Bacteria > Pseudomonadati > Pseudomonadota > Alphaproteobacteria > Rhodobacterales > Roseobacteraceae > Ruegeria > Ruegeria sp. AH7. The sequence continues at coordinate 31,453 of NZ_JBQFYF010000011.1, read as the reverse complement.
GTTCCGGGTCGCGCTTGGCCCCGGCATTGATCGGGCAGGACAGCCGCGCAAGACAGCCACCTGTCATACAGGTCTGGCCTTCAGGGGTGGAAAGGTGTTGGTGGCACGCATCCACATTGTAAAAGGTTTGATCGTTCAAGGCCCCCACCGGGCAGGTTTGCGCGCAAGGCGCAGGGCAGGTGGTGCAAGGAGATGTCCCTTCGGCTTTGGGGATGTCAAACTCCTGCACAAAATGCAGCGCGCCGCGAAATGAGATCATCATGCCCATAGTATCATGAACCAAGGCGCCAACAGGGCTACTGAAGGTTCGCCCGGATTTCAGTGCCCAATCGATGAATGGGGCATAGGGCGGGCCACCGAATGGGAAATGTGCCTGTGCCTGCATCTGCTGCGCCAATTGCCCAATCACGCGTAGAGACCAACTGTCTACCGGATCGTCGCCCTGCCATTCCGGCGCAGCTTTGAGCGTTGGCCAGAACTCTGGCCCCGCGCCCAGCAGGATCAACGTTCCCCCTTCAAGCTGCTTTGCGTCGGTCATATGCGGATGCAGTGCGCCCATGACAATCAGGCTGACCTGCTGCGCCGCGTGTTCAACGCGTTCATATGTGACCTCTGCGGAGTGTGCCTGGTCTGTCATATCCCCTCCGCGCTCAGATCAATCGGGCCGGATCAAAGACCCGGCACCGTGTTCGGTGAACAGCTCCAGCAGCACCGCATTAGGTGCGCGCCCGTCCAGAATGACCACCGCGCGAACGCCACTGTGCAAAGCGTCTAGCGCCGTTTCGGTTTTGGGGATCATACCGCCTGCAATCGTGCCTTCGCGGGTCATTTCGCGGATTTGACCGGCTTTCAACTCGGTGACCACGTCACCGGCCGCGTTTTTAACACCAGATACGTCGGTCAGCAGCAACAGGCGATCCGCTTTCAGGGCAGAGGCGATAGCCCCGGCAGCTGTATCGCCATTGACGTTGAATGTCTCTCCGTCCGTGCCAGCGCCCAACGGTGCGACGACCGGAATCACATCATGCGAGAACAAATCGTGCAGGACCTTCGGGTTCATCTCGGATGGGGTGCCGACAAAGCCCAGTGAGGCATCTGTCTGCTCGCAAGTCATCAGGTTGGCGTCCTTGCCCGACAGGCCCACTGCGGTGCCGCCCTGACGGTTGATCGCTTGAACGATGCGTTTGTTGACCAGGCCAGACAGGACCATCTCAACCACCTCAACAGTGGCTTTGTCCGTGACACGTTTACCATTCACGAAATCCGATTGGATATCCAGCTGCTTCAGCATCGCGTTGATCATTGGCCCACCGCCATGCACGACGACCGGGTTCACACCTACCTGACGCATCAGCACAACATCGCGTGCAAAGCTCTCCATCGCTTCGTCGCTGCCCATGGCGTGACCGCCCAGCTTGATAACAACGATGGCGCCGTCATAGCGCTGCAAATAGGGCAAGGCGCTATTTAGGGTTGCAGCAGTGGCGATCCAGTCCCGGTTCATGTCTCGTGTCTTCATTGGCTGTCAGTCCTTTGATCCACCCTGTTAGGGCGTTTGGACCGGGCTGCCAAGACCATACCGGGCAATTGCTGCAATCTGAGGCCGCGCCGGCTTGGCGCGGCCCGTGTTCAGCTCAGCTCATCGCGCGTTTCATCGCGGGAATGTTGCTGAGGACGAGCAAGTCAAAGGCAAGAACGGCCATTAGGGTCAAACCAACCAATGGGAAAGCCATGGCCGTGAACAACCCGATCAGAACAGCACCTTTCCAAAAGGGCAGTTCTGCCGGCATGGGTGGAGCGGCCAAACGGCCGGCTTTTTGCGGACGTCGCTTAACCCACATCACCACGCCCGAGACGCAGACAAAGATCACTGATAGGCAGAAAACCAGGTTCAGAACAAAGTTCCAAATGCCCATCAACCCCATATGCAACGGGATGCCAACAGCCATGGCCTTGCCCATCAGCGAATAGTCCGCATACTGCACATCGGCCAGGATTTTGCCTGTGTACTGATCCACATGTACGGTTCGATCGTTCACCGGGTCAGTTGAGTCACTGCTCATGCTGTCACGGTTCAGCGTCCAAACCCCCGCTTCCCCGCTGGGATAGGCCACCCGGAACCGCCCTGCCATGCCCAGAGCCGTGCCGAGTTCGACCAATGCGTCGATATCGACGCTTGCGCCCTCTGGCACGCCTGTGATCCCCACATTCGAACCCGAGGCGGGCATTGGGGTCTGTTCCAACGCCCAAGGGACATCGTTCTGATGCCCATGGTTCATGCTGGCGTGGGTTTCGTCCGATAGCGGAACATTGTCCCATTTCTCGGCGGGGAAACTGCTCCAGGGTTGGACAATCATGCCTCCCCAGACCCCGGCCCAAGACAGGCCAGAGATCAGGAATACGATCAGCAGAAGCGACATCCAGAAGCCAACCACAGCGTGCAGTGACTTCCAAAGCGTACGACCGCGCGCCTTCAGGTTCGGGACAAGGGCGGCCAGTGTATTGCCGCGGGGCCACCACAGATAAAGGCCGGTAAAGACCAGAACCAGACTCAGACCCGCAGCAATTTCAAGGATACGGTCACCGGTGGTGCCGATCAAAAGCGTTGAATGGATATTGTCCGCCAGATCGTACCAACCCGCACGGCGATCCCAGACTTCGATCACCTGACCGGCATAGGGGTCGACGGCAACCATACGGTGCCCGGCTTCGGTTTTGATGCGGAACACGGTGGCCAGATTTTCGGCCTTGGGACCGATCCATTCCACGACCTGACCGGGTACCTGGGCCGTCGCGACCTCGGCCTGCTCTGAAACGGGCAGGGTGGTGCCGTCAATCGTGACGCCGATCTTTTCGCCGTCACGTCCGTCGAACTGAGTGATAAACATCATCATCAAACCGGTCACGGCCAATATGATGAGGAATGGAATCACGAAAATCCCCGCGTAGAAGTGCCACCGCCAGGCGGCGAAGTAGAATTTTTGCGCAATTGTATCCTGCGCTTGGGCCGTGCCCGGATTTTGGCTATCGATTGCCATTAGAAAATCTCCATATGCAGACATGCCCCGCATGCGTGGCACGCAGGGTGAACAAGTGTTTGCTGTTTCAGGAGATTTGGGGTGGCCCGCGGGCGTCGTAGCGCGTGTAGAAACCAGCGCTGCGATGGGTGAAGTCCGAATGATCCCAGCGAGACTGAATGTGGAAGTCTGCCGGAACGATCATGGTGATCCCGGGGATATCTACGCCAGCTGTCAGTCCAGCGAAGGGGCACATTGTCCGCGTGTCGCTATCGTCATGAACCGGTTCATCCGCGTCTAGGTCGACCCATTGTTCAACTGTGCCTTCTCCGGTGCAGAGCACCAGCAGGATCTTGCCGTCAATGTCCTGCGCTGGCATCCAACCCTGCGGGATTGCACCGGTTGTCAGCAGTGCAAGCACGGTCAGAGCGCCTATGGCACGCAGGATCAGGGTCATTCGAGATGTGCAATTATAGAGCGGAGTGTTGGGACACCGTCACCCTTCTCGGACGAGGTCAGCACAATCTCGGGGTAGGCTGCTGGATGTTTGGACAGGGCCGTGCGGACTTGATCCAGCACATTTTCCCGATCTTGTGCTTTGACCTTATCGGCCTTGGTCATCACGCATTGAAAAGTCACCGCGCTCGTATCCAGCAACTTCATGATCTCATCGTCGACGGGTTTTACCCCGTGGCGTGAATCGATCAGCACGAAAGCCCGGCGCAGGGTTTGCCGCCCGCTCAGATATTGCTTGAGCAGCCGCTGCCATTTCTCAACCACCTTGACCGGAGCGTTTGCGTAGCCATAGCCGGGAAGGTCGACCAGATACAGCTCGGGTCCTTGGGTGAAAAAGTTGATCTCTTGCGTGCGGCCGGGGGTGTTTGAGGCGCGCGCCAGACCCTTGGTCCCGGTCAGAGCGTTGATCAGGCTGGATTTGCCGACATTGGACCGCCCGGCAAAACAGACCTCGAGCCTGTCAGGGGCAGGCAGGCCGTTCATGGCCACGACGCCTTTGACGAATTCCGACGGGCCTGCAAACAGCTTGCGCCCGCGCTCCAGCGAAATTTCATCTGGGTCTTCGGTTAGGGGAAAGGGCAGGGCGGTCATAGCACCTGAACCTTGTCATCCAGGCTGATCCTGCCGCCTTTGATCACCTCGGCATAGACGCCGAAATCCTGATGATCCCAGCTGTTCAATGCGCCCAGCGTGTCTGCATCCCGCTCGCCAGTTTCAGGATTGGCAGTAGTTGCCATACAGCGCACGATCCGTTCGCGCACATGCAGCACGGCTTCGCCAATCTGAACGTCCTTGCCCAGCCAATCGAATTCTTCCCACAGGGGCAGACCATCGAACCAGATATTGCCGCGCCAGCGTGCAATCGATAAATCCTGCGCCAGCTTCTGCGAAACTGCACGGTGCGAGGCCATGTTGCACAGGCTGATTGAGGGGTAGTCACTGTCGGTCATACCACGACCGGGAACACGAATGATCCGTGCCGAAGCCGCCCGGTCAGCGGGCATCAAAGGCTTCACCCAGTCCAGAAACACGTCTTGTTCGTTCTCCGGATCGAAGCGCAGATCGGGCCTGTCGGGATGGCTGAGGGTAAGGGTTTCCCCTTCAAGCTGAGCCGATATTGCCATCAGGCTGGGCGCTTTTGATCCACGGCTGAAATTGGCGCAGGGCACCCATTTTGATCCATCAGCCTTTGACGCCTCATGCGCGACTGCCCAAACGCGATCCCCGGGCATAGTCTGCCCGGGGGTCAACGTCACGTCAGTTAGGCTCTCCCGCCCATGGCTTTTGATGGGGTGTCGCCATATGCAGGTTACGGTGCCGGTCATTTGTCATCCGTCTTTGGCGTTCGCTTGAAGCCCGATTTGATATTGCCGAACACATCCGGCGTATATCCCTGGCTGCGCATGATCAGGTATTGCTGCGTGAAGGTTATGGTGTTGTTCGCGATCCAGTAGACGACCAGACCACTGGCAAACCCGCCCAGCATGAACATGAAGACCCATGGCATCCAGGCAAAGATCATCGCTTGGGTCGGGTCGGTTGGGGCCGGGTTCAGTTTCTGCTGCATCCACATCGAGATACCCAGTAGCAAGGGCAGGATACCGATGAAGATCAGTGCCATCAGGCTTTCGGGCGCAGGTGCGGCCCAAGGCAGCAGTCCAAAGAAGTTGAAGATCGAGGTCGGGTCCGGCGCGCTGAGGTCCTGGAACGGGCCGAACCATGGGGCCTGCCGCAGTTCGATGGTGACAAAGATCACCTTATAGAGCGAGAAAAAGATCGGGATCTGCATCAGGATCGGCAGGCAGCCCGCAGCCGGGTTCACCTTTTCCTTCTTGTACAGCTCCATCATGCCTTGCTGCATCTTCTGACGGTCGTCGCCTGCGGCTTCTTTCAGGGCCTCCATCTGCGGCTGCAATTCCTTCATCTTCGCCATCGAGACATAGGATTTGAACGCCAGCGGGAACAGAATGGCCTTGATGATCAGCGTCAGGCCGATGATCGACCAGCCCATATTGCCGATCAGCAGGTTGATATTGTGCAGCAGCCAGAAGATCGGTTTGGTCAGGAAGGCAAACCAACCCCAATCGATGCTTTCGATGAATTTCTGAACACCTTCGGCTTGGTATTCGCGAATGGTTTCCCACTCTTTTGCACCAGCAAACAGCCGCGTTGTGGTCTGTTCGGTCGTGCCCGGTGCTACTGCGATTGTCGGCAGCACCGTCTCGGTCTGGTAGATTTTGCGCCGAGCGTCGTATTTTGCAGCGGCCTTGAACGTCGCGCCTTCGGCAGGGATCAGGGTTGTCATCCAGTAGTGGTCTGTGAAACCAACCCAACCACCCTCTTTCACCTGAAAAACTTCGGCCTGCGCGCGTTCGTTCGGATCGATGTCGAAATCGCGCACATCGCCGTAGTCGATCTCATCCAGCACGCCATCGGCCATGACCATGGCCCCTTCATGCAGGATGAAGAAGTTTTTCAAGCCCGGCAGATCGCCATCCTCGCCAATGCCATGGCGCGCCAGAATGCCGTAGGGGGCCATGCTGACTTCGGACGCGGTGGCGTTTTCGACGGATTGGGTCACCGAGAACATGTAGTTGTCGTCGACAGAAATGGTGCGGCGGAAGGTCAGCCCGTTGCCGTTCTCCCACGCCAACGTTACCGGGCTGTCCGGGCTCAGGGTTTCACCCTGTTCCAACGTCCACAAGGTGTTGGGGCCGGGGACGTCTTCGCCCGAAACGCCCGCGCCCGGCGCCCAGCCATACAGCGCGTAGTAGGCAGAGTTTGACCCAACCGGCGACAGCAGCTCGACAATCGGTGCGTCTTCTTCGATCGAGACTTTGTAGTCTTTCAGGAACAGCTCATCGATACGTCCGCCCGACAGTGACAGGCTGCCTTTTAGGCGGGGCGTGTCGATTTCGACGCGCGGGGCCTGTTCTTCGGGTAGTGTGTCTTCGGCGGCGGCGGTAGCTTCACCTACGGTGCCACTTGCAGTTGCGCTGGGCGTCTGAATCTCGGCCTCATCTATTGCCGCGATCTCAGCATCCTCTGCCACAGTGCTGGGTTCCGGCGGAGGGAACAGCACGAACCAGACCAGGATCACCAGAAAGCTGAGCGCGGTTGCGAGGATGAGGTTCTTATTCTGATCGTCCATCTGGGACAGCCACCTTGAGCAGTGAAAGACACCCGCAGGGTTCAACAGAGTGCAGGCCCAAAGGTCAAGCGGAATCGGCTGTCAATTCGTCACGGATCATCCATATAGGGCTTAAAATCCGCCTTGTGATCCCGTTTGCCGGCCAATCTTCGGAACACCGTTGACCTTGTTGCGATGCGCGGCAATCCAATCCAGTGTTTTCTCGAACGGCATGGGTTTCCCAATGCCAAAGCCCTGAACATGGTTGCAACCAAGCTGTGCCATCAAGGCGTGTTCCCCTGGGGTTTCCACACCTTCGGCCAGGGTTTCAACCTTCAGGCGCTCCGCCATGGTCAGGATCGCGCTTGCAAGCTGTTGCTGGCTTGGGTCTTGATCGGATTTGGCAACAAAGGACCGGTCGATCTTGATCCGGGAGACCTGAAACCGCTTGATCGACGCGATTGAGGCATGTCCGGTGCCAAAATCGTCCAGATCAATACAGCATCCAAGCGCGGCCATGCTGGTGACATTCCGCGTGATTACGTCATCGGGTCTGCGGGAAAAAACAGTTTCCAGAATTTCAACCGCCAGCCTGTCTGGGGTGAGGTCGAATTGATCCATCTCCCATTTTAAGCGATCGATCAGGCCGGGGTCTCGCAGCTCATCCGATGAGAAATTAATGCCGATCCGCGGCACGATTACTCCGGCCCGATCCCAATCGCGCATGGCTTTGAACGCATGATGGCGGATGGTCTGTCCGAAACGTTCCATCATCTCGGCCTGTTCCGCAAAGGGCAGAAACACGTGCGGGCCCAATACGCCTTTTTGCGGATGCTCCCATCTTGCCAGCGCTTCAAACCCCGTGACCTTGCCGGTATCGGTAGAGATTTGAGGCTGAAACCATGGGCGGATTTCGCCGCTGTTCAGCGCGGCCCCGAACTCTTTTTTCAGATTGGTACGAATGCGCGACCGGCGGCGTGTATCCGACGAATAGGCGCGAATCGTGGATGGGCCATTCTGTTGCGCCTCGATCAAGGCGTTGTTGGCGGCGTCCTTCCACATTTCCGGGGTCCCGTTAGGTTCGCCTGAACTGAGGCAGAACCCTATGGAGCACGAGACATAGATGCCGGTGCCGTTCAGCGGTATCGGATCTTCGATGGCTGACTGAATGCGCCCCGCCATTTGTATACAGGCCTCAAGATCCAGGTGCTGCGCTGGGCGCAGAGCAATCAGAATCCTGTTGCCTGCCAACCGGGTTACAAAGTCCTGGCTGCGAATGACCGAGAGAATGCGATTGCAGACCTGCTCCGATATCAGGTTCGTCGCGGCCTCGCCATGCAGGTCAAGAAGCTGTGTGTAATCGTCGAGCGCAATGGCAATACAAGCGGACATTTCCCCGCTTTGTTTTGAACCTTGAAAGACCGCCTCCAACTCTGCATCGAAGCGGTCGTTGGTGAGAAGACCACCTGCTTGGTGAGTTCCAAACGTCCCACCAGCCTTTGACCCAAACCGGCCGACTGCCGCGGCGATCAACGGCAGGCCCAAAGCGGCGGCGACAAGCGCACGTTCACCCCCGATCCAGAACGCACCAAGGCTGAGTGCGGGAATGAAGGCGAGAGCAGATGGGGAGTTCAGCAGCGACGCGAAGCTACGCGACAGACGGTCAAAAGAAGGTAGGTTCCGCATCGGTTTCCAGGCCCTGAGAGATGATCACAGGCCCCGACCGTATGAAACCAATCTGAGTCAGCCGTTAACGCAGATGCGGAATTTCACCCAAATCTTCGGGTTTTTTGTCCGGATCCAAAGAAAGCCCTGCAAAATCGAACAGTTTGGGGTCCAGCAGGTGCGACGGTCGGGCATTAGTCAGGGCGCGGAACATGACCTGCCGCCGACCGGGGCTGTTCTTTTCCCATTGATCGAGAATTTGTTTGACCTGTTGGCGTTGCAACCCGTCCTGACTGCCGCACAGATCGCAGGGGATGATCGGGTAGCGCATTGCATTGGCAAATTTCTCGCAATCCGCTTCGGCCACATGGGCAAGTGGGCGAAAGACGAACAAATCACCCTCTTCATTGACCAGCTTGGGCGGCATAGTGGCCAAACGACCGCCATGGAACAGGTTCATGAAGAAGGTTTCCAAAATATCGTCACGGTGATGGCCCAGCACAACGGCTGAACACCCTTCTTCGCGTGCGATGCGATACAGGTTGCCGCGACGCAGGCGAGAACACAGCGCGCAATATGTACGGCCTTGCGGGACTTTATCGACTACGATCGAATAGGTATCCTGATATTCGATCCGGTGGGGTACATCCATGCGTTCCAAAAATTCAGGCAGGACGGTGGCGGGAAAACCGGGTTGCCCCTGATCCAGATTGCAGGCCAGCAGATCGACGGGCAGCAGGCCGCGCCATTTCAACTCATAAAGAACTGCAAGCAGGGTGTAGCTGTCTTTGCCTCCGGACAGGCAGACCAGCCACCGGGGCGGCTTGCCGTCCTTGTCATGGGCAGAGGGGTTCACCATCCCGTAGTGTTCAATGGCTTCACGGGTCTGGCGCACAATACGCTTGCGTAGTTTCTTGAACTCGGTGGTCGAGGGCGCGCCAGCGAAAAGCGGGTGGATATCATCTGCTTCGTCAAACATGGACCTGCCCTAAAGAGTTTGAGGCACCCCGGCAAGATAAATGCCAGGTTTTGAGCATCAGGTTTTGTCTTTACACGCCTGGCACTCTGGAACCGGATCGTACCCGTCGCCGCCCCAGGGATGGCACCGCCCGATTCTGCGCGCGGCCAGCCATGCCCCCTTAATCGCCCCGTGCTTTTCCAGCGCTTCCAGCGCATAGGCAGAACAAGTGGGTTGATAGCGGCAGTTGAAGCCAACCCAGGGGCTAAAGATCAACCGATACGCCCGGACGGGCAGGGCGATGATATGAGCCAGAAATGTCATTTGCCCGTGCCATGGATTTTGCGCAGCGCGTATTTCAGATCGTTCAGCAGAGAGTCATAGGGGCAGGACCCGGTGACATCGGCGCGTCCGATCAGCACATAGTCCCACCCGTCATGACCTCGGGTGGGCAGAATGGCACGCGCTGCTTCGCGCAAGCGCCGTTTGGCGCGGTTTCGGGCGACAGCGTTGCCAACTTTCTTGGAACAGGTGAACCCAACCCGAATACCGGGTGCTTCGTCCGGCGCGCGCTTGCGGGCCTGTACCATCATCGACGATGTGCCTTGCCTGCGCGCGCGCGCGGCTTTCAGGAAATCAGGCCGGTTCTTAAGTGCAGTCAAAGATACTGGCGCGCAAACAGAAGCCGCCGGGGGCTTTTCCCGGGGGTGGTTCTTACCAACCTCAGGGGCCTCCGGCGGCGTCATGTTCAGTACCTGACAGGTCGAGCGGTTTACGCGCTCAGCGACTTGCGGCCACGTGCGCGGCGCGCGTTCAGGATTTTACGGCCGGCCTTGGTGGCCATGCGCGCGCGGAAACCGTGGCGGCGTTTGCGAACCAGGTTCGAAGGCTGATAGGTGCGTTTCATCGCTCCGTCTCCAATCTATAGCGGTGGGTGCGGCGCGGATTCGCCTGGCCCTAGTGTTCGAAGCCCGTCCTCTACTGCTAAGCGGGGGGTAAGTCAAACCCCAAGACAGGGGTTTTGACGCCTTTTGCAACAATTCTGTAACCGGGCCGTCGAAAAGGTTTCAGATTCCTGGTTTTGCACCCGAAACTCTCACATTCCCTGCCACATAGTTCAAGGCCGCGTGAGGGACCTGTCGTTTGGCGGTCGGGCAACGCATGTTGGGGTCAGAATGAAACAGATCAAGCCGGATGAGCCTATGAGTGAAACGACCCAGCCCCCGCGCAGCGGCGTTGCGCGCCATATTCCACTGCTGGTGATCCTTACGGTCGCAGCGCTGGGGTTCTTCACGCTTGGCGATTACCTCAGCTTTGAGACCTTGCGCGATAATCGTGAGGCGCTTCTGGCATGGCGGGATGCAAATTACTGGGCCATGGCCGGTGCCTTTATCGCAATCTACATCGTGATTGTGGCCTTCTCCTTGCCCGGTGCAGCCGTGGCTTCTATGACCGGTGGCTTCCTGTTTGGCTTGTTCGCGGGAACGGTTTTCAACGTTTTCGCGGCGACGATTGGCGCATCGGCGATTTTCCTGGCCGCCCGTTGGGGTTTGGGTGAATCACTGACCGCGCGGTTGGAATCCTCGGAAGGCACGGTCAAAAAGCTGAAGGACGGGCTGCGCGAGAACGAGATTTCTGTGCTGTTCCTCTTGCGGCTGGTTCCAGTTGTGCCTTTCTTTGTCGCCAATCTGGTGCCCGCATTGGTCGGCGTAAAGTTTCGTAACTTCCTGATCACCACAGCGCTGGGGATTATTCCGGGCGGGATCGTGTACACGTGGATCGGCGTCGGGCTGGGCGGTGTGTTCGATCGGGGTGAAACGCCTGATGTATCCCTTTTGTGGGAACCGTTTGTGATCGGCCCGATCATCGGCCTTTGTGTGCTGGCCGCGTTGCCAATTGTGATCAAAGCCCTGCGCGGCAAAAAGGACACCTGAACGCATGAAGAAAGTGAAGACGGATATCCTGGTGATCGGAGCCGGATCGGGCGGGTTGTCAGTTGCCGCAGGAGCCGCACAGATGGGGGCCGACGTGATCCTGCTGGAAGGCCACAAGATGGGTGGTGACTGCCTGAACTTTGGCTGCGTCCCGTCAAAGGCGCTGATCGCAAGTGGTAAAGCGGCTCACGCGCAGGGGCACGCCACGTCGTTTGGAGTGGCGAATGTTGTGCCTCAGGTCGACTATGGTGCAGCGAAAGATCACGTTCATGATGTAATCTCTCAGATCGAGCCGATGGACAGTCAGGAGCGGTTCGAGGGCTTTGGCGTGACAGTCATCCGAGAGTTTGGCACCTTCCTGACGCCAACCGAGGTGCAGGCCGGGGACACCGTGATCACCGCGCGCCGTGTTGTGATTGCGACCGGGTCATCTCCGTTGGTCCCTCCGATCCCCGGTTTGGAAAATGTGCCGTATTACACCAACGAGACCATTTTTGATCTGCGCGACAAACCGGACCATCTGCTGATCATCGGTGGAGGGCCTATCGGCATGGAAATGGCGCAAGCGCATATCCGGTTTGGCTGCAAAGTTACAGTGATCGAAGGCATGAAGGCGCTGAGCAAGGATGACCCTGAGGCTGCGGCCGTGGTTGTGGACACCTTGAGGGCAGAAGGCATCGATATCCGCGAGCAAGCCATGGTCGCTCAGATACGTGGTGAGGACGGTAAGATCGAAGTTGTGACTGAGAACGGCGATATCATTTCAGGCACCCATCTGTTGATGGCTGCCGGGCGCAAGGCGAATGTGGATCGTCTGAACCTTGAGGCTGCTGGTATCGACCGAACACGCACCGGTATCCAGGTTGACGACGCTCTACGCACGACCAACCGCAAGGTTTATGCGATTGGCGATGTCGCAGGTGGGCTGCAATTTACTCATGTTGCAGGGTATCATGCTGGCATCATTATTCGGTCAGCTTTGTTCGGACTGCCCTCAAAAGCCAAAACGGCGCATATCCCATGGGCAACTTACACCGACCCAGAATTGGCGCAGGTCGGTTTGACAGAGGCGCAAGCCCGCGAACAACATGGTGAGGCGATGGAAATCGCCCGGTTTGACTATCATCACAATGACCGCGCGATTTCTGAACGAAAGACCAAGGGTTTCATCAAGGTGATGGTCGTCAAAGGCCGCCCGGTTGGCGCAACAATCGTGGGGCATCAGGCCGGAGAGTTGATCAACTTGTGGTCTCTGGCGCTGGCCAATAACCTCAAGATGGGTCAGATCGCCGCGATGGTTTCGCCCTATCCGACGATCGGAGAGCTTAACAAACGCGTCGCGGGTGCTTATTTCTCGCCGAGGCTGTTTGAGAATCAGACAGTTAAACGAGTGGTCAGGTTCGTCCAGCGCTGGATTCCCTGACCCAAAGAAGGAGCGTCAATTGAACTCGCTGTCGGGCCGTTTCCTGATCTTGACGACGGTCTTCGTGATGCTGGCCGAAATCCTGATCTTTGTCCCGTCAATCGCGCGCTTCCGGGAAGACTTTCTACTAAACCGGCTGGAGCGCGCGCAGATCGCATCGCTGGCGCTGTTAGCCGATGACATGCTTGCCGATGAGCTTGAGGCCGAACTGCTGGAAAACGCGGGCGTCTATAATGTCGTACTCAGACGTGATGAGGTGCGTCAGTTGATGCTGTCCTCACCCATCCCAGAACAGATCACCAATACTTACGATCTGCGGGATGCAGGCCCCTGGATTCTAATCCGTGATGCGATGACACGGATATTCACGGTCGAGAACGAAGTAATTCGTGTGATCGGAGAACCTGTCAAACGGGCTGGTTTGTTAATCGAAGTGACCATGGAAAGCGCACCTTTGCGGATGGCGATGGTGGACTATGGCCTTCGAATCCTTGGACTGTCATTTGTTATCTCGATCATAACGGCGTCGCTGCTGTTTCTCGCAGTACGTGTTGTTCTTGTTCGTCCGATCAAAAGTGTTGTCGGCTATATGCAGCGCTATGCTAGCGCGCCCGAGGATGCGCGTGGCATCATCTCGCCGAGTTCGAAAGTGACCGAACTGCGCGAGGCGGAAGAAGCCTTACAGATGCTGCAAACGGACCTGACACAGGCGTTGAAACAGCGCGAGCGATTGGCGCAATTGGGTGGTGCCGTGGCCAAGGTCAGCCACGATTTGCGGAATATCCTGACATCGGCGCAGCTTTTTACGGACCGGATTGAGGCGAGTGATGATCCTTTGGTCAAACGCATGGCACCGAAGCTGGTCAACTCGATCACCCGAGCGGTTTCCCTTTGCGAAAGCACACTTGCCTTTGGCCGTGCAGAAGAACCCGCGCCAACTCTGAACATGGTAAAGGTTCGCGACATTGCTGCGGACGTGGCTGCAAGCGAGCAATTGGCGGTGGCCGACGCCTGTGTCGAGATTGTGAACGAAGTACCGGACGACTTGGTCGCACGTGCCGACCCTGAGCAATTGTACCGAGTCATCATGAACCTTGTCCGCAATGCGCGACAGGCGCTGGTCGCCTCTGGAAAACCGGGTCGGATCGTCATCGTGGGGTGCGAGCTGGAGAGCACCTGGTGCATCGAAGTCAGCGATACAGGACCCGGCCTGCCGCCCAAAGCGCGTGAAAACCTGTTCACCCCGTTTGAGGGTGGTGTGCGTAAAGGCGGATCTGGCCTAGGTCTTGCAATTTCGCAGGAACTGGTGCGCGGCCATGGCGGGGATCTGGTGCTGAAAGACACCGGACCCGATGGAACGACCTTTGAAATAAGGCTGCCCCGCGGAGACGAGACTTTTTGAGGATTTTTTACAGAATCGACTTGCACGTCCACCGTGCCGGGTCTAAATAGCGCCTCACCAACGCGGACCGATAGCTCAGCTGGATAGAGTACTTGACTACGAATCAAGGGGTCGGGGGTTCGAATCCTCCTCGGTCCGCCACTTGGTGATATTCCAAAATCTTGGTGAGACGCACTAGGTTGTATAAACCTCTGTGTTTTATGGCCATAGCCACGCTGGTGGGTTTCATTGGATTTTATCCGATAGCACAAGTATGCTTTCATTGAGTGGTATATTTTGTGGTATTTTCATGTCCGCACTCGGCAGGAAGCTGACAAAGAAGCTGGTTGAGAATCTTGGCCCTGGTCGGCATGGTGACGGCTCTGGCTTGTACCTTGTTGTTGATCCATCGGGTGCACGGCGCTGGATCGTGCGTGTAACGGTCAAAGGACAGAAGAACCGCAAGGGCGCTCCGCTGCGCACGGATTTCGGGTTAGGTGGCGCTGATGTCGTCACACTAAACCAGGCTCGAGAAAGAGCCCTCGAATATCGACGCATGGCAAAGTCCGGGCTGAACCCGCGTTTCAACGCCCAGCGTGAAATCCCGACCTTTGAGGAACTCAGCCGACAAGTTCACATTGACCGCCTGCCAACATGGAAGAATGCCAAACACGGCCAGCAATGGCTCAACACCTTGCGCGACTATGCGTTCCCAAAGATCGGGCGCATGCCAGTCGACAGCATTGATCAGCCCGAGGTGTTGATGTGCCTGTCCCCCATCTGGACCGAGAAACACGAAACCGCAAAGCGACTGTCGCAGCGGATCAAGACGGTGCTCGATGTGGCAAAGTCCAAGGGCTTCCGCTCGGGCGAGAACCCGGTGACCGCTATCCGCGAAGGTAAAGTGCTGCCAACCGTCAAAGCCAAGGTCCAGCACCACGACGCGATGCCGTGGCAGGAAGTGTCCGCATTCTATGCCGAGCTACAGACCCGTTCAGCCATGGCCGCAAAGGCGCTGCAGTTCACCATTCTGACCGCCTGCCGAACCTCAGAGGTGCTAGAGATGAAGTGGCCCGAGGTTGATGTCGATGCGCGCCTGTGGACCATACCAGCGGAGCGCATGAAAGGTGGTCAGGTCCATCGCGTGCCTCTCACCGACGAAATGCTGGCCATTCTGGAACCGCTGCGCGCGCTGGCCTCTGACTATGTGTTCGAGGGGCAGAAGCGGCATCAGCCCCTGTCAAACATGTCCATGCTGATGCTGCTGCGCCGGATGCGAGAGGATGGCGTTACCGTGCATGGCTTTCGCAGCTCGTTTCGAGATTGGGCGGCGGAAGCTGCAGGTGCACCACGCGAACTGGCAGAGGCGGCCTTGGCCCATCAGGTTGGGTCAGACGTGGAGCGGGCCTACGCGCGAACGGATTTGTTAGAAAGGCGACGGGAAATGATGAATACTTGGTGCAATTACGTATGTGAGCGCACAGAAAGGGCTTCGAACTGATGTTCAGCCCGATCGGCACAGTTAGCTTACTCGAATTAAGAGGGAAGTTTGGTGAAATACTCTCCTATTGGGAAAACAGAAACGTCTTTCATGAGATTTGTAGGGAACTAGGGTACGAATACGAAGATGTAGACGGGGTACCCTATCTTCGCGACCGGAGAGAACCTGATGGTTCCGTGTCTCCGGCGCCGACGCACTTTGGTGCGTCAGCCTTCGAATACGTTATAGAAGACGTTTTCAAGTTGTTTTTGTTTGGAACGGACCGATTTTATCTTTGTTCGCCGAGTGGTAAAAAAATGGTGGGCTCTAATCTGTTCCTTGAGCTCCTCGACTTGAATTATGAGGCAGAGGAGTTCCCAGAATTTATTAGAAACAACCACGACTCTCAGTGGATTTTCTTGGAGTACCCAACGTACCTAATTTCTGCGAAAAGCTGGGACAGATTTTCCAAAGAATTTTTGATCGAGAACGACCTGATTGATCCCGACTATGTTCTGCCAATTGCTGAGAGGGTCAGATCGTTTGAAGGTTGGAGCCTGTGCGTTGTTGAGGATGATATACCAAAAACGGCACAGGATTGCTTGTCCTTGGTGGCATTCAATCGGGAGAAAAGACCAACCTCTAAACGAGGCAGACCATCATTGGAAAAAGCAAGAGCCGCCTTCGCCGCGATGGGGAACGACAAAGGATCGTTGTCTTGGACGCAAGTCCAAAACCGACTAGAGAACCAGACCGGGCAGCGGCCTTCACCTAAAACACTTCGAGACTGGCGCGACGCGGCGTCGAATCCCCCCGGGAAAAAATAGGGGGAAGACTGGGGCCAAACTTTTCATTCTTCCCCGACTAGCTCGTTAGGGGAAAATGGTTCCAATTTAGTGCCATCGCAACTGATCCAAGAGGATTTCAACGATGGCAAACGTCTTCAATGACGACCGGGTCTATTTCCCAGAAGACCCTGAAATGCAATTGCTGGGAAACCGCGAAAAGCTGGCTCAATAGCGCCACCGCATGTGTGGTCCGGCCTTTATCCGCATAGGTCGGCGGATCGCCTATCACGGCGCCGATCTGAACGCCTGGCTGACGGCCCGGCGCACCGATCCCAACAACGAGGCTGCATAATGAAAAACCCCAACTCCAAGCGTGGAGATGGGGCTTTTCCAGTGACATCAACTGCCACCCTAGCAAGTCCAGTTGATGCCACAGGATGCCCTGTGCCGACAAGACAAAACGAACGCCGGTACTACTGGTCGCCCCTGAGCCACTCGGTGGAACGGGTGATCGTGCGGAAAGGACGGATTGAGCATGGCTGAAATGTCCATTTCCAAGTCGATCAATGCCGGTCACGACAGGGAGCCGCACACTGGCCCTCTTTCGCGAACCGATCATCGGGAAACTGCTGAGAACTACAGCGGTGAACTCTTTCGCCATGGTGTCTACCGCGTCGCTGTTTGCCGGGACGGTATCCAATGGCTGTTTCAGCGCCAGAGACCCCAATTTCCCGCCGGGGGAGCGGCCTGGGACACACTCGGGTACTGCGTGTCCAAAATCGGCCTAACCCGGCTCGTCCGGGCGCATATCGACTTTGATATACCCGAACTAGATGCTTTGCCCGCGCATTTCCAGCGGAGGTGCCGCGATGAGTAGACGCCGATCTCCCAAGGGCAAAAGGTCGGATGAGGGTCAGTACATCCCTCTGCCTTACGCGATGATCAAATCCCCGGCATGGCGTGCGTTATCCGGGCCTGCGGTGAAGCTCTGGCTGGAGCTTCACACCCGCTTCAACGGTAGCAACAACGGCAAGGTGTTTCTGTCGATGAACGAGGCAGCAGAAGTCTTGGGGTTGGGCAAGGCCACCGTTCAACGCGCCTTCGAGGATCTGCAGGACAAAGGCTTCCTTATGCTTGAGCAGGAGGGCGATTGGTACCATCGCCGGGCTCACGAATGGCGGCTGACGACCAAGGCGACGCAGACCCGATCCGGCAAGAAAGCAGCCACCAATGACTGGCGGTTCTGGCAGCCCGAAAAAACAATACGCGGTTCTGAGACGGACCCGTCAGCAACTTCTGTGGTTCCGTTCGAGAACCCAAAGACTTTCCATGGTTCCAAATCAGAACCCGTCAGATCGATTTTGCGTCGGTCCATCGGTTCTGAATCGGAACACTAATACTAACCACTCCCTGTTACGCGAGGCGGACATGAGCAAGACACAGAAAGACAAAGGCAACGATCTGCAGACAAAGGGCTTCAACCTCACGGATGCGGAGACCAATGCGATTGTCGATCTGAGGGAACGGAAGAAATCGCGCGTTCGGGCACCGGACATCCAGTTGGACTTCGATGAAGATACACGCAGGCTCACGGTTGGGCACAAGGGAAAAGACCCAAAGGCGGCATGTGCCTTGGCCATGCATGAGCTCGGCACGGCGGATTACCGGTTCTTCGAAGGTGTCATGGACCAGGTGGCTGTGCTCGGACAACAAGGCAGCTCAGTCTCCGAGACCGCATCCAATTTCGTGATGTCGGTTGTTGCAGGTATCCGGCCAGAGGATGAGATCGAAGCGATGCTGGCCATTCAAATGGGCGCGATCCACCAGGCGACGATGATGATGGCGCGCAGGCTCAATCACGTCGAAACCCTCCCTCAGCAAGACTCGGCTGAAAGGGCACTGAATAAACTTGCGCGGACCTTCGCGAGCCAGATTGAAACCCTGAAACGGTACCGCTCCAAGGCAGATCAGACCGTCCGCGTCGAACGCGTCGAGGTCAAAGAAGGTGGGCAGGCCATTGTCGGCAACGTCCAAAACGGGGGGCGGTCGGATGACAAAAAATGACGATAACCTCATGGACCCTACGAAAAGACTCAATGATGCGCCCAGATGCACCGCCACAGCCAAGTCCACTGGCAAGCGGTGCCGTGCCCCCGCCGTTCAAGGCTGGAGTGTTTGTCGCATGCATGGGGCCAGAGGTGGGCATGCTGCTGGGCCAAGCCATCCGTCATGGAAGCATGGGGAACGGTCGCAGAGCGCGAACCAGGCCCGCAAAGCCGTTAACTACTTGATCCAATTGGGGACGAAAACTGGAGTAGCAACTCAATTGAGTTAGTAGAGAATTGTGATAAGGCTATGCTCACGTTAACCGAAACCAGCCAGATGACTACTTTGAAATCAGCCGTACAAAGCTGGATTTAACGCTGCTTTCGTTTAACCGAAATGATGCATCCAGAGTGTTTTGGATGCCGTGCAGGTACATCCCGTGCCATTGCGTCAACGTTTCCAAGGTGCCGTAACGCTCCGTTGCTCAGCAATACGCCTCGACCAGCATCATACCGGCGCTGTCCAAATCCGCTGGCAACGCATTCCCAGTTTTCCTTGGCCGCTGTGTTGCGGAATCTCGGTAGATCGTGCGGGTCATGCCGTCCGGGTGTTGCTGCGACGTGATCGTGTTTCTTTGAACTGCTTTGGTAGGTTGAATGGTGAGTCACTTGTGTTGGGCCAGGTTGCTGAACAGTACCTGTTGTCGGCCTCGGCCTTGGGCGCATGATTGTCACGACGCCTTGTGGCTGCGTATGTCCGGGGACGGCTACATGAGTTGCCGTAGGTCTTGGCGTTAACTGTGGAACCTGGCCGGGAACCGCTGTGGGAACCGGATTTGGGGTCGCGGTTGGGACAAGCGGTGGCACAGCAGATTGACCGGTAGGCTGAGGCGGCACCTGACCAGGAACGGCGACTGGTATTTGGTTGGGTGTCGCCGTTGGCACAAGGGGCGGCACACTAGGCTGAGGCGGGACCTGGCCAGGAACAGCTATCGGAACTTGATTTGGGGTTGCAGTCGGAACTTGCGGCGGCACAGCAGTAGGCCCGGTAGCCAATGGCGGAACCTGATTGGGAACGGCTGTCGGAACCCGGTTTGGCGTCGGATTTGGCACCAAAGGCGGAACTAGGGTCGGCGCTGCGACGGGTGTTGGAACTTGACCGGGAACCGCTATCGGCGTCGCGATTGGAACCCGACCGGGAATTGCATTCGGGACCGCGCTAGGCGCTAGGACCGGCACAGTAACTGACGTGGGTGTTTGCTGCGTTCCCTTAGGTGGCAACTGATTTGCCACCGGCTGCGTTGGACCGGTAATTTGGTTGCCTGCCCCTTGCCCGCCAGCTTGCCCACATCCTTGGCTCGATTGGTGCGGGTTCCCTACACCACGGCACCACCCATAATGATTGCCGCGGGCAACTACCTGCGTAGCGACCAGCTCAGCGACCAAACAAGCTGCGGCAATTATTGCAATGCGGTTCCGTTTCATAACATCCTCACCAACTTGTTGTCAGAGCAAGATACGCGCCAGGATCGCCAGAGTCGGTCAAGGGACCGTCTCTCAAAGGGACACCGACATATCCGGACAGGAATAGGTTTTGCTTAAACTCAATGTCTAAACCCAGACCTGTCGAGGCCAGTGTAGCATTATCAACTTCAAAACTCGCAGGGTCATTGTTCGAGATGTAACCCACGTCGAAAAAGACAAAGGGCGTCAAGCGATGAATGCTTTGGGAACTCGGAAAGTAGGAGTGAGACACTTCGAAAATCGCGGATATCCCTGAATCACCATCCACTTCGTCAAACCGATATCCACGCAAAGCATAACGATCACCAAGGAAGTACTCCTCGACCGAGGGCAGCCGGTCGGTTGTGTACTGCCCCCAAATCTCAGTGCGCCAAGCTGTGTTGGGCGACAAGCTCGTTAGCGGGCTTTCGTATCCGATGCCGCCCCGCAGATGCCAGAATGAAGAATCTCCATCATCAAAATTTGCGTCCGTCGTGTCGTTGTCATTATCGCCAAAAGATAGGGTTAGCCCCGCTTCCAGAGCCTGTCCTTTTGGATAGTTTTGTCCGTAGAGATATGTCAGGCCAACGACACTCGCGTCACTGGATAGTGGAACACCGCCACTGACTGAGTCCGCTTCGGAAACGCGATAATCCAGCAGAAGATACCCATAGCGAGCCACATCGCGGATCACGGGGTATCCCAACGCGAGGGTGAAGTTCTCGCCATCAACATCTGTTCTTGCAAAATCCCCCGAGAGGTCACGTTTTGCGTTTATGTTTCCGTAGAAAATCTCACCGTACAGACCATTGCTGTTCAGCGGCGTGCGATAGGTAACAGCGCCCCACAAAGAGTGTTCGTCGTCTTTGTCCCAATTGTAGTTGCCTGACCCCTCAAATCGCAGCAAATCCCCGACGGTCAGCGTCGAATAATATTCTTGTACGATATAGAAACTGAGCGCTTCTCCAAGCTCACGCGGAGGGTTGTCGAGTGTCGCGCTGCCGGCTTGTTTGAGTAGAGGGTCTCCCAATACTCTCAGCCGCGCACCACCCTGGTCCGGGTAGTCAAGTTCGGTCGACACGTCCAAGTCGGGTATGTCCTCGGCCAACATAACCGCACGCTCAAATCGTTTAAGAGTTATTGGATATGCTGTAGTGAGGGGGCGAAAGATCTTTTCTAGGGTTTGGAACGTGCGTGTATCTACACCTTCAATTTCGATGGTTTGAATACGCCCTTCATCAACAACTATGCTCTGCCCATCGGGACCAGGCCACGCCTCAGCCAAGAAGTAACCGTCTTCTCGGTAGATCTGCGTGATCGTTGATGCGACCTCCGCCGCCGTGATGCGCCCCGACCGATCAAAGGCCAACTGACCGGCAAACGTTAACAGCTCATCGGTATCGTACACCGTTACACCGCTGACAGAGTGCTGGGATGCGATGTCCCAGGTTTGGGCAATACTGTTTTTCGACACGGATATCACGGACACGAAAGTGCATAACACCGTAAAAACAACCGAGTTGAATAGGCGCATTATCGACAACCTTAAGATGACTGAGCTTATTTGCAACCAATCCTAATACGAGGTTAGAAGGGACCAACTTAGAAGCATTTGAGTTTAATTGTTGTTGATGCTTTTTGAACACATAACATTTTGAGTGAGTTTATGCTGTTTAATAGAAAGCTGCTCACTGGCGGGACCTAAGCTGTTGGCTCTAGTTGATGCCCGCTACGCTCGAATTGGCATCGCGCTTGTAGTGTTTGTTGAAAGCGTTTGTAGTTTATTCAGACGGAGGTTTACAAATTTTAAAGAACTGCACCGAGGCTTCCAGAGATCGAAAACAGTACGTTGTTCTCAGGGGCCAATCGTCACTTCACAAGCCAAGCCACCTAGGCGCTCCGATGTTCTAAGTTCTAGCTTCCCACCATATGCAGCCAATAAATCGACCGAGATAGACAGACCCAAACCTGTTCCCTTGACAGAGGTATCCAGCCGACTGCCGGAACGAAGGACTTCAAGTCTGGCATGTTCTGGGATTCCAGGCCCATCGTCCTCAACGCAAATCTCGATACCGCTTTCCGTTCGCCTCACAGTGATTTGGAATGTTGTTCGGCTCCACTTGAGCGCATTGTCGAGGAGATTTCCGATCACTTCTTCAATGTCCTGAGGATCCATGCGGACAAGAAGACCTGCCTCGTTGTCTGACACCAGGGTCTTCCCCTCGCGTTCCGCCATAACCGAGAATAGCCGGGACAGTCGTTCGACCGAGTTCGACAGGTCTGTCCTAGAATGGGTTAGCTCACCAGTGTTTGAAGCACGCATGCGCGCGAGCGAACGGCCAAGCTGAGCGTCAATTCGAGATAACGCCTCTTCCGCAGGCTCTGTGTGTACGCCGGCTTCAGACAGATCCGCCAATTCGTTTCGTAAGATGGCTGTCGGCGTTTTCAGAGCGTGCGCCAGATCCGCTGCCTGCCTTCGCGAACCGGAGACGATCTCTCGGTTTCGATGCAGCAGTTTATTGAGGTCTTCTACCAGAGGCGAAACCTCATCCGGGTAGTCTGCGGGCACCAATTCATCACCCCGATCCCAGCGATGAGCGACATCGGCACGCAACTTCCTGAGGGGGCCAATAATGGCGGACATCAATAAAAGTGAACTGGCCACTCCGATCAAACCGATCAATCCGAAAACCGAGAGCAGGTATCTTTGTGCGGCACTGCGTTCGTCGATCAGTTGGCTCCTGCTTTCGGCGACAGTTACACCCCACTCCGTTCCGTCTTCGAACGTAATTTTTTGATAGACGCTGCGAACGGCCTCGTTGTCCGGACCTGTAGTGTTCCAAATGATTGTTTCGCCACTTGCGCGCGGAGGCTCGGAAATCGTTTCGTCAAAAAGCGAGGCAGAGGTATAGATGGCGCCAGTACCGTCTGTTACTTGCCAATACCGCCCTGAGTAGGGCGTACCATAGGCCGGGTCGAATACAAACTGCCGCAAGGTTTCAGGGTCATCCGTAGTCGCACTTAGGCCAACGACAACTTGCGTATGATGGTCTTGCAGCGCACTGTCGAACTGATCCAGGACGCGCGCATTTATGTAGGAAAACACCACCAGCGTACCAACGCCTACAGACAACGCACCCGAGGCGATACCTCCGAGCAAGGCCCGTTGGCGTAACGACAGCATTAGGCAGGATCAATCATATAGCCCCGTCCCCTGACGGTTGTGATCAAATCAGAGCCCAGTTTTTTGCGCAGACGCGTAACGAATACAGCGATTGTGTTGGAGTCCCGGTCGCCGTCATATTCGTAGATGTGTTCGGACAATTCTGTACGCGACACCATCCGACCGATATTATGCGCAAGATAAGTGAGCACCGCGATCTCCTGCGCAGTCAAATCGACCGGGATTCCTCCGACGCTGACCCGACCGTTTCTAGTGTCTAACACCACGTTCCCCATTTCGATTACAGGGTTCAGCTGACCGCTTTGCCTGCGCAAGATCGCCCGCACCCGTGCGGCCAGTTCAGGCATGTGAAATGGCTTTGTCATATAGTCATCTGCGCCCGCATCCAGACCGTCGACACGTTCGCTCCAGCCATCTCGGGCCGTCAAGATCAAGACCGGGGTTTTGACGCCCGCGTTACGCCATTCCCGCAGGACCGAGATACCGTCGCGTTCGGGCAGGCCGATGTCGAGGATGATCATGTCATAAGGTTCAGTCGACCCCAGATGCAGGGCATCCGTACCATTGGTTGCCACGTCGACCACGCGGCCCTCGGAGCCCAGCAGCTTTTTGACTTGTTCACAAAGCTGGGGTTCGTCTTCAGCAAGGAGAATTCGCATATTCGGAGACTATATCTAAAACGCGGTCAGCTTCACGCTATTTCTTACCGCCGCCATTGCCGTTGCCGCCGCCGTTGCCGCCGCCGTTACCACCGCCGTTGCCGCCACCGTTGCCGCCACCGTTACCTCCGCCATTGCCGCCGCCATTGCCGCCGCCGTTACCGCCGCCATTGCCTCCGCCATTGCCGTTACCATTTCCGCCGCCATTGCTGTTGCCACGGCTAGTGCTGTTCCCGCGAGTCGCAGAGGCGCTTTGACCAATACTGCTTTTGGACTTGGAGGCTGTGGAGCGTGCGGCTTTGGAGATTTCGCGTCCGACACTTGAATTATTCGACACGACGGCGCCGGTTTGGGCGTCCACAATTACGCTGACGATCTTTCCGCCCGGCTTCTTGACCAGAATGCGATAGTAAATCTTGTCGGTTTGGAAGGCGCGTGCATCAACGGGGGTCCCACCGATGGCTTTTTCGACACCTTTGATGACACGTTTCAACCGGATTGCGCTTCCCGACAGAGTTGCCATGCGCAGTTCAGACTGTTTGAGTTCGCGCGCCTCGGCCACCGCTTGTCCTCCGGACAAGGCGCTCAGCAACGCTGCAACCAACAATAAAGCTTTGGTTTGCATAGAACCCTCATACTCTTGGGCCGAGACTACAGGGCCGGATGTGAACCGGCGATGAACAAGCAGTTAGCCCTGCGTTCAAGCACGCTCAAGTTAAATGAAGTCCAGCCTTATTGATTCGATCACGGATCGAACGGCCAGAACACGGCGTCCAAGTTCAGTTTACCGATAGCTGTTGCTGTGAGTTTTTTAGGAGATTGAGATGAATATCACCAAGTGCGGACTGCTGAAAGCCTCGACAATAGCGATTGCCTTATTGGGTTCGACGGCCATTGTGACCACTGTTACAGCTCCCGATTTTGCCTATGCCAAGCAGGGAAATGGTGGCGGAAACGGCAACGGTAACGGCGGCGGAAACGGCAATGGCAACGGTGGTGGAAACGGCAACGGTAATGGCGGTGGGAACGGCAACGGGGCGAAGGGATCTGGCGGAGATCACAGCACGGTTGGCAAGGACGCCAGCGGAAGCAAGGCCGGAAATTCCAGATCAGGAAAAACAAAGTCTCGCTCTGCCGGGGTTGGTCAGAAAAAAGGCGGTGGGTTCTCTCTGAAAGATCTGTTCGGTGGGAAAAAGAAAGCGCGTAAAACAGAAGCCGCCGCGACGGGTGCTAACAAAACGCACGGGACCCGTAAGACCAAGGCACCAAAATCCTCAGCGCAGACTGTCATTGTGGACGAGTCAAAGCGCCCCGTATCTCGTGCTAAGGGCAATCGTATGGCCGCGTTGCTTGGTGCCCATCCATCGGAACTGGGCGCGCTGAATGCTGCCAACGCCAGCCCCACTGCACTGGCCAATGCTGCGCCGAATTCGCGCGTTGGCAGAATAGCCACCTACCGAGACACGGTGTTGGCCGGTGAACCCTTACGTGAGGATCTGGTCGAGCAGCTAGAGGTTTTAGCGGGGCTGGAGCCACCGGAGCGCCCATTGCAAGATATCGAAGATGATTTGGAAACTGCGCTGTCTGAAGTTCAAGAAAACCAGAACAAAGTACAAGAGCTTGAACAGGCCTTGGCTGAAGCGGGCGGAACAGATCCCAACATCGAAGCGCAGCTTGAAGAGGCTCAGGCCGCTTTGGATGCCTCAATTGATGAAGCGCAAGACTTGGACGACGAAAGACAGGCTGCCATCGATTACAATGACGCGGTCGATGAGGTGGAAGAATTGACAGAGCTTGTTGAAGAACAGGACCTGGCAGAGCGCGAAGCCTTGGAAGCGGCGGCCAACAAACCTGTAACTGACGCCGTCGAAAAAAAGGTCAAAGCCCTTTTGGGATTTTAACCCGAAGCCTTTAGGCCCTTGTTGATCTACACTTTGAGCGTGCCGACCGCAGGCGCGCCAAGGGATGTTTTGACGGTTTCTAAAGCTGAAACTCGTTTTTTGGTGATAGTGTCACCCGTCAAAAACAAATCCCACCCCAAATGATGGGGTGGGATCGGGGGACAATTCTGATGTTTAGGGTGAATATCGAGAATTGTTCGGGGGGGGTCAACTGATCTGCCTTCAGGCGTTCTGACGAGCCTCGGAGAGCCGCAAGCTTTTGGTGATCTCGATTAGTGCATTTTCGATAGGAGGGAAGCGACCACTGTTCGAAATGATCAAGGTTTGCAGACGCTCGTCGGCAGCTTTACCGGAGGTCTGCATTGCAGCTGGTGTGCCACAGTCTTTAGTCACAAAGGCAGGCTTGACCATGTTGTTCCCCTTGTTTCCGTCAAACGATACACATGTCGTTCGATCCAATTCAGGGACTATGACTCAGCGTGGTTGAACGCACCGAGAATATGCTGTTCATGTTCGGTTAATATTGTTTACGGAATAAAAACAAATGAATTCTCTGGTTGTGGGACCGTTCGATTGCCACCTTTTAACTTAACGGTTTGGAAGGTCGCTAGGTGAGGATGATGCATCAGTCGAACCATCGCCTCAGATCCAAAGATGCTAGCCGCAAGCCAGTCTCCGCCTATGGGTTAGGCAAACAGGGACCGGAAGCATACTTAGAATTTGAAGCCAAATGAGGCCCTAAAGATGAAAACAACGTTAGTAATCGCAGCAACACTATCTGCCATTCAAAGTGCGCCGGTTGCGGGTGCGAGTTTCGACTTACAGACCCTTGGGCTTGGACTACTTATTAGTTCACATACCGCAGTGCAGCCTGTTCTCGTGAAATCGAAGGTGGGACATTGTCCACCTGGCTTGGCCAAAAAAGCAATTCCATGCGTGCCGCCAGGCCAAGTAAAACGATATCGGGTTGGGGACTACATCTACGATGGGTACGTACCTATCGACAATCCCAGCCGATATGGACTACGGCGAAACGGCTACTATGTGCGTGCTGGAGACTATGTTTATCAGGTGAACCGAGAGACGCACGAGGTGTTGAACCTGATAGGCGCCATAGCTGATATACTTAACTAACGGCCTTCTTCTCAGACCAAATATGCCTGGTATCAGGCCTTTCGGACGCGAACCACGACAAGAGACAACGGGCTCAAACCGGTCATCTGCCGGTTCTGGTGGGGTCAAACGCATTGAACGCAGCCGCGCTCCTCCGGTTCTGCGACGGACTAGCCCAAGAACTAGTCACAGATCATGACGCCATCCTGTAATGGCTGCAGCGCTACTCCGAAAAGCACTAAACGTTGCCTGAGCAGCGTTGCTACGTACCGATCATTGATTTACGATTTTTTTGGATGCTCGAGAAAATTTGAAAAGAGGCTAGAAAGTCAAAGTTTTACAGCAAGGCCTTCCAAAAGGACGAGTCACTCATTCGCCCTTGATGTCGACAAATGGCTGGTGAGCGAATCTTCGAGGCCGCAGCCGGAACGAAAGCAAAGTCCAGCACATCGAACAATCTCATAAGATATCAACTGTCACCTTCCTGCAAATCGACGCACAATTTGAACCACAATGCCATCGGGGACTGTTATTGAAGATCTGTTCTGAGGTCGGTTGTACGCTGGCGCGTTGCCTGAGCTCCAATACACCGAAGTCATGAGATTTTACGCACCTCAAAACTCCTCTCTTAGCCTGCCTTCCGGACATCGCTTTCCGCAGGGCAAGTACGAGATGCTCCATAAGCTACTGCTGAAAGATAGTATTCTTCAGGAGGCGCAGCTGGCAGAGTCTTTGCCAGCCAGCGATGAATCAATAAGGCGCGCGCACGCCGCCGGATTTGTCGCGCAGTTTGAAATCGGGGAACTCGAAGAAAAAGCCATGAAACGGATTGGCTTTCCGTGGAGCCTGGAATTAGTGAGGCGCGTTCGCGCAACGGCCGGTGGCGCAATAGCCGCTGCTGAGACAGCTCATGAGTACGGTATATCGGGGCAGCTCGCTGGTGGCACGCATCATGCCCATCCAACGTTTGGATCTGGCTATTGCGTCTACAACGATCAGGCCGTCGCGGCGCTCCACCTGCTTGCGACTCGCAAGGCCGAAAGGGTCGCAATCATTGATCTTGATGTTCATCAGGGTGACGGCAGCGCCGCGATTTTCGCTGCCAATCCATCGGTCTTCGTCTTTTCGATGCACGGCGAAAAGAATTTTCCGTTCCGGAAGTTTCCGGCGGATCTCGATGTTGCCCTTCCAGATGGCACCGGCGATGAGGACTACCTACGCTCCTTAACCAACCACTTGCCCGCCGTATTCGAATTTCGCCCCGACCTCATTCTATACCAGGCAGGTGTTGATCCGCTGGCAGAAGACCGGCTAGGGCGGCTTGCGTTGACCCATAATGGCCTCATCCAGCGCGATCGGGCCGTTCTACACGCCTGCAAAGGCCGTGGCATCCCAGTTTCAATGGCAATCGGCGGTGGCTATGCCGACCCAATCGATGCTTCCGTCACGGCCTATGCCAATACCTACCGGGTCGCAAAGAAACTTCACCGATTTTGACAACAGATATGATCTTTGTGGTTCGTCATTCTAACTGTGTATCGATGGTCCGCACTGAGCCCAAATTCACGGATGCCGAGCTTTGTGCAGATGTAGGGAAAGCGGACGAAGTTGACATTTACAGCATAGACAAGATTTGATGACAAAGATAAGAACAATACATGAACAAATTACTTTGTGTACAAGCCTACAACAATGCTTGGGCGAACCATAGGCTGGGGGTCGCCTGCTCTTTGTTATCAAAGAGCGAACTTGAAAAGGAAAGAGAGAGCTTCTTTGGCTCGATCATCGCCACCCTCAATCACATTCTGATTGTAGATTGGTTCTACGTTTCCGCGTTGGAAGGTCGGTGCATTGGCCTAAGCGCTTTCGACAATCGCATACCTTGCCCCAACATAGGTAATCTCATTGAAGAACAGCGAAAAATTGACCAACGCTTTGTGTCTACCTGCTCAGATGCAAGTACTGACCTAGGAGCTAAGCCTGTCGAGATGATACGCGGTGGCAACATTCAGACCGAGCGCTTTGACAGAACTTTTCTACATCTTATCCAGCATCAAATTCACCATCGTGGACAAGTCCACTCTATGTTATCAGCGACGAGCGTCGCACCGCCTCAGCTTGATGAGTTTTATCTCGCTTGGGAGCCAGATCGACAACTGCGTGCACCTGACTTGGAGCAGATGAGCACCTCGGAAAAAGACATCTGGGACTGACAGTTTGGGCTCGAAGAAGGCCTTCGCTTTACTCTAAATGAGTGTCTGTTATACATTTCTTATCGTGCGTCCCATTGCATTCAAGCCTTTGGCTTTGAATCGCGAGTGTCTAACCTCAGTGTGGTATATTTAGTGGTATTTGTTTGAATTTTTGAATTTTAATGTTTTACTATGAGGTACTTATATAGAAAGTATAGTTGCTCCTCGGGAAGTCGAACTCTATGGTTTGACCTGCCCCTAGATTCTCCCCCAGCTAACAAGCAGTTGCCATCTAGTTGTAAGAATTTGGATTTATCGATGGCAAGATCGGAAAAGCGGGTTACCTTTGATTGAGCAGCTACCAACCGATCGCCGTCAAGACGTTCAGTACCGGCTGATCTATGTTCCGAAAAGTCGTTCCTGAGTTTCTATCTGGGACCATCAAGGAATTTGGTGGAGGCCGAAAGTGTTCATCACTTGATGCCGGTTGAAACGGGTTTGGTGAATATATTGGATAGGTCTGGTTCAGACCGGTTCGGATACGCAAACTTCCTGAGGTGAGCGCCACGGCAAGTGGCTGAGAATTGTTTGCATAGTGGTTCCCGACAAGCTCATTGCCCTGTGCATCCTCAACGAGAACGCCAAAAGCGCTGGGATGACCGTTCAGGTTTGCAGGAAGGCTTACTTGGGGGTTCAGATTTGGTGGAATTGCCCCAAGCACCGCATTGTTTCCGTAAGAGCCAAAGTTATTCCCATTCACGTCGGCGACCCAAAATAGCCCAACAAACCCTAAACC
Organism: Ruegeria sp. AH7; assembly: GCF_056541325.1. Taxonomy (NCBI): domain Bacteria; kingdom Pseudomonadati; phylum Pseudomonadota; class Alphaproteobacteria; order Rhodobacterales; family Roseobacteraceae; genus Ruegeria; species Ruegeria sp. AH7. Next base: position 1,768 of record NZ_JBQFYF010000011.1, on the reverse strand, counting down.
ATGACAGATTTCATGAAGGGCAACTGATTCCAGGTCGTACTGGTCCTGTGCAGGTTGACCCTGGCCTGTGTAGAAGTTCTGCTGACCAAAGATGACTTCCATATCGAACAGGTTTTGCGCTGACAAATCGGCGCCTGCGAGTTTGTCTGCTAACGCACTGGTGTACCAAGTATCTTGGCGCGGAGCGTTGTTGAAGTTCTCGTGGCCACCGGGAATGCACATTCCCAATAGGCCTCCCAATTGTAGATTCCACTGCACATTGACTTTGATATCGATATTGGACTGAAGGTTTGTGGCCTCCCATGTAGCTATAGCGCGGGCAAAAGCAGCTTGCGCGCCTTGAGGCATTCCTTGCGGGTAGGTTACATCAAAATTCATTGTCCATTCTCATCACAATGTTCTTGGATCATCAGAGGGTGTAGCCTACGGTGGAGGGACGACGTGTGTTTTAATGTGCGCTGGTGGCCCACCAGAATAGCCGTAAATGTCTATCCATGCTTCTCCTGTCGGGGTCAACGATAGTGGAGTTGGCCAATTTGGTGCGAATGTTGGGCCGGATTCCAACGATAGTGTAGCGGTAAGATTTGTAACGTTCAGAGGAATATTGGTGACCTCTTTACTTGATCCACCGGAGACCTGGCATCCGCCCAAAGGCTGCATCCCATCTTTCCCGGGAATCAAGCCAGTCACAGAGACATTCACGATGTAAGTGCCGCCGTGCTGATTGTCGAAGTACAGAGTAAAGTAGTTCAGGCGATTCACCCATAGCGGAACCAATAAGTTGTCGCCGACGAAGGTGGCGAATTTGAATGCAATCGGTGCATCAACCGATGAGATTTCATCCGAAGAAGCTGGCCAAAGATGCGAGGATATGGTTCCGGTGCTGTTTTCTGAAAAGTATGATCCTTTGAGGCTGGCCTTCGATTTATCACTGTCCGTCATCCCTGCCATTCCATCGACCGACGCCGACATCGAAAAGCTGGAGTTGGTTGACGCTGACCCAACATTCATGCCTGCCTCTGCATAGATCACCTGAGTGATAACCCCGAAGCCCTGTGTGATCTGGCCATTTTGCGTGTAGTTGTTGGCGCTTGCGGTGGACTTTATTAAATCCATGTTGTTTGCAATTTGCACACCGCTGCTGATCTTTGGGCCTTGCAAGAGAACCTTTTTCGATGGCTGGAACTTGGACATAATATCTTGGGAATTGCTAAACGACCACTTAGCCTCCGCTTCGACTTCAACAGTTGTATTTGTGGTCGGATCATGACGTCCACTTATCTTCACCTCACTCCCTGTTTTAGTCACTCCGTTAGTTGTCATGTTCCAGTGGGAGTTGTACGGTTTTGCAGTTAGTTGCGGGGAGTCGATTAGTCCATAAGATGTAAAATCTCTCTGGTCGCATCAAGGAAGCCCATCATACCTGGTTGGACCGAACTGTTCAGAGTCCAATTGCCCCAGAGCGAGGGAGCCTCATTTCGAACAAGCCCAGTGAAAAGCGCATTCCAATTTAGATTCGACATGTCAAATGGTGCTCCGCTCTAAATAAATTTACGCGACAGCATAATGCTCCAAATACACGCTAATCTGTTAGTAATCGATTCAGGCGGCTTCAGATTATTTTTCGCGAGGAGTATAGTGTACCCGCAACAAAACTTGATCAGCCCCACTTGAGTGGTCCAATTTGATTGTTAGTGCATGATCGGCCTTTGGTCCATCTGGACGATGGTTTCAGGCACCGGCGGCCGGTAGCCTAGAGCACTGTGTG
>NZ_JBQFYF010000010.1:0-75097 GCF_056541325.1 Ruegeria sp. AH7 | reverse complement strand
CCAGTCCCTCAAGATGCCCCCGGTCTCTCCCGAGCGTCTCAACCGTCTCTCCGGCCCGTCTCCGCCATCTCTAGCGTCCCAACAACAACCTCAGCTGCGCCGGTGAAGGGGTATTTACGGATTAGGTCAGACACCTGCAACCCCCATTTTGAAAAAACTTCACATTTCTCGGCAGAAACTTGTCCAGGTTAATGAAAACAATAGGTTAGCTTCAGAAACTTCGCAGAAAACCTGCTGACCCATTGCTTCGCTCCCAGCAAAGACCAACCATCCAGTGGAATCGTACCCAATGCTTGGTATGCACACCAGAGCCGGGTCAAAGAAAACGCCGCCCGAGTCTCCTCGGGCGGCACAACTCGCTTGAATAATAGTAGGCTTACTTCAGATCGAAGCGGTCCGCGTTCATCACCTTGTTCCAGGCCGAGACAAAGTCACAGACGAATTTGCCCTCGGCACCGGCCTGACCGTAGACCTCGGCCAACGCCCGCAATTGCGAGTTCGAACCAAAGACCAGATCGACACGAGTGCCTGTCCACTTGACCTCGCCACTCGTGCGGTCGCGTCCTTCGTATACGCCTTTGCCAGACGGCTTCCATTCTGTGCTCATGTCCAGAATGTTGGTGAAGAAGTCTGTACTGAGCGTTCCAACACGATCTGTAAACACGCCATGTTTGCTGTCGCCAAAGTTGGCGCCCAGTACACGCAGACCGCCCACAAGCGCTGTCATCTCGGGTGCTGACAGAGTCAGCAGCTGTGCACGGTCGACCAACAGCTCTTCGGGCGAAACAGTGTAATCAGCCTTCTGATAGTTACGGAATCCGTCAGCGGCAGGCTCCATCACGGCGAAACTGTCCACATCCGTCTGCTCTTGCGTCGCATCGGTGCGGCCCGGAGTGAACGGTACCTCGACATCCTGACCACCAGCTTTCGCTGCCTGTTCGACACCTACAGCGCCGGCCAGAACGATCACATCGGCCAGAGACACTTTCTTGCCCCCAGACTGCGCATCGTTGAACGCAGACTGAACGCCTTCCAGTGCGCCCAGCGCCTTGGACAGTTTCATCGGCTCGTTCACATCCCAGTCCTTCTGCGGCGCAAGGCGGATACGGGCCCCGTTGGCACCACCGCGCTTGTCCGATCCACGGAAGGTCGAGGCCGAGGCCCACGCGGTCGAGACCAGCTCGGACACCGACAGGCCGGTGGCGGCGATCTTGGCTTTGAGGTCGGCAACATCCGCATCATCGACCAGATCGTGATTGACGGCGGGGACGTTGTCTTGCCACAGCAGCTCCTCGGTCGGGGCTTCTGGGCCGATATAGGCCGCGCGTGGGCCCATGTCGCGGTGGGTCAGTTTAAACCAGGCGCGGGCGAAAGCATCAGCGAACTCTTCCGGGTTCTCGTGGAAGCGTTTCGAGATCGGGCCATAGATCGGGTCCATGCGCATCGCCATGTCGGCGGTGGTCATCATGGTCTTGACCTTCTTGGACGGATCATGCGCCTGCGGGGCCATGTCTTTTTCTTTGACGTTCACCGGCTCCCAGATCCATGCGCCTGAGGGGCTTTTGGTCAGGTTCCAGTCATAGCCAAACAGCAGGTCGAAATAGCCATTGTCCCATTTGATGGGATTCGCCGTCCATGCGCCCTCAATGCCCGAGGTGGTGGTGTCGTCACCTTTGCCCGAGCCGAACTTGTTGATCCAGCCAAAGCCCATTTCCTCGATCGGAGCGGCCTCTGGATCGGGACCAACCAGATCAGGATCACCCGCACCATGCGCCTTACCAAAGGTGTGGCCACCTGCGACCAGAGCGACGGTTTCTTCGTCATTCATCGCCATCCGGCCAAAGGTGTCGCGAATATCCCGACCCGAAGCCAGCGCATCAGGCTGTCCGTCTGGACCTTCGGGGTTCACGTAGATCAGACCCATTTGCACAGCAGCCAGCGGATTTTCCAAATCGCGTTCACCCGAATAACGGCTGTGCGGGTTGTCGGTCGGGGCGAGCCATTCGGTTTCCGAGCCCCAATAGATATCTTCCTCGGGGGCCCAGATGTCTTCGCGACCACCAGCGAAACCAAAGGTCTTACCACCCATTGATTCAATCGCGCAGTTACCCGCCAGGATCATCAGGTCGGCCCAGGAAATCTGGTTGCCGTATTTCTGCTTGATCGGCCACAGCAGACGACGCGCCTTGTCGAGGTTGCCGTTGTCCGGCCAGCTGTTCAAGGGTGCAAAGCGTTGGTTACCAGTCGAAGCTCCGCCACGGCCATCCGCCGTACGATAGGTCCCCGCGCTGTGCCAGGCCATCCGGATGAAGAAGCCACCATAATGGCCGTAATCTGCGGGCCACCAGTCCTGTGAATCCGTCATCAACGCATAAAGGTCGTCTTTCAGCGCCTTCATATCCAGCTTTTGGAATTCTTCGGAATAGTCGAAGTCAGCATCCATCGGGTTCGAGGCTGGCGCATGCTGATGCAAGATCGACAGGTTCAGTTGATTGGGCCACCAGTCACGATTTGATCGTGTCCCGGCACCGTGCATCACGGGGCATCCGCCCGTTTTGGGGTTATCACTTCCATCCATATCGATCTCCAATGCTGGCTAAGGACTTGCGGCTTTGCGCAATAAAACTTGCAATCAACAAGATCACAGAAAGATGTCACCGATATCGTTTTCAAGCCTAAGCCCAGAATGATGATGCGGAATCTTCACTGATCTCTTGCGTCGCGCCTCGTATACCAAAGTGAAGTCATGAGAATAAGTTCTCTTTTTGGATGGCAACAATAGATTTTTCTTATAGCTTAACGACTGCTGAGGCAGACACTATCCTCGCTTTTCAAATGACCCTGTGTCCGAACTGAAATTGGCGATTGTGTTTCTACATCCCGCTCGGGCACAGTCGGCTTCATTACCACGCGCCGTTCCCCCTGACCCCCAAAATACCACGCGGCGCTCCCAAAACGTTAAAGGCACTTATATGGAATTTGACTATGTTATTGTCGGTGGCGGCTCGGCGGGATCTGTCCTTGCCAACCGTCTAAGCGAAGATCCGCAAAAAACGGTTTGCTTGCTCGAAGCTGGGGGGCTGGGCGATCACCTTATTATTCGAATGCCCGCCGCCATCGTTGCCGCGTTACCGGGGCGCCCAAAGATCAGCAACTGGGCGTTCGAGACAGTTCCTCAACCCGGTTTGAACGGGCGCAGGGGCTATCAGCCGCGCGGCAAGGCCTTGGGTGGATCAAGTGCCATCAACGCGATGCTTTATGTTCGGGGGCAGCGACAGGATTATGATGGCTGGGCCGATCAAGGGTGCATCGGTTGGGATTGGGACAGCGTCATGCCCTACTTCAAAAAGTCCGAGAATAACGAACAGGGCGCTGATGATTTGCATGGCGACAAAGGCCCGCTGCAGGTGTCACATCAAAAAGAACCGCGCCCAGTGACCCATGCCTTTGTAGAGGCAGCAGAACAACTTCAACATAGACACACCCAAGATTTCAATCGCGGCAATAATGAAGGCGTGGGCCTATATCAGGTCACCCAGTTTCATGATCCGGACAGAAATGGAGAACGCTGTTCGACCGCAGCTGCCTATGTCCACCCGGTGATGGACCGCCCCAATCTGACGGTGATCACCTATGCGCACGCAAAGGAACTGACCTTTGAAGGCAAACGCGCCACGGGTGTGATCTACAAACGAAAGGCGAAAGGCCCCGATCTTAGTGTATCTGCCAGACTAGAAGTGCTGATCTGCGCCGGGGCGCTTCAATCGCCGCAACTGTTGCAGCTTTCGGGGATCGGCGCCGAGGATGAGCTGCGCCAAAACGGAATACCAGTCCGGCATGCGCTGCCCGGCGTAGGCAAGAATCTGCAAGACCATCTGGATTTCATTCTCGCCTACAAAAGCAAGGACACGGATAACTTCGGACTTGGTCTGGTTGGTGCAGCGCGCCTGTTGGGCCACCTCTGGCGATGGCGCAAAACCGGTGCGTCGATGGCAGCGACACCCTTTGCCGAAGGGGGGGCTTTCTTAAAAACCTCTCCGGATCTCGACCGCCCCGATATCCAGCTGCATTTCGCCATCGCGCTGGTCGATGATCACGCCAGAAAACTGCATTATGGCTACGGCTATAGCTGCCATGTCTGTAAGCTGCGCCCACACAGCCGCGGCTCGGTCGGGCTGCAGAGCGCCGATCCGTTTGCCGCCCCCGCCATCGACCCCGGCTTTCTGTCCGATGACCGCGATCTTGAGACCATGATCAAAGGCGCCCGCATGATGCGCGAGATTATGCAAGCGCCTGCTCTGTCCAAGTTCAGGAAATCCGAAATGTTCGGAACCGACACCGCAACCACGGATGCGGATTGGGAACAGCATATTCGCGCCCGCGCCGACACGATCTATCACCCCGTCGGGACATGCAAAATGGGCCTGGATGATATGGCCGTAGTCGACCCCGAGCTTAAGGTGCACGGTATCAACGGACTAAGAGTTGTCGATGCCTCGATCATGCCGACGCTGGTATCGGGCAACACCAACGCTCCCACGATCATGATCGCTGAAAAAGCGGCTGACATGATCAAAGCGGCGGCGCGATGAACCGGGCTATTGCCCTTTCAGCAACGCCTCAAGACCAACGCGATAATTGGGGTACAGCAGCTGCACCCCAAGCTCGTCCTTGATCCGATCATTCCGAACGCGCTTGTTCTCATTGTAGAAACTGCGCGCCATCGGGGTCAAATCAGCTTCGTCATAGGGCACGGCTGGCGGCAAGGGCAGACCCTGCAACTCCGCCGCGTAGCCGATCACATCCTGCGGCGGAACCGGCTCGTCATCGCAAACATTGTACACTGCGCCAGGATTTGGTGCCGCCATAGAGGCCGCCAAAACCTGTGCAATGTCGTCGACATGGATGCGTGAAAACACCTGCCCCGGCTTGATGATCCGCCGCAACCCACCGCGTTTAAGCTTGGAAAACGGCCCCCGCCCAGGCCCATAGATCCCCGCTAGGCGGAAGATATGAACGGGCAGCCCTGGAATGGCCTTCCATTGCTCCTCGGCCCGCAGACGCCAGCGGCCCCGCTTCGCCGTCGGCGCAGGCGGGGTCGCTTCGTCTACCCAATCGCCCTGATGATCGCCATAAATCGCCGTGGTAGATAAATACCCCACCCAGGTGAACTGAGCCGCCCGCGCCACGATCTCATCCCTCAACGCCGCCAGAACAGGATCACCCTCTTCGGCCGGCGCCGTGGAAATCAAAACATGTGTCACACCGTCCAGGTCCGGCAAATCTCCGGGCCAGACCAAGGGCACGGCCCCAGACGCTCGGATCGCAGCCATTCCATCGGCGTCACGCGTGGTCCCGATGATGTTCCACCCATTCGGCGCTAAGCGGCGCGATAGGGCCTGCGCCGAATAGCCGTGGCCAAAAGAGAAAAGCGTTCGTGTCATCCCCCCTAGATGATCTGGACGGAACCGGGATGCAAGCATCTCATGGACGACTTGATTCGAATCCCCTCCTGCGCCTTTCATGACAGCATGACCAACAAAACACCCGACCTGCACGCCGCCTATGCGCTGACCTCGCCCGAGGACAACAAACGTCTCTATGCCGAATGGGCAGGCGACTATGATGACGGTTTCGCCATGCGCGAGGACTATCAGCTGCATATCCGCACCGCCCGCGCCTTTGTCGGCGCCTTCGGGCAGGGCCCGGTGCTGGACGTAGGCGCAGGCACCGGCCTTTGCGGAGCAGTTCTGACCCGCTTGGGCGTAGGACCAATCGATGCCACCGATATCAGCGCAGAAATGCTGGAACAGGCCATGCGCAAGGACATCTACCGTGATGCGATCGAGGCCGACCTCAACACCGGTATCCCCGTGCCGCGACACAACTATTCGGGCATCGTATCCTCAGGCACTTTCACCCATGGGCACCTCGGCCCTGAGGTACTGCCCGCCCTGTTGCGCGTCGCGCGACCGGGCGCGCAGTTCGCGCTGTCGATCAATACGAAGCATTTTGAAAAACTGGGCTTTGCCGAAGCGCTCCGCCACTTGGAACGGGGTCAGATCCAAAACCTCTCCCTACCCGAAGTCAAAATCTACGGCGATCTCGCCGCCGGCCCCAACAAAGACGACACCGCTTTCATCGCATTGTTCGAGCGCATTTGATCCGAACTTCATCTGGCCAAAAATATCCCGGGGGAGGCGCGGACTGCCGCGCCGGGGCAGAGCCCCCTATCGCCCTTTCCAAACCGGATCGCGCTTTTCAGCAAAGGCGCGCGCGCCCTCTAGGTTGTCCTCAGACCCGTACAGCACATCCACACTGGGCAGTTGCCGCTTTGTGATCCGGTTCATCGCGTCCTGGAACTTCGCATCCTCGGCATCGCGCACGATCTCCTTGATCGCCGCATAGACCAGAGGTGGACCGCTGGCCAACAACCGCGCAAGTTCCCAGGCGCGATCCATCAGTTGATCGCCGGGCACGACCTCATTGACCAGCCCCCAACGATGGGCCTCTTCCGGATCGAACCAACGCCCTGTCAGAAGCAGTTCCATCGCGATGTGATAGGGAATGCGTTTGGGCAGCTTGACACTGGCCGCATCAGCCACCGTACCCGAGCGGATCTCGGGCAGGGCAAAGCTGGCGTTTTCCGAGGCGATGATCATGTCGGCGCTCAGCGCCAGTTCCAGGCCGCCACCGCAGGCAATGCCATTGACTGCCGCAATCACCGGCTTGTTCATATCGCGCAGTTCCTGCAACCCGCCGAATCCGCCAACGCCGTAATCGCCATCCACCGCATCACCGTCGGCTGCGGCCTTCAGATCCCAGCCGGGGCAAAAGAACTTCTCTCCGCCACCCGTCAGAATCGCCACACGCAACTCGGAATCATCGCGGAATTCCTGAAACGCTTCGCCCATGATCCGGCTTGTGGCCAGATCAATCGCATTGGCTTTGGGCCGGTCCAAAGTAACTTCGAGAATTGCGCCATCACGGCGGGTTTTGATCGGACTCATTGGCTTGCCTTTCGGATCAGCGCATCCACTGCAACCGCGTCCTCGGCGGTGCAGATCAGCGGGTTAATCTCAACTTCTTCGACTGTTGCCGCATTGGCAATGACATAGTTCTGCACCGCCTCGACCGCATCCAGAATCGCGTCCATGTCGGCAGATGCTTTGCCGCGATATCCTGATAACAGAGGTGCACAGGCCAGCTTGCCCAGCGCCACGTGAACAGCGGCCCGAGAGGACGGGATCAGGACCGAGACCGTGTCGCGCAGAATTTCCGTCAGCACCCCTCCGGCCCCAAGAGTCAAAACATAGCCATGCGCCGGATCACGGGTCACACCGATCAACAGCTCGACCACAGCACCATTTGCCATCTCTTCGATCAGTACCGTATCGGTGCCAATCGATCTGATGGCTTCGGCCAGATCGCATCGCGGAACACCCAGCCGAACCGCATCATGTTCGGTCTTATGCGCCAGCCCGACGCCTTTCACCGCAAACGGTTCTTGCAGGTCGTTTGGAATCTGCGTTGCGTCTTGCGCTGCAATCTCAAAACTGCGCGGGATGCGCAGGCCAAAACCCGCAAGTGCCGATTTCGCCTCTGCCTCGCTCAGAACCTGATCTGCGGGTGTATCTGAAGGCAGCAACACGGGATCAGAGGCGGGCGGCAAAGGTCGCGCTGCGGCCTCAACGGCTGACAATGCCTCATGCAGCCCGGAAAAGGGCACCACCCCACCATCTGACAATTGCTGTGCCACATGTTCAGGCATCAGCTCCGGCAAAGTCGCCGTCACAGCAAACGGTCGATCAGTCGCGGCAACACAGTTCAACGCGGCCTGCGTGGCACACACCCAATCTGTCGCATCCGTATGCGGATAATCCACGATGGCCATGGTCATGCCCTTGTCCGGCCCGGTGATCCCCGACCAAGCGCGGGTCATCGCCTCGGTATCGCGCCAAATATAGGTGTGATAATCCAGCGGATTTGCCAGCGCCACCATGGGGCCCAGAGCGGCACGCAGGTCCGTGCGCTGTTGATCGGTCAGGGGCGGAAAATGCAGATCTCGCCCTTCGGCCATGTCAGCGGCCAGGCTGGCCTCACCCCCCGAGCAACTGATCATGCCCAAACCGTTTCCGTCCAGCCGCCCCGCAACATGCAACAGCTTGAGGCATTCCAGAAAACTGGGGATATCATCAAGCCGCGCAATGCCCAGTCGATCCAGAAACGCCTGTGCTCCAGCATCACCACCCGCCAGTGAGGCCGTGTGCGAGATCGTCGCCGCCTGCGCGTGTTGCGACCGGCCCATCTTCAAAGCGACGACGGGCACGCCCCGCTCATGCGCTTTTGCGGCCAAAGCCTCCCATTTCCGCAGATCACCAAACCCTTCGATATGAACACCAATCGCAGTGATACGGTCATCGTCCAAAAGGGCCGCCGCGATATCGGTCTGATGCGTCTGCGCCTGGTTCCCGCAAGTCAGCATGAAGGCCAGCGGCAGCGCGCGTTGCTGCATCGTCATATTGATGGCGATGTTCGAGCTTTGCGTCAGGATCGCCACACCTCGGTCAACCGGCCGCATTCCGTGTTGATCCGGCCAGATAGCGGCACGTTCCAACCCGTTGACGAAGCCGTAGCAGTTCGGCCCAAGGATCGGCATGTCACCCGCCGCCGCGACCAGTTGCGCCTGAAGATCAGCACCCTGATCATCTTCGGCCTTGGCTTCGGTAAACCCGGACGCAAAGCAAACCGCACCGCCCGCGCCCGCTGCGGACAGTTCTGAAACCACAGGGATCGTCGAATGGCGATTGATACCAACAAAAGCAACATCCGGCGGACGCGGCAAATCCGCAATCGAGGGCACAGCACGCTCGCCCGAGACCTGATCTGCTTTGGGTTGAACGGGCCAGATATCCCCGGCGAACCCGAACATTTGGGCCTGAGCGATAACGTCTGCACACCAGGCTCCGCCACCAATCACGGCCATCGATGACGGGTTCAGAACACGCCCCAGGGGCCTCATGCGCCCAGCGCCCTCAGCAAATCTCGACTGATGATATGACGTTGGATCTCGCTGGTGCCATCCCATATACGTTCGACCCGTGCATCCCGCCAGAACCTTTCCAGCGGATAGTCATCCATCAATCCCATCCCACCATGAACTTGAATGGCTGCATCGGTCACTCGTGCCAGCATTTCAGAGGCATAGAGCTTGGCCGAGGCAATCTCTCGGTTCGCGGGCAGGCCTTTGTCCAGCCGATCCGCCGCCGCCAAGGTCAACAAATCCGCCGCGTCGATTTCGGTGATCATGTCGGCGATCTGGAAGGATACACCCTGAAACTTGCCAATCTTCTGGCCAAACTGCTCGCGCGTGGCGGCATAGTCCAGCGCATAGTCAAAGGCCCGGCGCGCGCGCCCGACCGACATGGCGGCCACGGTGATCCGGGTGGCATAAAGCCATGTGTTCATCACCTCGAACCCGCCATCAACCTCGCCCAGCACCTGCGCATCCGGCAGGCGGCAATCATCGAAGTCCAGCACCATGTTCTTGTAGCCGCGATGGCTGACCGACTTGTACCCATCCCGGATGGTGAAACCCGGTGTGCCGCGATCCACCAAAAACGCGGTGATGCGCTTTTTCGGCCCTTTGGGCGTCTGATCCTCACCCGTCGCGATGAAGACGATGATGAAATCCGCGTGCTCGGCACCCGAGATGAAATGCTTGGTCCCGTTGACCACCCAATCCCCGCCATCCCGAACGGCGGCACATTTCATCCCGCGCACATCCGATCCCGCGCCGGGCTCAGTCATGGCCAACGCATCCATCCGCTCACCCCGTACGGCTGGCATCAAGTACCGTTCGACCTGGTCACCCTCGCAGGCCATCAGGATGTTCTGCGGACGTCCGAAGAAATGGTTCAACGCCATCGAACCACGCCCCAGTTCACGTTCAACAAGCGCAAATTCCAAATGGTTCAGTCCGGCGCATCCGACGCTTTCGGGAAAGTTGCAGGCGTAAAAGCCCAACTCGAGGGTCTTGCGCTTGATCTCTTCCGCGATCTCATGCGGGACTTCGCCGATGCGTTCGACCAACTCTTCATGCGGGTAAATTTCGTTCTCGACAAAGCTGCGCACGGTCGACGCGATCATCTCCTGCTCGTCGGACAGACCATATTGCATCTGAATTCTCCAAATCTGGGTTTGCGCATATGGTGAACGGACTTGAGATTTTTATCATGCAGTTTTAATCGTTAATCATGCAGTCCTGGACTAAATCCCCCGCTGCGCCGCAACAAATCGGTGTGCTTTTGTTCGATGGATTCTCGAACCATTGTCTGGCCAACACGGTCGAGCCCTTGCGGGCCGCAAACATGCTATCGGGGCGAATTCTCTACCATTGGACGTTCCTGTCGCTGAGTGATGGGCCGGTGACTTCGTCATCAGGTTTAGAGGTCGCGCCGCATGGCACACTGCAATCTGCAAGTGGCGACATTTTGATGGTGATGCCGTCTTACGGGTTTCAGGCTCATAGCGGTTGGCAAACCCTCTCGGGTCTCAGATCGGCCGCGCCACGTTTTGAGACATTGGCAGGGCTCGATACCGGCAGCTGGTTGCTGGCGCTGGCGGGTCTTCTGGATGGGTATCGCGCGACAATTCACTGGGAAGAACTGACAGGCTTTACTGAGCGTTTCCCGGATGTTGATGCGGTGCGCGAGCGGTTCGTGATTGATCGGGATCGCATCACATGTTCTGGCGCGATGGCAGCGTTTGATCTGGTTTTGCACCTGATCGGACAGGCACAGGGGCAGGCATTGGCGCTGGAAGTAGCGCAGCTGTTCATGACCCGCGATTCTGCCAGATCCCATACGGGTGGCGCAGGTGCGACCAGCGGATATGTGAACAAGGCACTGGCGCTGATGCAGGAACATCTGGAAACACCCCTTCCGATATCCGAGATCGCCCGGCGCGTTGGTCGATCTCACAAGGCGCTTTCCCAGCGGATGCAATCCGAGTTGGGTGCAGGGCCAGCACAGGTCTATCGACGGCTGCGGTTAAACCTGGCCCGCAAATTGGTGTCCGAGACAGACCTGAGTATTGCTGAAATCGCCCTACGCTCCGGGTACGAAGACCCCAGCGCCCTGACCCGCGCGTTCAGAACCGAATTCGGGCTGGCCCCGCGCGCGCTAAGGGGGCGCTAGGTATACATCTGTTTTTTATAGGCCCGCGTGCGGGTTGTCGCCTCAGCCGACCCGTCGTGATAGGTGCCAAACCACTTGTCGAACGGGATTTCCGAAGTGCCATAGTTGCACTCGAAATACCGGTGGTGCAGCTGGTGAAAAAAATCCCCGGCGCGCGCGGCCTCCGTATCCCCCGCCTTGAGTTTTTCGAACCCGGAATGGGACAGGACCGGGCTGATCTGCTGAAAATACGTGTGGAACAGCAGGTGCATCGGGTGTGACGGCACGATCAGGTGGATGAAGTAGGTGGTGAAATACAGGAGGTTCTCAAACCAATGGTTCGAGATCCCTGACCACGGACCGATATTCACGTTGCGATGATGCACCGCGTGGACGTGTTTGTAGAGTTTCGGGTGATGCTCAAGCCGATGCACCCAATAGAAGTGCAGACCCGACCACATCGGGATAAACAGCATCCATAGAACGAACCAAACCGGTGCAGCGGCCCAGGTCACGGTCGGGACATACCCGTTGGCCATCGCCCAGTAGATCACCCATTGATAGACGGTCGCCACAGTCATCGCGCTGCCCAGCGTCCACCAGATATTATCCAGAACTTGATTGCGGAAGGTGAAGTTTCCGTTGTCGCGGGTCAGATCGCGGCGGTCGAATTTTTTGTACATGCCCTGCCCTTTGCGCATGTACAGCCACCAATGCAGGCCACCAGCGACCAGGATTTGAGGCACCATGTTCAACAGCCAGATACGGAACATCCAACCGGCCGAAAAGTTTCGCATAGACTCTAAACCGGGAAAAAACAGCACATAGGCTGTGATGGCCAAGCCCATACACAGGGTCAACGCCGTGATCTGCAACCACGCCCCGCTGTACCATTTCAGCACGGCACCCGGGCGCGGTGGCCAATTGAACAGCGGGTTCAATCCCACCGGGCCTTCGGGGTGGTAATTCCAGCGGGCGGCTTCGGGGTCCTGAGCGGTGTCGGTCATGGCAATCACTCCGGGTAGAGGTCAGGTTGCGTAGTCCGAGCCTTCGGCATCCAGCATCGCTTTGATCTCACGCAGATGCGCCTCGGCCTGATCGGGGTAGTCATCCAGTTCCTGAGCGGTCTTTTCGGCGATCTCATCCGAGAGCACGCGCAAAGGCTGTCCGGTTTGTAGCGCGCGGATATAGGTTTCGGCGGCGCGCTCAAAATAATAGAGTCTATTAAAGGCATCTGCCGGATCACTACCGATGATCAGTACACCATGGTTGCCCATGATCATCACCTTTTTCTTCGGGTCCGAGAGCATTGAGGCGCAGCGTTCGCCCTCGCTTTCAAAAGCCAGTCCGCCGAATTCCTCATCAATGACATAGCGGTTGTAGAACGTGGCCGTGTTCTGATCGATGGGCGGCAGATTGCTTTCAGCCAATGAGGCCAGCACAGTCGCAAAGATCGAATGCACATGCATTACGCATCGCGCGTGGGGACAGTGACGGTGGATCGAGCCGTGAAGCCCCCAAGCCGTTGGGTCCGGCGCGCCGGGTTGTGTCATCACGTCGGGATCATTCGCGTCCAGCAGCAACAGGTCCGAAGCCCGAATACGCCCGAAATAAATCTGATTGGGGTTCATCAGGAACTGCGTTCCATCCTCATTCACCGCCAGACTGAAGTGATTGGCCACGCCTTCATGCATGTTCAGACGTTCAGTCCAGCGAAAAGTCGCGGCCATATCCACGCGCTGAGGCCAATGGTCGATATTGGGGCGAAGATTGGCAACACTCATGGCATGGCTCCCTAGCAACTGATCTGGGAAAAGCCTGCCTCGCGCACAGAAGTTTGACCAACGAAAAAAACGCCTCTATCTCATTAGTAAAACTTATGCTGAGGTTATGCACGTGCGGAACTCTCTTCCACCTCTGGGCTGGCTACGCACCTTCGAAGCAGCTGCGCGCAATCTCTCATTCACCGGAGCAGCGCGAGATCTGAACATGACGCAAAGCGCAGTAAGTCAGCAGATCAAGTCACTGGAGGGGCATCTGGGTCAGCCTCTGTTCCTGCGTCGTCCCAAAGCGCTGGAGTTGACCGAGGCCGGAATCACCTATCTGCCCGTTGTGCGAGAGGCTTTTCGAACATTGGTGCGTGGTACCCAAGCCGTGACGGGGGCGCAGCAGAATGCCGTTCAGGTTCAGTGTAACATCAGTTTTGCCGTGAACTGGCTGGCCCCTCGCCTGCCCGAATTCCAGGCCGAACACCCGGATGTGCAACTGAACATCTTCACCGAATTGTGGGAACCCCGGGAAATGGCCGAGGGTGCCGCGGTTGAAATCCGGTTCTCACTGCGTCCTGCCGATACCGTTCGGACCGAGTTGTTGCGGCAAGAATACTACTATCCTGTTTGCACACCGGGTTTTCTGGTCACTTTGGACACTTTGCAGCAGCAGCCGCTGTTTGATTGTTCGAACCTGCTGTCAAATTGGGCAAGTTGGGCCGAAGAACAGGGGCTAAATTGGGAAAAACCTACGATCACCTATGCAACGACGTATCTGGTCTGCCTATCGGCGGCGATGGCTGGGGGTGGGTTGTGTTTGGCTCATGACGCTATTGCAGGGAGGCTGATCGAACAAGGGCAGCTGGTCGCCCCGTTCGACCATCGCGCCCCGATGCCCGAGGCCTATTATCTGTTGCTCTCCCCTCAGGCCGAGGAAACCCCGGGTGCTGTCGCTTTTGCCAATTGGATAAGACGCGAGATCGGGTAGCTCCCGCCCATCGTCGTTGCCCCTTGCGGGGCATCTCCTCTGGTTGGGCCGCACAGCGCTGGCGCGCTGCGGGCAGGTTTTGTGATGATTTGATGACCTAAAATTACCGGGGTTGCACCCGACCGCGACTTCATGAAAGTTGAGCCATGGAATACACACCTTTCCCAAGCTGGCCCGATGTCGCCCCTCGTTTGATCGCCGTTGCCGCCGGACGCGACGCCGCCGATATGGTCATTCGCGGTGGCATCTGGGTCAATGTGCACAGCCGCGAGCTGCTGCCTGATCATTCGGTCGCGATTGCTGAGGGGCGTATTGCCTTTGTCGGGCCGGATGCCACCCATTGCATCGGCCCTGAGACGCAGATCGTCGAAGCAGAAGGGCGCTATATCCTGCCTGGTCTATGCGACGGCCACATGCATATCGAATCGGGCATGCTGACACCCGCAGAATTTGCGCGAGCCGTGATCCCGCATGGCACCACCTCGATGTTCACCGATCCGCACGAGATCGCGAATGTGCTGGGCCTAAACGGCGTGCGCATGATGCATGACGAAGCGATGATGCAGCCGGTGAACATCTTCACCCAGATGCCCTCTTGCGCGCCGTCGGCTCCGGGATTGGAGACGACGGGTTACGAGATCACGCCCGAAGATGTCCGCGAAGCGATGAACTGGCCGGGCATTATCGGGTTGGGTGAAATGATGAATTTCCCTGGTGTGATCCACGGTGACCCTAAGATGCTGGCCGAGATCGCAGCTACTCAACGCGCCGGCAAAACGGTAGGCGGACACTATGCATCCCCTGATTTAGGGCCAGATTTCGCGGCTTACGTCGCAGGCGGGCCTGCAGATGATCATGAAGGTACTTGCGAAGCCGATGCCATTGCCCGCGCACGGCAGGGTATGCGCTCGATGATGCGGCTGGGCTCGGCCTGGTATGACGTGGAAAGTCAGATCACGGCCATCACCGAAAAGGGCCTGGACCCGCGCAACTTTATCCTGTGCACAGATGATTGCCACTCGGGCACTTTGGTGAACGACGGGCATATGAACCGGGTTGTGCGCCACGCGATTGCCTGCGGCTGCGATCCGCTGATCGCGTTGCAAATGGCCACGATCAACACCGCCACCCATTTCGGGCTGGAGCGTGAGATTGGGTCGGTCACTCCCGGGCGTCGGGCAGATATCATTCTCAGTTCCGACTTAACTGATTTGCCAATTGAGACAGTGATTGCGCGCGGGCAGGTGGTTGCAGAGGGTGGTGAGATTACAGTTGACTGCCCACATCTGAACTGGCCCGACAACGCCCGCAACACCGTGCATCTGGGCCACGCGCTGAGCGCGGATGATTTCGAGATCAAACCCCCGGCGGGTGCGAACCGTGTGCAGGCCAACGTAATCGGGATCGTCGAAAACCAGGCCCCGACCAAAGCGCTGAAGGCGGAACTGCCGATCATTGGCGGGCTGGTTGAAGGCGAAGGTGATGTCTGCCAAATCGCGTTGGTGGAGCGTCATCAGGCGACAGGCGGGGTGACGAATGCCTTTGTCTCGGGCTTTGGCTATCAGGGCAAAATGGCCATGGCCTCAACCGTGGCGCATGACAGCCACCACATGATCGTGGTTGGTACCGACCGGGAACAAATGGCCATGGCGGCCAACCGGCTGGCCGAAGTGGGAGGCGGGATCACCCTGTACCGCGATGGGCAGGAGCTTGCACTGGTCGAATTGCCCATCGCTGGTTTGATGTCCGACAGTCCCGCGTCTGAGGTCGCAGCAAAAGCTGAAAACATGGTCGAGGCTATGCAGGCCTGCGGCTGTACCTTGAACAACGCCTATATGCAGCACTCTCTTTTGGCGCTGGTCGTGATCCCGGAATTGCGGATCTCGGATCTTGGGCTTGTAGATGTGCGCACATTTGAAAAGATTGAACTTCTGGAACCACTGGCATGACAAAAATAAGAACACCTGATGCAATCGCACCGGAACAATTCACAGACCCCAAAGCAGCCGTAGCTCGGCTGGAAGTGCTGTACAAACAAGCCACCGAATATCTGTGTGACCGCTTCGCCTCGGCCCTGCAAGACGGCGCGCCAGAGGGACGGATCAGAGCCTATTACCCGGAAATTCGCATCAAAACCACGTCTTACGCGCAGGTCGACAGCCGGTTGAGCTTTGGCCATGTATCCGAGCCCGGCGTTCACGCAACCACCGTTACCCGGCCCGATCTGTTCCGATCCTATCTGGAGCAACAGATCGCCCTGCTGATCAAAAACCATGGCCAGCCCGTGACCATCAGCGCATCTGATACGCCGATCCCGGTGCACTTCGCGGTTGCCAACAATCCAAATTTGATGGTGCCACAACAGGGGGCCGCCGGTTTCACCCTGCGCGATGTCTTCGATGTGCCCGATCTGAACACAACCAATGATGACATCGTCAACGGTGTGCTCGATCATGACACGGTCGGCCCGCTGGCCTTGTTTACCGCACAGCGTGTGGACTATTCGCTGGCGCGACTGGCGCATTATACGGCAACGGATGCCGGGCATTTTCAGAACCACGTGTTGTTCACCAACTACCAGTTTTATGTCTCGGAGTTCGAGAAATACGCACGTGAACAACTGGCCGACCCCGAAAGCGGTTATACCAGTTTTGTTTCGACCGGGAATGTTGAGATCACGACCCCGGATGCTGACCTGGAACAGCCCCTGAAACTGCCGCAGATGCCGACCTATCACCTGAAACGCGCGGATGGGTCAGGGATCACGCTGGTCAATATCGGGGTCGGTCCGTCGAACGCCAAAACCGCAACCGACCATATCGCCGTCTTGCGGCCGCATGCCTGGCTGATGGTCGGGCACTGCGCCGGGCTGCGCAACACACAAGCGCTGGGGGACTTCGTTCTGGCCCACGCTTACTTGCGCGAGGACAAGGTGCTGGACGATGACCTGCCCGTCTGGGTGCCGATCCCACCGCTGGCCGAGGTTCAGGTCGCGCTGGAACACGCCGTTGCCGAGGTGACAGAGTTGCAGGGCTATGAGCTTAAACGGATCATGCGCACGGGCACGGTGGCTTCGGTTGACAACCGCAATTGGGAGCTACGCGATCAGTCCGGCCCGGTGCAGCGGCTCAGCCAATCCCGCGCAATCGCGCTGGATATGGAAAGCGCCACCATTGCCGCAAACGGCTATCGTTTCCGGGTGCCATACGGCACATTGCTTTGCGTATCAGACAAACCCCTGCATGGCGAATTAAAGCTTCCCGGCATGGCATCGTCGTTCTATACCACCCAGGTCAGCCGCCATCTGGCGATCGGAATACGGGCGATGGAACACCTGCGGGGCATGCCGCTAGAGCGTCTGCACAGCCGGAAATTGCGCTCTTTCGACGAAACAGCCTTCCTGTGACGTAAAAAAGCAACGAAATCCCCATATTTTTAGGGGTTTTGGCGCTACTATTCGTTGTGTTTAACCACAATATACCGTTACAGTTACGCGGTGAGGCCCAATTTATCGGGCACGTTAAGGAGACCAAGAAATGGCAAAGCCTATGACAAAGACTCAGCTGGTTGCTGCTCTCGCTGAGGAAATGGGGACTGACAAGAAATCAGCGAATTCCGCGCTGGAGGCCATCACCGGCCTGATCACCCGCGAAGTTTCGGCTGGCGGCGCAGTCACGCTGCCCGGCGTTGGCAAAATCTACTGCCGCGAGCGCCCCGAGCGCATGGTGCGCAACCCCGCCACCGGCGAGCAGTTCAAGAAAGAGGCCGACAAGGTGGTCAAGATGACCATTGCGAAGGCGCTGAAGGACAGCGTGAACGGCTGATCCAAGCTGTCACTGCGAAATGATCAAGGGCCGCCGCTTGGGGGGCCCTTTTTCTTTTGGGGTAGATGCGGGCTCAAAAGTGCAAGCATCGTTGTTCTCCCGTTTGGCCTACTCTAATCCCAAATGACTATATTGAAGTGTTTGAGCTCAGCACCATCGGGATAGCTTAGGTCGATTTGATCAGAGAAGGATCGACCTAAATTGGTTGAAAGAACACGACAAAGAGCTAGCGCAAAAATCCGACCTTGGGACGTTGATGCGCTACCATCTGCAGTTTGGAGCATCCATAATGCAATCCATGGGGTACTTCAAAGCATTGTCGATCACAAGCGACACCGACTCAAGCTTGCTGGCGTCAGTTCCGTTCACAGTCTGATAGTCAAACTGTAGGTTGCCGTCCTCCAGCTTCGGATTGCTGAGTGTGACGATCAATCCAACCTGTTCACCATCGCTCTGTCCGGTCAGAGCCGCATTGGGAGGGTCAACCGCAAAACTGTTTTCGCCTTTGTCCCAGATATCTATGATAGACTGCACAGGCGCATCCATTGCGTCGCGATAGGGGCGATCTGCAAAGACAACAACCTGATCGTCAACGCC
The DNA here is from genome assembly GCF_056541325.1 of Ruegeria sp. AH7. NCBI lineage: Bacteria > Pseudomonadati > Pseudomonadota > Alphaproteobacteria > Rhodobacterales > Roseobacteraceae > Ruegeria > Ruegeria sp. AH7. Next base: position 56,742 of record NZ_JBQFYF010000010.1, on the reverse strand, counting down.
TTCAAGCACCAATACACCATTGTCTAGTGTTGCGCTTTCAGCGACTTCCATAAGGAGCCAACTCTTGGGTTCTTCCGCGGCAGCTACAGAAGCACAAGCAACGAGGCCTGCAGCAAATCCCATCTTGAGCAAATCAAACTTCACATTATTCTTCTTCAACGAGGTCGCGGTCATCGCAGAAACAATTTCTGGTTTGAAAAACTATGGTACCAATTGTCCTATGGTTGCAAGTTAAGAAAGATCTATCGGGCGGTATGATAGAGCCCTACTCAAGTTCTTATTTGCAATGGTCAAGTTTCCACAAAGAGCGCTGATGATAGCTGCCAGCCCGGAGTTGGTTGGGTCATTTTCCGGCGTGAAGGTTCCAAATGGCGCACTCTATTGCCTAAGCCTGTCTACGATATGCCGTGTCGACTAAAGAACAGCCGAAATACGGCAGCACTATTCATTTAGACAAAGCGCAAACTATTGAGTGAGCAGCTTCACTGACAAGAAAACAACCATCAGTTAAAAATTGGGGGTTCTTCCAGTAAAATTGGAGTTCTTCTTATGTATCTTAAACTAATTGCATCACTGGCAATCGCATATCTTGGGCAAGCAACCTTTCTTGTTGCACAAGAGACTGAGACAGAAATCATAACGTCCAATAGCCTGACAAGACTGAACTACGAAGTGGTGGATCACGGAACCGTCAGCATTTTTCTTCCCGCACAAATCTTACCTGGCGATACCGTAACCAGTCGTATTCGAACGAAAGAAATCCCGGATGGAAAGCTTGATACTTACCGAATTCGAATGGCGAACAAATCGCACTACCTCCGCGACGGCTTGGTCGAGTGGACAATTCCGAACGACGCAAGCGCAGAGGTGAACTTCGAGTTAGTCGATGCATCAGGCGACGTTTCTGCCCGAGTTACACTGTCGCTTGCCAATTATCCCACCAAATCCAAAGGATCGCCGGGACGCGATGGTACCGGAATCAAAACGCTTCCGATGCATCCAAAATCAGGATCATATACTCCTATCGCAGACGACTTCTTCGAAGGTATTGAAATCGTTGCTGCATCGCCTCGTGAGCTGGTCATCTTTGACAGTCTCGTGCTCGACATTCGCCCTGATCCGGTTTTGTGTTGCTCAGAAGGCGGACCATGTGGATTAACCAGTTGCTGCGACTTCATCCCCTCCCGCAACTGCGTGCACTGCAACGTATCCGGCTATGATATTTGCCTCACAGACAAGGGCCCGCCAACACCTAACCCTAGTCCGACTCAAGACTGATAATCAGTGTGTTAGGTTGCACCTGTCTTTGTTGTGCGCACGATGTGCTGTCAAAAACGCAAAGGACTATATACCAATACTAAAAAGGGGCAGGTGCCTATCAAAGCACCTGATTCAAATCACTTGCTAAGCCCGAACAGAAGTCAACCTTGCCCGTGCTAAACAGAGTTACCTGCTTTCCCTTAAAGATCAATGGCTTGAGATTTTTTCATTTTAGAAACGGGTTCTTCGAAGCAACCCTTGCGGATAGTTCAATTATCGGGAAAGCTCCGATCGTTGAGACGGAGGGGTAAATGGATTTACGCGCCATTGCCATGGGGCTGACATTTGCGTTCATCTGGTCATCGGCATTCACCTCGGCACGGATCATTGTGGCCGATGCGTCACCTTTGTTCTCCCTTGCGCTACGCTTTTTGATCTCGGGCCTGATCGGCGTCGCGATCGCGCGAGCCATGGGGCAAAGCTGGGCGCTGACGCGGGCACAGTGGCGGGCGACTATTCTGTTCGGAATATGTCAAAATGCCCTGTATTTGGGTCTAAATTTCTATGCGATGCAATCGATCGAAGCCTCGGTTGCAGCCATCATCGCGTCGACTATGCCCTTGCTGGTGGCACTGGCCGGTTGGCTGTTTCTTGAAGATAAACTTCGGCCTCTAGGGGTACTCGGCCTACTGGCCGGATTCGCCGGGGTCGCCCTGATCATGAGCAGCCGCGTTACCGCTGGGATCGACCTGTTTGGTGTGATGCTGTGCGGCATCGGTGCCCTGGCTCTGACTTTTGCCACGCTTGCGGTGCGGGGTGCGACCTCGGGCGGGAACTTCATGATGGTTGTTGGTCTTCAAATGCTGGTGGGGTCGGCGGTTCTGTTCGTTGCAGCGCCTGTTTTCGAGAGCATCTATATCAACCCAACCGTCCCTCTGGCGCTGGCGTTCATCTACACAACTCTTTTCCCCGGCCTTCTGGCGACGTTGATCTGGTTCCTGTTGCTCGACCGTATCGGCGCCACCCGCGCGGCCACATTCCACTTTCTGAACCCGGTCTTTGGGGTTGCCGTCGCAGTGATCATACTCGGAGAGAAACTTGGGCCAATGGACCTGTTGGGCGTTGCCGTCACAACCCTTGGCATCTTGGCCGTGCAGATGTCCCGGCAACCCGCTCAGCGCAGCAGCGCTTCGACCTGAGACAACAGTTTACGCGAGTCTGGCCTGACATTCGATCCAAAGGTCGCCGCAACCTCTCCGTTGGGATCAATCAGGATCTTGTTGAAATTCCAATTGGGTACAAAGCCTGTCTGACTGGCAACTGCCTGATAGAACGGATGCGCGTTTCGGCCTGTGACCGATGTGATATCCGTCATAGGAAGGGTCAAACCATAGTTCATTTCGCAGAATTGTTTGACCTCATCCGCTGATTCCAGCTCCTGATTGAAGGAATCGGACGGAACGGCCAGAACCACAAGACCTCGGTCCGCGTAAGCTTCATACACATCTTGCAACACAGCATATTGCCCGGTGAACCCGCATTGAGACGCCGTGTTTACAACCAAAACCGGCTGCCCACGCCAGTCTTCGATCGACAGCGTGCCGCCATCTATCGACTCAAACTCACCCACCAGCGGGGCCGCCTGAACTACGCGTCCCACCAATATCAAAGCCGTCAAAAGCAGTAGTCTCAACACTGACCATCCTCCTTTTAAGACTTCTACGTCCGAAACGGGCCGGCAGATCACTTGCACGAAGGCGAGAGGCCTCTGAAATATGACTTTGCTTTCCCACGCTCAAACCCCAAATATTGGGCAAAAGCCAAGAAAAGGAGACGCCATGACCCGTTATACCAAAGACCCCGAGGCCATTGCCGCTCTTTCCCCTGAAGAGTTCCATGTGACTCAGCGCAACGGCACCGAACGACCCGGAACTGGAAAGCATCTGGGCAACAAAGAACCCGGCATCTATGTGGACATCGTTTCGGGTGAACCTCTGTTTGCGTCGACCCATAAGTACGAATCCGGCTGTGGCTGGCCCAGTTTTACCAAACCCATCGTCCATGAACATGTGGAAGAGTTTCGCGACACCACCCATGGTATGATCCGAACCGAGGTCCGCTCGAAACACGGTGACAGCCATCTGGGGCATGTATTCCCGGATGGCCCGCGTGACCAGGGCGGGCTGCGCTATTGCATCAACTCAGCCGCCTTGCGGTTCATCCATCGCGATGAGATGGAGGCCGAAGGCTACGGCGATTACCTGAATCATGTGGAGGAAATCTGATGACCATTAAACGCGCCGTTCTGGCAGGGGGCTGCTTTTGGGGCATGCAGGACCTGATCCGCAAACTGCCCGGTGTTTCGCGCACGCGTGTCGGATATACCGGTGGCGATGTGCCCAACGCCACCTATCGCAACCACGGCACCCATGCCGAGGGGATCGAAATCTGGTTTGACCCTGCAGGCATCACCTATCGGGAACTGCTGGAATTTTTCTTCCAGATCCATGATCCAACCACCCCGAACCGTCAGGGCAATGACCGCGGGATGAGCTATCGCTCTGCCATTTACTACGTCGACGGGGCACAGAAACAGGTGGCGCTGGACACGATTGCCGATGTGAACGCCAGCGGTCTGTGGCCCGGTAAGGTTGTGACCGAACTAGAATCCGTGGGTGACTTTTGGGAGGCCGAGCCAGAGCATCAGGACTATCTGGAACGCATTCCCAACGGGTATACATGCCACTTCCCGCGTCCCGATTGGGTCTTGCCCAAGCGCGACGCGGCAGAATAAACATCGGCCCCTGTCAGAGGTCTGAAGGGGGCTATCCCGTCGCCACGCGCGGGCGGCCACTGGCCTCAACGGTCAGCATCGCCTCGACAAACACGTCTCGCTCTTCAATCCGGGCTGTTCGGATGTCGCGGTCGACGACCACCCGAATATCGTCGGCCCCGGCATCCCTTACCGCACCCTCAGCCTCAATACGCAGCACCCGCTCCAACAGTGCGAGCGCCTCGTCTGATGCACCAAAATCCTGTGGCCCATCTTCCAGATGAACGCGGTATCGCCCTTCAGAAGGCGATGTGACGGTGCCCGACCGCCGCAAGGTCAGCCGCCCGACCACCGCACCGATGGCATTGGCGACACCTGCATGTTCAGGCAACACCATCTGACAGCGCAACCGATCCCCCACTGCAGGGTAATAGCTGGGGGCAGACGCGCCCAGCCCCACCACATCCACATTCAACGCTGCATCTAAAGCCAGCAAACCCCGGTGTTGCGCCAAACCCCGTTGGGTCAATACATGGCGGGCAAGGTCTTTTGCGGGCAGGTCGAAATCCTCTGCTTCTTCGGCAAAAGCAGTCTCTAACAAGGTCAAACTGGTTTGCTCGGTGAGTTGATCGATGATCATCTGCGCCAAATGTTCAGGCGACGTAGCCAGCATATCACCCGACCCAACCCGCTTACGGGCCACCAGCTCCAGTCCCTTGCGCGCAGCATCGGCATCCCAGGCATCTACGCGCCCCAGCACATGGCTGGCATCTGACGGGGTAATACCTGAGACCTGCACGAGCCCTCGATCCACCAGACGAGTCAGCGCCCCGTTCTCCATTCGCGTCCGCAACAAAGCGCTCAGCGGCAGAACCTGATCGCCAAGCCGATCGAGCAAAACCTCTTCTCGCGCGCCAACACCATCCGCGTGAACCCCGGGCACGCGACGGGCAAACCGGGTATCATGCTCGCCAACCGTGGTTGAACGCAGTTGTTCGTCAAGCACCGAATGCACCACTTCAGGCGCCTCCGAAGCGATGAGAGAAACCGGCAGCACCCGTCGCGGCCCCAGGAAAACGCCGCCGCCCAGCCCTTCAGTCACCACATGCGCCTGGCTGTCTCCGCCTAGCCCATGGGTGCGCATTGCCACGGCTTCGACCATGGTCCGAAACCCGCCAACCTGCGCCCCCGCGGGGTCAATCGCGGGCTTCCCATCGCGGATCAGCGCCACATCGGTCGTCGTCCCGCCAATATCCGAGACCAGAGCATTCTCGGCCCCCGTCAACCAGCGCGCACCTACAATCGAAGCAGCAGGACCGCTGAGGATCGTCTCGATCGGTCGCTCACGCGCCTGTTCGGCGCTCATCAACGCGCCATCGCCGCGCACGACCATCATCGGGGCCGTAATGCCCAACGTCAGCAACTGATCTTGCGCACGCCCGATCAACCGGTCGATCATCCCGATCAGACGCGCGTTCAAAACGGCTGTCACAGCGCGCTTCGGCCCGTTCAGCTTGGCCGACAGATGATGAGAACATGTGACGGGCGCGCCCGTCTTCTCTGCAATAATCCGCGCTGCCTCCAGCTCATGCGCCGGGTTGCGTGTTGCGAACTGCGCAGCAACCGCAAAGCCGGAAACCCCTTTATAAGAGTCTAAGAAACCCTCCAAAGCCTCGATATCCAATGGCTGAGCCTCACCACCCGCGTGACTGTGCCCACCGGCCACAACTAGCGCTGGGTCGTCTTTCAACGCATCCCTTAGGCCATGCTTCTCAAGATCACTTTCCTTGAACCCGATATAGATCAGCGCGACCCGGCCACCCTGCCCCTCGACCAGCGCATTCGTCGCTAACGTCGTCGAAAGCGACGCCATAGAGATCTGATCGGGCGTAACCCGCGCCTGATTCAGCACCGCCGAGATCGCCTTACCCACGCCAATCGCCAGATCAGCCCGCGTGGTCAGTGATTTGGCCGAGGCAACCACCTCAGCCTCATCCCGGATCAAGACCGCATCGGTATAGGTTCCGCCCGTATCCACCCCCAAAGCCAGCGCCATCGGGTCCTCCATTCGTTCGCTTTGGATGGGTGTAGCGGTTTGGACCGACACGTCCAGCCTGTTTGCGGCATTCAAGTCAATCGTTCAAACGCCCAGCGCGCCGCATCAGCCACCGACGGCTCGGGATCCTCGGTCAACGCCTCAGCAACCGGCCGAAGACCCTGCTTCCCGGAGTTCCCTATGGCGTACAATACGTTGCGGACAAACCGGTCCCTCCCGATCCGTTTGATCGGCGAGCCTGAGAACTTCGCCCGAAACCCGGCGTCATCCAGCACCGCCAGGTCCGCCAACACAGGAGCCTGCAGGTCATCGCGGGCCGCATACCGAATATCGCTCGCCGCAACGGCAAACTTGTTCCAGGGGCAGGCGGCCAGACAATCATCGCAACCGTAAATCCGGTTACCCAGTTTACCCCTTAGATCCTCGTCAACAGGACCTTTATGCTCGATGGTCAGATATGAAATACACCGCCGCGCATCCAACTGATACGGGGCCGGAAACGCATCCGTCGGGCAACTGTCCAAACACGCACGACATGATCCACAATGATCGACCTCCGGAATGTCCGTAGGCAACTCCAACGTGGTAAAAACAGACCCTATGAAAGCCCAATTGCCCCAGTCTCGGCTCACCAGATTGGTATGTTTGCCTTGCCAACCCAGCCCGGCAGCGTGCCCTAAGGCCTTCTCGGGCACCGGAGCCGTATCGACGAACACTTTCACCTCGCCGCCGGACTCAGCAATCAACCACCGCGCCAATCGCTTCAGGCGCTTTTTAACCAGGTCGTGGTAGTCCTTGTTCTGCGCATAAACTGAAATCGCCCCGCGCTCGGGATGCGCCAACACCTCGGTCGGGTCATGCTCGGGCGTGTAGCTTTCGGCCAACATGATCACAGATCGCGCGTCGGGCCACAGCGCCGCCGGGTCGCCACGCCAATGGGTCCGCTCGGCCATCCAGCCCATCTGCCCGTGATACCCAGCCTCAAGAAAGGCCTCCAACCGCGCAGGCACTTGGGGCACATCCCACGGCCGACACACCCGACAGGATACAAACCCCTCGGCCAAAGCCTGCGCTACCAGTTTGTCCTTTAAACCCGATCCATTCTTCATCTGGCTAAAAATATCCTCGGGGGTGAATTGGCCTGTAGGGACAAGAGGGGGCAGACAGCCCCTTAACACCCTATCAGAAATCCAGATCCGCGTAATGGGGCGGAGGCCGGAACCCTGGCACCTGATCGGCCAAGATTGACCGGAACGCAGGGCGCGACTTGATCTTGGCATACCAATCCTTCACCGCAGCACTGCGATTCCAATCCACGTCCGAGATATAGTCCAGCGCCGATAAATGCGCCGCAGCCGCGAAATCAGCCAGAGTCATCTGATCCCCGGCCAACCAGCGACGATGATCCAGCAACCACGCCATGTAATCCAAGTGATACTTGATTGCCCGCGCACCTTCTTTGACGTTCTTGCTGTCCGGATAGCCCTGTCCGGTCATCTTCTTGTTGACCCGCTCATACAACAGCTTCGATGTCACCTCATGATGAAACTTGTCATCGAACCACCCGACCAAGCGGCGCACTTCAAATCGCGCCTCGGGCGTTTTCGGCATCAGAGGCGGTTCGGGTCGCGTCTCTTCGATGTATTCACAGATTGCCGCACTTTCCGACATGATTTGCCCATCCAACCGCAAGACAGGCACTTTGCCCGCCGGGTTGCGGCGCAGGAAATCGGGGTCCTGTTCCCAGTACTTCTCCTCAACCAGCTCGACCTCGATCTTCTTTTCCGCCAGAGACAGCCGAACCTTGCGGCAATACGGGGACAGGGGAACGTGAAACAGACGCGCCATGGGCTTCCAATCGAACCAGTGAGTACTTCTCAGCTTTAGCCCCGAGAGGCGATGAGTTTCAATCCTCGAAACAATCCGCGCGACCATCTGCGCGGATGGTAGCCGCCCCCTGCAGGATGGCCGCAGCCCGCCTGCGGGTAAACACCGATGGATCCGTGACCGACCGTTTGCGCGGTGATGGCAAGATCGCCGCGATCCGCGCTGCGTGTGTCGGCGTCATGTTCGCCGCGCTGACCCCGAAATTGCGCTGTGCCGCAGCCTCAACTCCAAACACGCCTGTGCCGGTTTCAGCGACGTTCAGATAGACTTCGAGAATGCGCTGTTTGCTCCAGAAAATCTCGACCACCGGCGTAAGCGAGGTCTCCATCGCCTTGCGCACCCAACTGCGGCCCTGCCAAAGAAACACATTTTTTACGACCTGCTGCGTAATGGTCGAGGCGCCACGGTTGCCGCCATCCTCCAATGCATCACGGATGGCCGCGACATCAAACCCCCAATGCAGGCAGAAATTCGCATCCTCGGCCGCAACGACCGAACGCGCCATGATTGGGTTGATTTCTTCGATCGGAACCCAATCCCGCTCGACTTTGCCCAGCCGCCGCCATTCGGACCAGATCGTATGGGTGATCGGTGGATTCACCACAGAGTAGAGCAACACCAGCGCTAAAAAGAAACACATAATACCCAGAACCGCGCGCGTTACCCAACGGCGCAGTTTCTGACCCAATGGCATTGTCTTTTTGCGTGCCTTGCTCTTTTTACCGCTCGATTTGCGGGCTGCTTTCTTTGCCATATCACAGCTATACGACGCGCGCCGCTGCTTTGGAACGGCCTATATTGCGATTGCTCGCGCCTCGCGGGGTGGAACCACAGGCCGGGCGGTATCAGGCAGCTTTGCATCGCGCGCTTTCAATTCGGGGAACAGCCGCAGGATTTCGGCCTGGGTGTCGCGTTCCGACGCCGTCAGCGCATGGCCGGGGTAGTAGCTTTCGCTTTTGGCCCCGTTGGCAATGACAATTTCATGCTGCTTGAACAGCAGATGGAAATAGACAACTTCGCCACCTTCGACGCGCGTGACCGTATCGCCATTGACCAAGGTATGCGCGGCCACCAGCGCTTCGCTATAGCCAAACATGTAACCCGCCCGCCAATCGTCGATCAGCATCCGGTGCTGCGGAGAAACCAGCAAGGGCCGTTCCAATCCCAGCACACCCGCCGCGAACTGTATTGGGGCAAATTTACCCTGCGCCTCGACCTTGGTTTCACCAACCCAGATCAATGGCTGTGGACCATGATCCACTGTCATCACCAGATCGCCTGCCGTCAGGCTTTCCACCGGGCGTTCGCCTTCTGGTGTTGCGATCATGGTTCCGGGCGTAAAACAGGGTGGACCCAGATCGCCAACTTGCAACGGACCCTGCGTGTTTACAAATGTCGACGACACAAACGTACCAGGTTGCAGCACCTGACCGTCCGTTGGTGTAAAGACCCGTGTTCCATCGGCAAGATAAAAGGTCGTGCCGGTATAGGTGACATTGCCCACACCAGTTACATTGATCGTTACGGTATCGCCCGGCCACGAATCTGTAACGTCCTGTCCGTTTACGGTATCCCCGCTAGGCGCGTCGATTTCGCCGTCATCATCCACATCGGTCAGGTTGAACTTGTCAACGACAACCGCCGTGCCACCTGGGGGCGGATTCGCAGGGTCAAACGAATAGAACTGATCAAGATATGTCGTTGGCATTTGATGCCTCCGGTGTACTCACGTGTGTTGAAACGCAATATGGCAGAAATTCCAGATCAAACTATGGCAAAATTTATATTTGGTTTATGCGGATGTGGCAAAATTGTGGCGAAAAGCCCTGATTGAGAAGAACCCCGCTTGCGTCAAAGCGCACGCGGGGTCCTTAACCCAAAAAGGGCCACAGAACTATTCGGCCGGGACTGCGGTTGCCTCAACGCTCAGCGGATGAATGAGCTTGTTCAGCATCTCTTTGGGGCAGACCTGAAGGAAATGAGCCTTCTCGACATCCCAGTGTTGTAAGATATCCGCGGCCTTACGGCTTGAGGTTTCCCTAGCGTGACGTTCGATCAGCGCTTTCAACTGATCTTCCCAATGGTCGACGGTCACCGGGCAAGTCACCAGCGTTTCCATGTTCATAAGCAATTCGGCCTTGCCCTCTGGATCATACAGATAGGCCATGCCCCCGGTCATGCCCGCACCAAAGTTGGCACCGATATCACCCAGAATGACGGCCACTCCGCCCGTCATGTATTCGCACCCGTTCGAACCGCAGCCCTCAATCACCACTTTGGCACCCGAGTTACGCACGGCAAACCGCTCACCCGCACGGCCTGCGGCGAACAGATGGCCATCGGTGGCACCGTATAGGACGGTGTTGCCGATGATTGTGTTGTCATCTGCCTTCAACGGGCTGACCTGCGGCGGGCGCACGACGATCATGCCACCAGAGAGACCCTTGCCCACGTAGTCATTGGCGTCACCCGACACTTCCAGTTTCAGACCGGGCGCCGCAAACGCGCCCAGCGACTGGCCTGCCGAACCCTGCAGCTTTACATGCAGGTGGTCATCCTGGAACGTATTCCGCATGCCGAAATTCTGCACGATATGGCTCGAGACGCGCGTTCCCACCGTCCGGTGCGTGTTCTGCACTGCATAAGACAGCTGCATCTTCTCGCCATCCTTCAGGAACCGCGCCGCATCGCGGACAATCTCGGCGTCCAGAGTATCGGGCACCGCGTTGCGGTCCTTGTCGCGGTTGTAGACGATGTCATGCGCGCCATCGACGGTGATCAGCAGCGGGTTCAGGTCCAGATCGTCCAGATGAGCCGAGCCCCGGCTGACCTGAGCCAGCAGATCGGCCCGTCCGATGATCTCATCAATCGAACGTGCGCCGAGGCTGGCCAGCAACTCCCGCACTTCTTGCGCATAGAAGGTGATCAGGTTGACGACCTTATCCGCATTGCCGGTGAATTTGGCGCGTAGGCTTTCGTCTTGGGTACACACGCCGACCGGGCAGGTGTTCGACTGGCACTGACGCACCATGATACAGCCCATTGCGATCAGGGCAGCGGTGCCGATGCCATATTCCTCGGCCCCCATCATCGCGGCCATGACGATGTCGCGACCGGTCCGCAGGCCACCATCGGTCCGCAGGGTCACCCGGTCGCGCAGGTTGTTCATCGCCAAAACCTGATGCGCTTCGGTCAGGCCCATCTCCCACGGAAGACCGGCATATTTGATCGACGTCGCCGGCGAGGCGCCGGTGCCACCATTGTGACCCGAAATAAGGATGATATCCGCTTTTGCCTTAGCCACACCGGCTGCAATCGTGCCCACGCCCGAGGACGCCACCAGTTTCACAGTTACCTTGCAGCGCGGGTTGATCTGCTTGAGGTCATAGATCAGCTGCGCCAAATCCTCGATCGAGTAGATGTCGTGATGCGGCGGCGGCGAGATCAGTGTCACGCCTTTGGTCGAATGCCGCAGACGCGCAATCAGATCGGTCACTTTCATGCCCGGCAGCTGACCACCTTCACCGGGTTTCGCACCCTGGGCGACCTTGATCTCAAGCTCTTCGCACTGGTTCAGGTATTCGGCGGTTACACCAAACCGGCCCGATGCCACCTGTTTGATCTTGGCTGATGGGTTATCACCATTGGGTTCCGGCACGAAGTGGGCCGGATCTTCGCCACCCTCGCCCGAGTCCGATTTCGCACCGATCCGGTTCATCGCCACGTTCAGCGTCTTATGCGCCTCGGGCGACAGCGCACCCAGCGACATGCCCGGCGTGACAAAGCGTTTGCGGATCGAGGTGATGGATTCGACCTCTTCAATCGGCACCGGCTTGCCTAATGGTTTGAAGTCCATCAGATCGCGCAGATGGATCGGCGGGTTCGACTGCATCTTGGCCGAATACTGTTTCCACAGCTCGTAGGACGCACGGTTACAGGCCATTTGCATCATATGCATCGAGGTCGCTTCCCACGCGTGAGTCTCACCCGACTTGCGCGCCTTGTAGAAACCACCGATGGGCAGCACGTCCAGACCGCTGTCCCAGCCTTTGGCATGGATTTCCTCGGCCTTGGTCTGAATACCGGTGACGCCGATACCCGAGATCCGGCTGGTCATGCCGGGGAAATACTCGGCCACCATGGCGCGGCTGAGGCCCACGGCTTCAAAGTTCAGACCGCCGCGATAGGACGAGATCACCGAAATCCCCATCTTGGCCATGATTTTCAACAGGCCCTGATCGATGGCTTCGCGATACCGCGCCACGTTTTCGGTCAGCGAGCCGTCCAGCAGGCCACGATCAATACGGTCGGCCAGCGAATCCTCGGCCAGATAGGCGTTCACCACGGTCGCACCGCAGCCGATCAGAACCGCGAAGTAATGCGGATCGACGCATTCGGCGGACCGTACGTTCAGCGAACAGAACGTCCGCAGCCCCTGCCGCGTCAGATGCGAATGCACCGCGCTGGTCGCCAGGATCATCGGCATAGCCACACGACCCTGACCCGAGTTCAGATCAGTCAATACCAGATGCCCCGCACCCGAACGCACGGCCTCTTCTGCTTCGGCTCTAATACGGGCCAAAGCGGCATTCAGAGCACCACGCCCCGGTTCAAAGCTACAGTCGATTTCGGCCAGCGGAGAGTTGAAGTTTTCAACCAGCTTGTCCCATTGCGCGTTACCAACAAAGGGACTTTCCAGCACGATGATCTCGGTCTGACTGCTGTCTTCGTCCAACACGTTCTTCAGGTTCCCGAACCGTGTTTTCAAGGACATGACGCGGTATTCGCGCAAACTGTCGATGGGCGGGTTGGTCACCTGGCTAAAGTTCTGACGGAAGAAATGACTCAGCGGACGGTATTGCTTGGACAGAACCGCTGACGGCGTGTCATCCCCCATTGAAGCCAAAGATTCTTTGCCATCCTCGGCCATCGGGGCAAGAATTTGCTCCAACTCTTCCACAGAATAGCCCGCTGCGATCTGGCGCTTGCGCAGTTCTTCGCCCGAAAAGATCGGCGTCTCGGTCACTCCGGCAAGCGATTCATCAACATCATTGATCTTGCCGACCCAGTCACCAAAAGGCAGCGCACGCGCCAATTTGTCTTTGATCTGCTTGTCCCGGAACAGCTTGCCCTTTTTCATATCGACAGCCAGCATCTGACCCGGCCCCAGAGCGCCTTTTTCGGTCACGCTGGCCTCGTCAATCGGCACCATCCCGGCCTCGGACCCCGCGATGACCAAGCCATCACCGGTGACGACATACCGCATCGGTCGCAGACCGTTGCGGTCCAGACCGGCACAAACCCAACGACCATCGGTCATAGCCAGAGCAGCAGGGCCATCCCACGGCTCCATCACCGAGTTGCAATAAGAATACATGTCGCGCCAGGCCTGCGGCAATTCCACCGCCTGCTTGGACCAGCTTTCCGGCACCAGCATGGTTTTTGCCATGGGCGCCGAGCGGCCAGCGCGCACCAGAACCTCAAAAACCGAGTCTAATGCGGCCGAATCTGACGATCCGCCTGCGATGATCGGCTTTATGTCCTCGGCATAGTCACCAAAGGTTCCGCTGGCCATCCGGATTTCATGGCTTTTCATCCAGTTGATGTTGCCCTTCAGCGTGTTGATCTCACCGTTGTGAGCCAACATGCGGAACGGCTGCGCCAGCCACCATTGTGGGAACGTGTTGGTCGAATAGCGCTGGTGATAGATCGCAAAGGCCGATTCAAAGCGCTCGTCCATCAGGTCGGGGTAGAACACGGCCACCTGTTCGGCCAGCATCATGCCCTTGTAGATGATCGACCGGCAGGACAGCGACGCCAGATAAAGGCCGGAGATCCCCGCTGCCGCAGCCGCTTTTTCGATCCGGCGACGGATCACATATAGCTCGCGCTCGAACGTTTCTTCATCGACACCTTTCGAGTTCGAGATCAGAATCTGTTCGATCTCAGGCCGGGTCGCGTTGGCCTTTTCACCCAGGCAGGTCACATCGACCGGCACATGGCGCCAGCCATAGATGTAGTAACCCATACGCAGAACTTCGGTTTCCACGATGGTCCGGCATTGTTCCTGCGCACCAAAATCGGTGCGAGGCAGAAAGACCTGACCAACGGCAATCAACTCATCCAGGTTGGGTTCATGGCCGGTGCGACGGATCTGGTCGTAGAAGAATGGAACAGGGATTTGCACGTGGATACCCGCGCCATCGCCGGTCTTACCATCGGCGTCCACGGCACCGCGGTGCCAGATTGCCTTAAGCGCGTCGATCCCGGCATCCACCACCTTGCGTGATGGCTTGCCATCGACGGACACAACCAGGCCCACACCGCAGGAGGAATGCTCCTCTTCCTTGGAATAGAGACCGTTTTCGGCCATCCATTGACGTTTGGCTTCTTCGGCCCGCACCCAATCGGCATCATATTTGGTCACTGGCTGTCTCCTTCTTCCGGCAAGGCGTACATGGCTTCGACCTCTGCTTTGGTCATCTGCCGGCGTTCACCTGCGAATGCGTACCCGTCGGGCTTTTTGTCGATATAAAGTTCCAGTTGCAGCGCGTTGCCCGTGTCTGGGAACAGGCCCGCCGCCATTTGCGTTTGTCCGTGCATCTCGCCCGGCAGCGTGATCCGGTACCAGAGCGCCGATCCGCAGTCGGCGCAGAACGCCCGTTCGGCCCAATCGGACGATGTGAACGTCTTGACCGGACCCAAAGCGGCATATCCGGGTTCAGCTGGAAACGTCACCAACATTGAACTGGTCCACCGGCGACACTGGTCACAATGGCAGGCGCCAAGCGAATCTTTTGCTGGGGTGGCGCTGATCGTGACCGCACCGCACATACATTGGCCTTTCAATTCAGGCATCTGAACTCTCCTGTCGCGGGGCGTTGATCACTCGGCCGCAATTGCAGCTTTGGCGTTGAACCGTTCGATGATCGCGTCGGCACAATCGCGCCCATCGCGGATCGCCCAAACGACCAGAGAGGCGCCACGCACGATATCTCCGATGGCATAGACACCGTCCATTTCGGTCTCACCCGTCTGGAAAGCCGCCTTGACGGTGCCCCAGCGGGTCACGGGCAGATCGGGCTGGCCAAACAGGGTCGGCAGGTCCTCGGGCTCAAAACCCAGCGCCTTGATCACGAGATCGGCGTCTTCAACATAGTCCGCGCCTTCGATCACCTCGGGCGCTTGGCGGCCAGATGCGTCAGGCTGACCCAAGCGCATTTTCTGCACCATCACACCAGTGACATTGTCATCGCCGGTGAAGCCCTTTGGCGCACTCAGCCATTCGAACACAACGCCTTCTTCCTCGGCGTTTTGTGTTTCGCGCTGCGAGCCGGGCATATTCGCGCGGTCGCGCCGATACAGGCATTTGACCGAAATCGCTCCTTGTCGGATCGAGGTGCGCACGCAATCCATCGCGGTGTCGCCGCCGCCGATCACAACGACCTTCTTGCCCGCAGCGTTCAAGCGGCCATTGTCGAAATCTTCGACGTCGTCGCCAAAGCTTTTACGGTTCGAAGCAGTCAGGAAATCGATCGCCTTTTCGATCCCATTCAGCCCGCTTCCCGGCATCGACAGATCGCGCGATTTGTATACACCTGTAGCAATGATGACCGCGTCGTGCTGCGCCCGAATTTCATCAAACTTAGCTGCGTCCACATCGCAGTTCAGAACAAATTTGACCCCGCCATCTGCCAACAGGTCGTTGCGGCGCTGTACGACGTCTTTTTCTAATTTAAAGCCTGGAATTCCGTACATCATCAATCCGCCCGCACGGTCATAGCGGTCATAGACTGTAACCTGAACACCCGCGCGCCGCAGCATATCCGCCGCAGCCAACCCGCCCGGGCCGCCGCCGATAATGCCAACGCTTTCACCGCGCTCAGAAGCTGGAACAACGGGCTGTACCCAGCCTTTGTCCCAGGCGGTATCAGTAATGTATTTCTCGATCGTGCCGATGGTGACGGTGCCGTGTCCCGACTGTTCGATCACACAATTGCCTTCACACAAGCGGTCCTGCGGGCAAATACGACCGCAAATCTCGGGGAAGGTATTGGTGGCCTGACTGGTCTGGTAAGCCTCTTCCAGGCGGCCGGTTGCTGTCAGGTTCAGCCAATCAGGAATATTGTTGTGCAATGGACAATGTGACTGGCAATAAGGTACACCACACTGGCTGCACCGGCTGGCCTGCTCTGCCGCTTTTTCTGCAGCGAATTCCGCATAGATTTCATCAAAATCTTCTCTACGGTCATCGGCGGCACGCTTTTCGGGCATGGCACGGTCGATCTGCACAAATTTCAGCATCGGTTGCTTGGCCACGGGTCAGACTCCATGAATTGGCTTGGTCGGCATTCTTTACGAGATGCGATTTCAGATGAAAAGTCAATTATACTGACCTAATTTAGAAAAAGTGCTCGCAAAGAGAGATTCTAGCGAGTTTTCGCGCTAATTTTAGTTCCGCTTCGGACCTATCAACCTGCTTTCCTTTTTACGGGCGCCGGAATACCCATGAACCTGAACACAAAACGGTAGCGGTACGGCAGGTTCAATGAGTCTCTTTCACTTGATTCTGGTGGCGGTCATTCAGGGACTTACAGAGTTTCTGCCAATATCTTCATCAGGTCACTTGATCCTGCTGCCAAACCTGACAGGGATGCAGGATCAAGGCCAAACTATCGATGTCGCTGTTCATGTGGGCACGCTGGGCGCGGTCGTGTTATATTTCTGGAGCGACGTGAAAGATGCCATCCTCGGCTTGCCGCGTGCCCTGTTGGGTCGTACGGATACCCCGCAATCACGGCTGGCACTTGGGCTTATCATCGCAACGATCCCAACTGTGATTGCTGGGCTGATCCTCTATCTAACGGGACTGGCCGAGGCATTGCGTTCTATCGCGGTGATAGGCTGGACGATGCTTTTGTTTGGCCTGTTGCTCTATTGGATGGATCAAAAGGGACCGCAAACCAAAACCGCACAGGATTGGGGTCTGCGTGATGCAATTGTCATGGGCCTGTGGCAGGCCGTCGCCCTGATCCCCGGCACTTCGCGTTCGGGCATCACGATCACCGGCGCACGCCAGCTTGGGTATACGCGCGAGGACGGCGCCCGGATCGCCATGCTGATGTCGATCCCGACCATCATCGCCTCGGGGGTTTTGTTATCAGTGGATGTTATCCAGCAGGCGGACGCGCAGCTTGCAAAAGACGGAGCAATCGCTGCGGCCTTCGCCTTCGTCTCGGCACTGCTGGCCCTAAGCCTGATGATGCGCCTGTTGCGCAGCGTCAGCTTCACGCCTTACGTGATCTATCGCGTGGTTCTGGGCATTATCCTGTTAGCAGTCGCCTACAGCTGATCAAGTTCGCAGATTGTTGGCTGAATTCTGAATGTCATCATACTGACCCGAGGGACGGAATTTCCACAGATACTCCGGCAGTACCGACGCCAGTGTCGTTGGCTCGATACCCAACTCCTTGAAGGACATAGCCCCATCCGAGACCACATTGTCGTGACGCAAGCTCTTGAGCTGGTCGCGGGTCAGGATATTGTTGGGGAACAGCTGAAAGCTGACGAATTTCACAATGTCCAGTACACCGGCCATGATCTTTGCCACAAAGAAGGGCACACCCAGAATGATCCGACGACGGTGGATCACCTCAAGCATCTGCTGCATCAACGCGCGGAAGGTCTTCACTTCGGGCCCGCCAAGCTCATAGACACCAGTCGTTGCCTGCCCCAAAACGCCCTTGACCGCCGCCTGCGCCACATCATCCACATAGACCGGTTGAAACTGCGTTTCCGCACCGACCAGTGGCAGGAACGGACCCATGCGCGCCATACTGGCAAAGCGGTTAAAGAACTGATCTTCCGTACCAAAGATGATCGACGGCCGCAGGATCACAGCACCGGGCATATGCTGAAGCACGCCAGCTTCACCCTGCGCTTTGGTGCGGGAATATTCGCTTTGGGCATCCGCATCCGCCCCGATCGAGGACAGATGCACCATCCGGGAAATACCCTGCGCGGCAACCAATCTTGCGATACGTTCGGCACCTTCGGCCTGAACCGCCGGGAATTCATTCTTGCCCAACTCATTCAGAACGCCCACGCAGTTCACAACCGCATCCGCGCCGTGCATCGCTTGCGCAACGGATGCGTCATCGCGAATGTTGCACAAGACCGGCTCGACCTGACCAACAACGCCATAGGGTTTAACAAACATCGCCTCATTCGGGCGCCGTACCGCTACCCGGACACGCCACCCCTCACCCGCCATGCGCCGCGCGATGTAGCGACCGACAAAACCTGACCCGCCATAGATCGTGACCAGTTTGGACATGAGAGGCCTCCTGTTCGAAGTGTACGCCATAGACCTAACGCCCACTCAGCCCCAGAACAAGGCGCTAAATCGCCACGCAATACCCATTGTCTTTTGTCCAATCTAGGGTCCGGATCAGCGGGTTCAAAAAACTTTCAGGATTCTTCCCGAATCCGGTTGACGCCCTCCGTCGCTGGGCTTAAACGCCCCTTCACGACACCTGCCCAGGTGGCGGAATTGGTAGACGCGCTAGCTTCAGGTGCTAGTGTCCGTATGGACGTGGAGGTTCGAGTCCTCTCCTGGGCACCATTTCTTCCGAACATAGATAGATACGACCGCTCGGTTTCATTGAGCTTGCTACTTACGTTCAACTTGCAGCCCATCCGAACACCTGCTGCAATGCGCAGGCGTCAAGTTCCGCCACGTACCTGCGCCTTATGCAGCCAATCCGGGCGCATCGGGCTGTACAAAAGCCCGATTGAGACAATCCACGGCACCAGATACGCGCGATGGTAGATGTGGGTGAAGCTCACCATCAACGCAGCAAAGGTCAGCGTCGCCGTTATGACCGTCGTGCGCGCCGCGGTTCTATACGGCGTATCGGGGCCCGCCAGAGTGGCATAGGTAATCGCTGCCAGATACAAAAACAGCAGACCCATCAATGACATCAGGCCACCTTCGTTGGCCAGCAGCAGATACAGATTATGGACCGGCAGATCATGTGAACTGAGTTCGCGGTACTGCTCGGCCCCCATGCCCAGAACATAGTAGTCGGGCAGGAACCGCCAGGCCTCGATCATCAGCTCAGCACGATCACTGAAGGTGCCGACACCCTCGATATTCCCTTGCTGAAGTGGGCTGAGAACGCGTTCGACAAATTTCTGCGGTAGGATCTTGTCGGCAAATGTAATGCCCACCCAGGCAGTCACGGCAAACACCGCCGACCAGATAAAGAAAATACGGAATTTTCCTAGCAAGAACAGATAGATGGCGCCGCTGATCAGCGCCCCTGCCAGATTCGAGTTGGAGCTGGTGAAGATGAGCCCGGTAAAGGTCAAGGCGAAGAAACACGCAAATGTAATCATCTTATAGGCGCGCACCAAGCCGAGATACCAAAGCACCGGGAACCACAGCACGATGATTGCCGCAAAGGCGTTGGCGTTGTCGGTCAAACCCGTCAGTCGGTTGTTGCCTGCAACAAGCGCAAGCTGCCGTCGGTGCCCGCCATTATACCCGATTGAATAGGCGCCAAGGCCGACAAGGCAGCTTATGACAACGGACATAACGCCCATTTTGGCGAGCAATACCGCCTCTTTGTGCGGGCGGCCAAGAATGGCGAGCGGCAATGCGACAAATGAAAAGAAGTACTGGATCAGGACAACCACAGCATCCACCGGATCGCCATAGGCGATGCTGCCGATCAGCAGCCCGGTCATCAGCATCGCGATACCCAGCCACCACATCGAAGAGGCTGCCTGCATCGGGTATAGCGGGATGGCCCTGATAAATCGGAACAAAAGCCCGAAGGTGATAAAAAAATCGCTGACCGTGAAGGAGGCACCGGGATGACGCAAAGACGCAAAAGACGAAAACAGCACACCCAGGACGACGCAGAAAAACTCGGCGCTTTCCAACGATGACCGAGGTCGCTTGAGTGTTTCGCTGCTGATCATCTTGTCATTCAACCTATGTCATCGCGTGGATGTCACCTTCCCCGGTCGAGCCTGCTAACCGCCGATCTCCAAGGCGCTATTTGTAATAGTCATAGTGCCCATAGTAGCCTTCATATCCGATCCAGCGGAACTTTTTGGGATCGACGTCATTCAAGATGGTTCCGATGACATTGACATCGGCCTGAGATAGGCGCCGCGTGACCGCCTGCACGGCGTCTTGGGGCGATCTGCCCCAGCGAACCACAAGGATCGCGGCATCGATCAAAGTGTTGTTCCGATAGACCTCATCCATGACCAGCGCGGGCGGGGTATCGATCACCACCAGATCGTACCTGGATGTCAGCGTGTCCTTCAGCTTGCGCAGCTTCATTTCGGCATCATCTGTCAGCTCGCGCGTTGGGGATTCGACCGTGATCAGGTCCAGCTTACCCGGCGCATCCTGGGCGCCAACAACCTGTTGCGGAACGATGTCATACGAGTACAGGTCCGAGCATTTGATATCAGCGCTGTCCGGGATCAGAAGCTTGGTTGCCCCTTTTCGGTACACATCCAGATCAACAAGGGCGACATTCATTCCATCTGCGGCCGCCGTGGTCGCCAGCACCGTACTGATGAATGATTTCCCTTCGTTGGGCAGCGCCGATGAAACCAATACCACCTTCGAGTGTTGAAACTTGATGCAGTTGGTCAGAATCCCGCGTGCCGTTTCTGCCAGAGGGGTCCGTGGGTTCTCAATCGGTTCGAACACGGCAGCAGCACGCCCTTTTGGCCCGTATTTCTGCTTTACGAAATAGCCAAGATTCTGCAGCCCTGTCGCATTGAAAATCTGTTTCTCGGTCTTGATTGTTCGATCAAGCCCTTCCCGGATCAGTGCCAGAACAAAGCCGATCATGATCGACATCGCTCCGGCCAGGGCAACTGTCAGCGCACGATTGGGCGCGTATGGCACTTGCGGAACGCGGGCGACGGACACCTGGCTTGTGCCTGCTTCGATCTGGCCGCTTCGGGTTTCCAGCAGATTCAACTCATCAACCGAGGCCTGATACCGCGACCTGAGCAGCTCGATTTCCCGCTCCTTACGCAGCAGCGTCAGCTCTTGCCGGGTTCTGAGTTGAAGCCGTTCCTCAGCGGCGGCCAGTTCTTCACGCAACACCAGTTCTTCTTCCGGTGGAACGTTTTGCTCCAGACCAATGGACAGGATGGTGCGGGCCCGCTCGGCCGCGCTGCGCAATTGGTCCAACAGCTGCTCGTCATCCAGATTGTCCGAGCGGATAAAATTCGCCAGGTCCGCTTCGTTGCTGGTAAGTTCTTCGCCCAGCAAATTGACACGCCGCCGTACGTCATCGATGTTTTTGTCCAAACGATTAATACGTTCGCCAAGCTCGTTACTTATGTACTGCGTGATGACCGTATTGGCCAAAGCAGCAGACAGTTCGGCATCTGTGGACCGACCCTCCACCGAAATCGCTAAGCTTTCGCCAGCGCGGGACAGGCTGTATGAGCCCAGAACTTTGTCAATCACAGCCTCGCGATGCAGCGCCGCAGGTTGTTCGAGCCCGGTATCGGGGTTTATGCGCGAAACGAAACTATCATCCTCAAACAGGCCCAGTGTTTCCGCCACTTGACCCGCGAAATCGCGCGATTTGAGCTTTTCGATCTCGGTCTCGATACTTGATCGACCCAGTTCAATGGTTTCAAGACGCCCCGTCGTGTCACTGTATCGTGTCTCTGACAAAGACAGCACCATCTGGGCGACGGTGCGGTACCTGTCGGGAACCGTCCGCATGTACAGAGACGTCAAAATCACTGCGATTCCAAACAGGAAGGCCACAGGAAGCAGATTGCGCCGGATCACCAGCCATATGCTGACAAACTCTCCCGGGTCGCCCTGACCACCTTGAAAACCATTGTTGGAAAGCACAGGAATACTCCAAAATTTCAGATACAATCTTCAACTGGCCCAGAGGCGCTGCGCGCAAGAAGATTGAAATACCGGGTGTTTGTAAAGCTACTTTAACGGCCTTGATTTACGATCTGTAGGCGTCATCAATCACCAGTCATGATGCCGCTCTTCGGTTTGGTAGAACTTATTACAATACTGGGCGGAAATAGAAAGCTCTGCAGCGCAGCTTTTGAAACTGGCCGTCACTGCTGAATAAGGATTGGGAACGCCAGATTTAAGAGAATACGACGCCTTGCAGAGGTGCGGCGACCGCTAATCAAAAATAGGATATGCAGTGTCGAGTGTTTTCTGGGCGCGTTCGACAATCTTTGCATCAGACAAATTCGCCAAATCCCGCGCAGGCTGTGCGCCGTTAAAGGCCATGATGATCGGCTGCCCGGTATAGGGATAAAGGTTTAGCCATTGGTTGAATTGGCCCTGCGGCAAACCGGTTTCCGGTGTGATGATCCATGTTTTGTCGGCATCCCAGAAGACATCTTTATACCGCAGATACACTTTGTCTAACGTCCCCATACCAAGACTTGCGATGGCGCTTTGCTTTTCAGCTGGCAAAGGCGGAGAGAAGGTGATCGAACCCTGTTTCAGCACACCCAACGGAACCGTCACGATAACTGTGTCGAACCTGTCCGATTGCCCGGCCTTGTCTTCCAATCGAACGCCTTCGCCATCAAACTCGACACGCGCCAATTCGCGATTCAACTGGATGTCGAAGTCGTTGGAAAACGCGTCGAGCAGCTGTGCATAGCCCCCCGGGAAGACTACCTCTTCCCCGCCATAGTCAGTATCTCGCAGATAGGCCAAGACATTGATCTCGGCAGTATCCGCGCCTGCGCTGTGCTGAACGGACACAACATTATCAACCCAATCAGGGGTATCATCAACCGGTATTTCGCGCCCATCACTGCCACGAATGACATAGCTATCCGTCGTTGCCAGGGTTGCTACGCCCTGTGATTTCGCAAGCTGTGTTAGCGGATTGCCATCGGTGCCGTGTATCCAGCTCGCGCCCAGATCAAGCGCTGCGCCAAGGCGATTGTCGGTCCAGATGCGTCCACCAATACGGTCGCGCGCTTCCCAGATCGTGATATCATATCCGCGCCTTGCCAGCGCATCCGCGGCGGCAAGCCCGCTCATCCCCGCGCCAATGATAGCAACGGTTTTGGCACCTGTTTCAGAAACCGCCTCTGACGCCATGATCCCGGATTCATAGGCGGCATGCACCGTGCTGTTATAGGATGGATGGGTGGCCTCGCCTGCAAAAAACAGACGATCACCGACTGGACGGCCAAGGGCTGCGTGATCCTTACGCCACGATCCTTTGGCAAGATAGGAATAGGACCCAAGGCTATATGGATCGCGGCTCCAATTTGTTCGGATGTATCCGGTTGCAGTACGTGTGCCTTTTGCAGCCCCGGCAATGGGCACAAAGCCAGACGTCAAGGCACCCAAAGCTGCGGCTATGAAATCTCTGCGATCCATTGTAACCCCGCGTCTGATCACTTCTTCGGCTCCCAGCCCGGAGGCCTGATCAGAGTAGAGAAAGCTTCTTGGATGCTCTTTGACCGGGCAATATCCCGGATCAGGTCCGGCCATTCCGAGAACCAGACTTTGATCGGGTTCCGGCTGTCAAAATCGCGTGTCAGGCCATAGCGGGGGGTCTCTTCCTCGATCTGGAATGTGCCCCAGATCCGATCCCAGATGATGAAGATACCACCATAATTTTTGTCCAGATACTTGTCATCACACCCGTGGTGGACACGGTGATGAGACGGCGTGTTCATCACATATTCAACCGGCCCCAGCTTGCCGATCAGTTCCGTGTGCAGCCATGTCTGATAAGCCAGCACTGCGATCACGCCAAACACAATTGCCTCGGGTGCGAACCCCATAAGGGCCAGCGGAATATGGGCGATCAGGGACCATACGCCTTCCAAGGGGCCAAATCGGATACCGGTGATGATGTTCATATCGCGCGAGGAATGATGCACCGCATGCTGGGTCCAAAGCAGGCGCACCTCGTGGGCAATCCGGTGTTCCCAATAATAGGTGATGTCGGCCAGCACGATCACCAAAATCACGCTCCACCAGGTCACGGGGATGGTCCATGGCAGACCCTGAGAGATGATCCAATACAGCCCGTAGGCCCCAGTCAGAACAAAGGTTTCGACCAACAGATACGGGATCTGGGTCGATGCGCTTGCCAGCATTTCGCCAAAGGTCTTGGCTTTGAAATCGCCTTTGAAAATCATCTCGGCGATTTCGATCAACAAGATCGCAGCGCCGATCAGAAAGAACACCTCGTCGATCTGTGTGGTCAGGGTTTCGAGGTTCATGACGCCTCTCCTTTCAATCCTTGGGAAAGTGTCCGCCAGGCCAAATCGGCAGCTTGCTTGGCTGTTGCCTCGCCGGATTGGACAAGGGACCAGGCGGCGTAGATGAGGTTTTCATAGGCCTCGACAATCCAGTCAGTTGGAACGTTCGGGTCAAACGCGCCTTCTTGTTTGGCCGCGTCGACATCGCGCCGAAGCTCCTGAAGGCCTTTGTCATAGGCTGCGGCTATTTCAGGGTCTGCCTCCAACCCCTCATTGGCCAGAAACAACTGACGGTTTGCCAGTGGAACAATTGCGTACAGTGACAGCCGAAAGCCTTCTTCATAGCTTGTTGCATCTGCCGTGGCCTGTTCAACGGCTTCATCAAGTTCGGCCATTGCAATCTTTGCCAAGGCGCGCATCAGTTCGGGCCGTCCGGGGAAATGCCGATGCAGCGTCGCACGGCCCACGCCGGCATGCTGTGCGACATCGCCAAGTGAGGCGGCTTGGTTTTGCGAAAAAACCTCGAACGCGGCTTCGATGATGGCATCTTTGGTGGTTGGACGAATTACACTCATGAGACACAGATGTATCATACGAGACTTGAATTCAACCCCACCCGCGATCTTAAATGCTTACCCGGCCGGCAAGCCCGCAATCAGCTATCGTTTTTAGGGATCGAGCCAAAGATGACCGCAAGCATGTCTCTTCCAGTCGTCCTTATCGGACGCCCCTATCATTGTTCGACATTCGAGATACGCGGCGCATGAACATGGGTGCGGATCACAAGGGCTGCAACGGCTCCGGCCAGGGCACCAAATAGATGCGCCTCCCACGAGACACCCGGTTGGCCGGGCAAAACACCCCAGATGATCGAACCATAGACCAAAGCCACCAAGAGCGCGGCCCCGAGCGTCACCAGAGACCTGTCGACCACACCACGCGCGACAAGAAACCCGAACCATCCAAACACCAGACCAGATGCGCCGATATGGATGGCGTTGCTACCAAAAAGCCAAACGAGCGCGCCGCCTAGGGCGATAATGACGGCATTCACCAACAGAAGCGCGCGCGTTGCGGTCAGCGCAAGCAACGCGCCCATCAACACAAGTGGCGGTGTGTTGGACATGAGATGAGAGAAGCTGGCGTGCAGAACCGGCATCCCGAAAATCCCGTCAATCCCGCCGATATGCCGGGGGATCAAACCGAAGGCCAGGTTCAAACGATAGCCCAGCGCCCAGTTGATGACCTGTATCGCCCATAGCGCACCAATGAAGATAGCCAGCGCCCAAAGTCGTTTTCGAACCACACTGTTGTTGTTCTGAACTGTCATCTGGACCAGATAATTCCTTCGCAAAAACCGATCAAGAAGGGCTGGGTTAGACCGTCTTGTCCAACCGAATGGCAATCGCCAGATCGCTCATGGCGTCTTCAACAACGACTCTGGGCATCTCAGCCAAACATGGGCGCGCACCTGAACGCGGTTTGACATTCCCGCGCAGGATTGCACGACAGGTGATACCCGGCACAAACGGGCCATCTCCGTCCTCGGCGATCAGAGTCCATGTGCGGTTAATGTTCTGACCGTTTTTCCGCCCCGTGACATGCACCTGCATCCCCCCGCGATCTGTTCCAAACGGATAGAGCGCTTTCGACAACCAGTAGAGCGCCGAATACGCCGTTTCGGGCAGGGAAAGGCGCCAGCGGCGGCGGAACCAGGCCAATGCGGACAGAGATGCATTCATCACGCCTAGTTCCAAACCCGCCCGAAACATGACGGTTGAGGCGGCAATCCTGTCTGGCAGCAGGTGAATGTCGGGGACGTCCACGAAATAACCAGCACGCCGCAGACCCGGCGCAAGCGAGTAGATTTTGCGATCTGTCCAGCCCCGCACGGTCTGCCAACTGCCATCCCGAAGAACCTGTGAGGGGCGGCCAACGCCGCTGACAATGCTCTTGATCACCGACATCCCGCGCGGCGCCCGGTTGCCCGGCAGTATTGCAATGTCGATAAGGTCGATCTTGTCCAGCCCGTCTATCAGATCGTCAACGATGATCGAGGACAGGCCCGGTACGCTGGACGCGCCCGAAAGCACAAAGACATTTGCCGCCTCGGCCTGTGCGTTCAGCCGCGCGATACCCATTGTGAATTCTGAACTGTCGGACAAATCCAGATAATGGCAGCCGTGCTGAACACATAAGCGCGGGACAAGATATGGATCCTGGCCATAATGTTGGAACGGCCCCGCCGCATCTATGACAACATCCGGCGCGACACTGAAAATGATTTCGGGTGCAGAGTGAATATCGACCGCCAGGGTCTCTGCCCCGAGTTCTCGGGCAAGAGCGCAACCCTTCGAAGGTTGCCGGCCGGCCAACCACAGTTGATGCCCATCGCGCGCAAGCAAACGGGCAGTCAACGCACCAAAGACGCCATATCCACCGATGATCACAACCTTCATGGTGTGGTTTGGAAGATCAGGCATCGGTCGCCTCAACGATCTCGGCATCGAAGAAGACCGCATCCTGATATATGACCGAACCCAACAGCCGATGAGTCAGTGCCAGTGTGAACTTGAACTGCCCATCACCCAGTTCTTCATGCCCGATGACAAGATTGCCCGGGCATACCCATTTGGGCAAAGGGATGCGCCTGCGGCCCAGTTTCACAAAATAGCTGTCACTGATGAACAGCAAGGCGTTCCGGGTGCTTTGCAACCGCAATGCAATGCCAATTCCATAGCCTATGTATTCCTCTAACCCTGTTGGGCCGTCGAAGTGTTTGGAGCTGCTGACAATCTGTGGAAACCCCGAGGACCGGCCATATTGCCGGATCCAGAATTGACCCCCGGTTGCAACGTCTTCGGTGACAACCACAACGGCAGAACGCCCGGCCGATGTGCGATCAAACGGCAGCGGTGCGCCTATGGCTCGCATGACAAAAGCCAGGAAACGCCCGGCCAGATTCATCTGCATCTCGGACACGCGACCCTGATAAACAAGACTGGCACCTCCAGACAATCGTTTGCTAAAGCGCCGCCTGATCGCCGCGGGCAATCGGTTCCATCCGTCTTGCCCCAACAGCTCGAAGAAACGGATATCCCCTTGGTGCCGATCACATGGCTGCGTTTTGACATCAGCCTCAATAGGCTGCGCGTTTTGAAAGGGCTGCACTTCGTGTTTTTCGGACATTCTGTTATTTCCGTCAGAAGAGAAATTGTAGGTCAAAATTTTTAGCCGCTTGGCTTGCCCCCCGTGAGCTTCAGGAATGAGGCGACTTTGCTGCCCATCTTCATAAGCATGATCAGCTTGGGCCGAGGAATCGTCAGCATGTCGTGATACCACTTGTCAGCCGTGCTTAAGAAATCCTGCATCGCCTGCATGCGCTGCAATACCTCCGGCTCTAGCCCACTTTCGCTTTCAGCCTGCGCGACACATGTGCGAATGGCTGCAGCAGCGGGATCGATCTCACGCTCTTTGCGGCCTTGCGCGATGCGGATCACCATCTCCCAAACATCGGTCTCGGCCTCGAAATGTTCGCGCCGCTCACCCGGAATCGGCACCCTCCGGATCAAACGCCAGCTGACAAGTTCTTTCAAAGAGTTCGACACATTTGAACGCGCGATCCCAAGCGCCTCGGAGATTTGTTCCGCATTCATCGGCTTGGTGCTGAGGAACAGCAGCGCGTGGATCTGCGCCACCGATCGATTGACGCCCCATTGGGTGCCCATATCGCCCCAATATAGGATGAACTGACTGGATGCGTTGGATTTCGATATGTCAATAATTTCTGTCATGACAGAAATATCAGATGCAACAATGCAAAAGTCAAGTCTGAAGAGTCGATCTGTGATCTCTTTGCCGTGTGCTTTGATCCGGTATACTCTGATCAGACGGGCCGTTGCCGAAAGCCTTGCAATGGTCGATTTGAATGAATGTTTTGAGCTGAACCAAGCCGTGGTTGACCGAAGTAGCTGGTCCGCAATTTTGCGGATGTGACGAAATTCAGGGCACGACGCCTCCTTCACCATGGCACATTTCAGATGGCAATCGCGGCGACGGACAGAATACGCCGATGCGATTTAAGGAGATTGGGTATGGGGATTTGGGACTCAGAATGGCGCAAAGATGAATACGCGCGCAAGGTGATGGTGGGCCATGACCATAAACCCTTGCCGGGGCGCTTCTTAGACCTCGAACATGGCCAAATCTACTATGAGTTAGACAACAAAGAGGACGACAAAGGTAAACCTTTGCTCATCTGCATTCACGGGTGGTCAACCGCAAGCTATGTGTGGACCGCGCTGAAACCCGAACTGCGCAAGAAAGGCTACCGCATCCTCAGCTATGATCTGTACGGGCGTGGATATTCCAGCCGTCCCGATAATGTGGCGCACACGGCAGAGCTGTTCACACGCCAACTGACCCAAATACTGGTACACCTGAAACTGAATGACCAAAAACTGAACATCGTTGGATACTCGATGGGTGGTGCCATTGCCGCGCGTTTCGTGAGCGAACGGCCGGGTGACGTCGAACGTCTTCTGCTGATTGCTCCGGCTGGCATGGCGGTTCAAAAACCGTTCCCCCGCTTCGTCGCCCGGCAGATTCCCAGGCTTTCCGATCCAATCATTTCAGAGTTTTTACCCTGCGCCCTGTGGAAACAGTTCAAGAGAGCAGCAAGAGACTTTCCGAATGACAAGAACGTGCAGTTTGTCCTTGAGAATCAACTGGCAGAGCTGGAGTACCGGGGGTACATCCCAGCGCTGTTATCCTCATTAAAGGGAGTGCTGGCATCCAAGATGAGGGCCGAGCATGAGGCGATTGCAGATTCAAACGTGAAAGTTCTGGCAATCTTTGCGGACCAAGACAGCACCATACCTCATCCTGATGCGCAAAGGCGCTTTGACAGATGGAACCGGAATCAAGTTAGCCACGTGATCGAAGGGGCAGGTCACGCAGTGACCTATACCCATGCGCAGGAAATCATTACAAAAACTGGTAACTTCTTGTAGGCCTTCCGCCACTGGGTCTTCCGCCACCGCAATATTACCGTGGCGGAAGAAGTCATCAAATTGGATCAGGCGTCAGAGTTTGATCCGGAAGGCGGCAAACCCGTCTGCACCTTCGCCGGCATCCTCGATCGTGACCCCTTTGACATCGCTCATATAGTCGCGGGCTTTCGGGCCGGTTTCAAACAGAACCGTGGTGCCCTCAAGCGGAGCAAAGGACCAGTTGGCGTCTGCCTTTGGATCGATGGTGCCCTGCTCGACAATGTAGCGCACGATGACATCGCGGTTGGTATCCGGGGCCTCGAACACGACCGTATCGCCCAACGCGCCGGGGAAGGACCCACCGCCCGAGGCGCGATAATTGTTAGTGGCGATGATGAACTCCATGTCATCTGTGACCGGCTCACCGTTGAAGGCAAGGTTCACGATCCGGGCGGCGTCTGGGTTGACCTCTTCCCCTTTCGGTCCAAAGCGCGAGGGTTGTGACAGGTCGATCTGATAGGTCACGCCGTCCATTACGTCGAAGTTGTAAGACGGGAATTCCGGGTTCAGCAGGATCGCATCCGCCGCACCAACTTCAACCTGATTGAACATGCCTGCCGACCGCTCGAGCCATCCCCGGACCTGAGCGCCGTTCACACGCACCGCGCGCACTGTGTTGGGATACAGATACAGGTCAGCCACGTTCTTGATGGCCACATCACCGACCGGAACATCGGTGTAATATTCAGGACCACCGCGGCCACCGGCCTTAAAGGGCGCTGCTGCTGACAGAATGGGCAGGCCTTCGTGCTCGGTACCCTTCATCATCTCTTCGACATACCATTTTTGCGCGATTGAGACGATCTGGACGGACGGATCATCCGCGACCAACGCAAAATAGCTGTGCAGCGGGGCCGAGGTTTTGCCAACAGCGCGCCGGACATAGGCCAGCGTTTCATCGTGATCCTGCGCAACCGAGTCGAGCACCGTCTGATCATCACCCACCAAAGCGGTGATGGAACGATCTTCGTTGCGTTTGGAAATCGGGCGCGCCTCGGACGTGGTGGTGACCACCCGCCATTGATTTCCATCCCGCTCCAACAACAGATCCAGCAGACCAAGATGGGAACCCCAGAAGCCACCCATGACAGCGGGCTTGCCCATCAGCGTGCCCTTTTCCACGTCAATGCCAGGGCGATCCGCAAAGGTTGGTGATGGGAAGACAAGGTGATTGTGGCCAGTGACCAGCGCGTCGATACCATCAACCCCGGCCAGAACGACCGAAGCATTCTCCATCCCGTCCGCATGATCGGCCTCGCCAATCCCCGAATGCGAAAGCGCAATGATCAGATCGCAACCCTGTTCCTTCATCTCGGGCACGTAAGCTTGCGCGGTCTCGACGATATCGCGGGCCTCGACATTGCCCTCAAGGTGCTTGCGATCCCAGTTCATGACCTGCGGCGGGGTAAAGCCGATCACCCCGATCTTGATCGGATGCTTGGTGCCGTCTCCCATTTCGATCTCGCGATCCAGGATCGCGTAGGGTTTCACCAAGGTTTTGTCATCGCGCGGGTTCGCGCCTTTTTCCTTGGCGACATTGGCCAGAACAACCGGGAATTCGGCCCCTGCCAGGGCTTTGTCCAAGAACTCCAGGCCGTAGTTGAACTCATGATTGCCCAGTGTCGCGGCATCATAGCCAACCGTGTTGAAGGCAGTGATGATCGGGTGGCTGTCGCCTTCTTTCATGCCCCGTTCATAGGCGATGTAGTCACCCATCGGATTGCCCTGCAGAAAGTCGCCATTATCGACCAGCAGAGAGTTCGTCGCCTCTGACCGGATCTCATTGATGATCGACGCGGTGCGGGACAGGCCAACCGTATCGCGGGGTTTGTCTGCGTAATAGTCGTAGGGGAAGACATGGACGTGAATGTCAGTGGTTTCCATGATCCTCAGATGCGCCTGGTTGCTCGCTGCAGCCGCCGAGAACGGGTGCAACGTAATAGCCGCAACACTTGCTGTTGTCGTGGCGAGGAACTGGCGGCGAGAAATCTGATTGCGGCTGGAGAAAGACATAGGTCACCTTTCGAGTTTGTGAATCAACGCGCCTTTTCTGAACTTTTGACTACACGCGTGTGACAAGAGAGGTCAGATTTTCGGGTACGTCAAAATCAAGGGCAATACACGGCACCATATCCCAATATGACACGATTCCCAGAGCGTCACAGTATAAAGAACAGATTTCTGCCGATGGATCCCGCCAGCTCGGCAAAGGTTGCAAGCCGCCAGAGTGAGCCGGTTCCACACTAGGCCAATTCCCAATGGTTCAGGCCCGGAATCGCCACGTCAAACATGTTCTTTGAAAAAAGTGGTGAGCCGTGCAGGATTCGAACCTGCGACCCACTGATTAAAAGTCAGTTGCTCTACCAACTGAGCTAACGGCCCACTCTTTTGTTGGATCTTGCTGATCCGTGGCGCTCTGTAAGGTATTTTCCCGATCAGGTTCAAGACCTTATTTCACACCTCGTTTCGCCTGTGTTTTAGATGTTTCCGGCGACCCGATAGGCGGCCTACTTAGGCAGGTGGCGCGGGGGGGTCAAGACCTTTTTTCACGAATCGTGGCGACAGGGTGGATTCATTATTCCACCGACGTTATATGCCCGCCATGCAACAGAGACTCGATACCGGTTTGCGCTTCATGAAGATGCATGGGCTGGGCAATGACTTCGTCATTGTCGATGCACGCGAACATGCGTCATCGATCACTCCGGCTATGGCCAAGGCCATCGGGCATCGCCAGTTTGGCGTTGGCTTCGATCAACTGGCCGTTATCGAAAACGGCGCTGAGGATGCGCACCTGGTGTTCTATAACGCCGATGGTTCAACCTCGGCCGCCTGCGGCAACGCCACGCGCTGCATTGCCCGGTTTCTAATGGACGAGGCTGGAAAGTCCGAGCTCTCATTGACCACCGAACGGGGCTCTCTCGCGGCCAAAGATGCAGGCGATGGTCTGACCTCGGTCAATATGGGACAACCGCAGCTCAATTGGCGGGACATCCCTTTGGCAGAAGAGATGGATACGCTGGAACTGCCAATTGAAGGCGCGCCCACCGCGACCGGCATGGGCAATCCACATTGTACGTTTTTCGTAGACGACGCCGATGCGATTCCCCTCACTGAATTCGGGTCGCGGTACGAGTACCACCCGCTCTACCCCCAGCGCACAAATGTGCAGGTGGCACAGATCATTGGTAGCGATCATATTCGGATGCGGGTGTGGGAGCGGGGCGTTGGCATCACCCTGGCCTCGGGCTCGTCCTCCTGTGCTACAGCGGTCGCGGCCGCGCGCCGTGGGCTGACGGGCCGCAAGGTCCAAATCGAACTGGATGGCGGTACCATCTGGATCGACTGGCGCGACGATGGCGTCTGGATGACAGGACTAACGGCCCATGTATTTTCCGGCACCCTGACACCCGAATTCCTAAGGTCTTTGGGATGAGCGCCCCAAAGTTCACCACCCTGGGCTGCCGCCTCAACGCCTATGAAACCGAGGCGATGAAGGAACTGTCCCAGCAGACTGGCCTGACCGACGCGGTCGTGGTGAACACTTGCGCGGTGACGGCCGAGGCCGTCCGCAAAGCCCGTCAGGAAATCCGAAGGCTGCGTCGGGAAAACCCTGACGCGCGCCTGATTGTCACCGGCTGCGCGGCACAAACCGAACCTGAGACCTTTGCAAAAATGGATGAGGTCGACGCGGTCATCGGCAACACCGAAAAGATGCAGCCCGATACCTGGAAGGGGATGGCTGCAGATTTCATTGGCGAGACCGAGGCGCTTCAGGTTGATGACATCATGTCGGTCACAGAAACCGCCGGTCATCTGATCGATGGCTTCGGTACTCGATCCCGTGCCTATGTACAGGTCCAGAACGGCTGTGACCACCGTTGCACCTTTTGCATCATCCCCTATGGCCGAGGCAATTCACGCAGTGTGCCCGCAGGCGTCGTAGTGGATCAGATCAAGCGTTTGGTTGATAGGGGCTACAACGAGGTTGTGCTAACCGGCGTTGATCTGACCTCATGGGGCGCGGACCTGCCCGCGCAGCCCAAGCTGGGCGATCTGGTGATGCGCATTCTGAAGCTGGCGCCAGACCTGCCGCGCCTGCGGATCAGCTCGATCGATTCCATCGAAGTGGACGAGAATCTGATGCAGGCAATCGCGACCGAGCCACGCCTGATGCCGCATCTACACCTGTCCCTGCAACATGGCGACGACCTGATCCTGAAGCGGATGAAACGCCGCCACCTGCGCGATGACGCCATCCGCTTCACCGAAGAGGCGCGCAAACTGCGACCCGAGATGACTTTTGGCGCCGACATCATCGCCGGGTTCCCCACTGAATCCGACGCTCATTTCGAGAATTCTATGAAACTGGTCACTGAATGTGATCTGACCTGGCTGCATATCTTTCCGTACTCAAAACGCGACGGTACACCAGCCGCCCGCATTCCGCAGCAGGTCAACGGCACAATCATCAAAGCCCGCGCCGCCCGTCTGCGCAAAGCCGGTGAGACACAGGTCGCCAAACATCTCGCTTCCCAGATCGGCAAAACCCATCAAGTTCTGATGGAAAACCCGCATATGGGTCGAACCGAACAGTTTACCGAAGTAACCTTTGATGCGCCCCAAGCCGAAGGCCAGATCGTAACTGCAACGGTCACCGGTCACACTGCGACACAGCTCACAGCCTGATCCACTCTTCATCTGGCCAGAAATATCTCGGGGATGAATTGGCCAAAGGCCAAGAAGGGGCTGGCCCCTTCAACCAACCTTCAAGCAAAAACCCCCGCGACCTGATGGTGCGGGGGTTTCCAATTCCAATCCGATAAGAACGATCAGTCCTTACGCGCTTTGCCCTTGTGCGGTGCCCAAAGGCGCTTGTTCACCAGATACAGCAGCACAGACAGAACCGTCAGGAAGATCACGCCGACAAAACCGGCATTCTTACGGTCGATCAACTTTGGCTCGGCTGTCCACATCAAGAACGCAGCCAGGTCTTCCGACATATGCTCAACGTCATTTGCGTGACCATCGGCAAACTCGACCTGCTCATCCGACAGAGGCGGTGCCATCGAGATCCAACCGCCGGGGAAGGCTTTGTTCTCGTACAGGATGGTTCCCGCCTCTTCTTTCTCTTCTCCTGTATAGCCATTCAACAGGGACGCGATGTATTCTGCGCCACCCATGCCTTTGACCAGCTGGTTGATCCCCAGACCATAAGGTCCGTGGAACCCTGCACGCGCCTTGGCCATCAGGCTCAGGTCAGGTGCGCCAACCCCTGTGTTGGCCGGGAAGTGATCAGTCGGAATCGCCGGGCGGAAATCGTCCAGCTCAGGGTCGAACACCTCGAAGTTGGCGGCCGCATAAGCGATCACCTGTTCTTCCGAGTACCCCAGCGCTTCGAGATCACGCAGAGGCACATATTGCAGGCCATGACAGGCTGCGCAAACCTCGGTGTAGATCTGAAGACCGCGCTGCAGTTGGAACTCATCCCAAGTACCAAACGGCCCTTCGAACGAGAACGCATAGTCTTCGATATGCTGCTCACCGCCACCTGCCGCAAAGGTCGAGGCGGGCGCAAGGGCCAGGGCAAACGCGGCACCGATTGCAAGTTTCTTGAACATGTTTCCGGTCCCTCTTCTTACTCGGCCGGCGTGGCTTCGGCGTCAGCCTTGCCATAATGCGCGTTGAAGTCTTCTTCGATCGTTTCAGGTTGTGGCAGCGGCTTCTCGATCACACCAAGTACGGGCAGGATCACGAAGAAATAGGCAAACCAGTAGGCCGAGGCGATCAACGAGAAGGTCGCATAGGGTTCTTCCGCAGGCATCGCACCCAGCCACATCAGGGCAAAGAAGTCGACGATCAGCAGCAGGAACCACCATTTGAACATCGGGCGATACTGACCCGAACGCACGTTCGACGTGTCCAGCCACGGGGCCAGCGCCATCGCCAGGATCGCGCCGAACATTGCAACCACACCAAAGAACTTGGCATCGACGATGCCGCCGGTGATGAAGCTGGCGAACTGTACAACCCAGACTTCGCCGGTGAAGGCCCGCAGGATCGCGTAGAAGGGCAGGAAGTACCATTCGGGAACGATATGCGCAGGCGTAACCAGCGGGTTCGCTTCGATATAGTTATCGGGGTGACCCAGGTAGTTCGGCATGTAGCCGACGATGGCCCAGAACACGACCATGATAACAGCCAGTGCGAACAGGTCCTTGATCACGAAGTAGGGCCAGAAGGGCAGAGTATCTTTCTCGGCCTCGGCTTTCGAGCCACGGCGAACCTCAACACCCGTTGGGTTGTTGTTGCCGGTGGTGTGGAAGGCCCAGATATGCACTATAACCAGCGCCGCAATGATAAACGGCAGCAGATAGTGCAGCGAGAAGAAGCGGTTCAGCGTGGCATTGTCCACAGCCGGTCCGCCCAGCAGCCAAGTCTGGATCGCATCACCCACAAACGGGATCGCGCCAAACAGGCCGGTGATCACGGTCGCACCCCAGAAGGACATCTGACCCCAGGGCAGAACGTAGCCCATGAAGGCCGTGCCCATCATCATCAGGTAGATGAGCATCCCGATGATCCACGTGATCTCACGCGGGGCTTTGTACGAGCCATAGTAGAGGCCGCGGAACATGTGGATATAGACCGCAACAAAGAACAGCGACGCGCCATTCATGTGCAGATAGCGGATGAAGTAACCACCATTCACGTTGCGCATGATGTGCTCGACGCTAGCGAAGGCCAGATCGACATGCGGGGTGTAGTGCATCACCAGAATGATACCGGTGACGATTTGCAACACCAGGCAGAACGCCAGAACGATACCCCAGATCCACCACCAGTTCAGGTTCTTGGGAGTCGGGATCATTAGGGTGTCATACAGTAGGCCGACGATGGGCAGGCGGCTATGCAGCCACTTTTCGCCATTTGTCTTCGGCTCGTAGTGATCGTGGGGAATTCCGGACATAAGTTGGGTCTCCCTTAGCCGAGTCGGATTGTCGAATTGTCGACCCATTCCGCAGGCGGAACAGGCAGGTTTTCAGGCGCGGGACCCTTGCGGATACGACCGGCCAGATCATAGTGCGAGCCGTGGCAGGGGCAGAACCAGCCACCAAAGTCCCCGGCATCGCCCAGCGGCACACAGCCGAGGTGCGTACACACACCCATCTGAACGATCCATGCGCCCGGCGCTTCGCCTTCGGGCGAGGGCATAACGCGGTTCGCGTCAGTTGCGGGTGCATCGGCGTTCAGGTTAAAGTTACGCGCCAGCGGATCCGGCAGGGCATCGACGCCTTCGGCATCCTGCTCTTGCGCTTCGGCGATTTCTGCGCCTGTGCGGTGACGAATGAAAACCGGCTTGCCCAACCACTTGACGGTCAATTGCGTACCCGGCTCAACCCCGCTGACATCCACGCGGATCGAGGACAGGGCCTGAACATCTGCGGATGGGTTCATCTGGTTGATCAGGGGCCATACGGCTGCCCCG
The DNA here is from genome assembly GCF_056541325.1 of Ruegeria sp. AH7. Taxonomy (NCBI): domain Bacteria; kingdom Pseudomonadati; phylum Pseudomonadota; class Alphaproteobacteria; order Rhodobacterales; family Roseobacteraceae; genus Ruegeria; species Ruegeria sp. AH7. The sequence continues at coordinate 19,963 of NZ_JBQFYF010000010.1, read as the reverse complement.
GTAGCAACGACACCTGCGCCGCCAGCGACGTAATACAGGAAATCTCTGCGGGTGCCTTCGTGGTCTTCTGCGTGGGACACGAGGTAATCTCCGATTGTCTGGCGCCCGCGTGCGGGCAAATAGCTCGTACACCGCACGAAGGCGGTGTCTTAACCGCGTTGTCTACCGACGCAATTAGTATTCGTCCAGCGGTCATAAACGCGCAATACGCCGCATCTGTGTATTTTGTCACGACACACCGGGTTTTTTGGGGATTCTATATCACTCTGCCTGCCAACAAAACGAATCGAATAGGCCTGATTCGGGCCAGCTTTCGGCACGTCTCGACATCAGCTTTGTCTGTTTCACTATGCTTGGCTTTTGTAAGATTGGTTCGAAACCGAACACGATCTGGGGCACGAATATCCCTTTGTTCCGCAACAAATAATACCCCTGAAATAGATGATTTTCGCAGCACGAAATCCGGCGGAATATCGTTGCGCTTCACCCAGATACATCAGACATCAACTCCTGCGCGAACGTCAATCAGGAGACTACGATGTCAAAAACCCCCTTGGCTGCCGTTCTGTTAACGATTGCCCTGTCTTCCCAGGCAACCGCCTCCGGTGATCCTGTCAAAGGCGAACAGCTTTATAACCGTTGTTCATCCTGCCACGCGATTATCAAGGATGGCGAAGTTCTGGTGAAAGGTGGAATCACCGGCCCCAATTTATATGGCGTAGTCGGCCGCATCGCCGGAACCGAGAACGACTACCGCTATGGCAGTGAGCGTCTGCCTATTGGCATGTTCACCGATGACATGATCCGCGCGGGCGAGGAAGGTCTGGTTTGGACCGAAGCCAACCTTATCGCCTATACGCAGGATCCGATCGGTTTCATCAAAGAGTATCTGAACGACGAGGCCGCTCGCCCGAACATGAGCGTTAAGCTCAAAAAAGGCGCGGAAGATATTACCGCCTATCTGGCAACCTTCGGCGACTAGGCAGGGTGGTCTTAAGTGAAGGCACCCCGATTTCGCGCGGGGTCTTACGACCTGACATATCTGGCAATTGCGGCACGGCTCCCCTCTTGCCAGATACAATCCAGCCAATCGACGAAAGCTTGGGCAAACCGTTGGTCCTGCCCCACCTCACCATAGAGGTTAGCCACACCCAGCCATTGTGCGGGATTTGCCCGAGCCACGCGGGCGGCGGCCTGCAAATCCGGCCAAATGGGGTCATTGGGCGCAATCGTGGTCCCATCCTCGCGCGCGCCAGCGCACATGCGGCACCAGAAGGCTTCGGCCAAGGCCAACCCCGACAAGGACGCGCCCGAGGATATCGCATCGCGAAGCGATGGAAACAGAAACCCCGGATGCCGGGCTGATCCATCAAAGGCCACACGACGTGTGGAATCACGGATCGTCGGGTTCAGGAACCTGCGCTCAACCTGCTTTAGATACGCATCTGGGCTGGTCTCGGGCACGCCTTTGATATGAGGCAGTATCTCTTCGGTCTGGACCTTGTGAAAAAAGGCCGAGAGGTCTGCATCCTGCAGGCAGTCCGAAATCGTAGGCAGGTTCAGAACCTCACCCGCGTTGGCCAAGATCTGGTGACCGCCATTGAGAATGCGCAGCTTCAACGCCTCATAGGCATGCACATCTTTGGTGATCGCCACCTCAAGCGTTTCCAAAGGTGGACGCCCGGCGCAGAAATCATCCTCGATCACCCATTGGCGGAAGTTCTCGTGCGAAACCGGGGCGGCGTCCGTGATGCCCAGCGCCTGACACTGGCTGCGAAGGTCATCCGACGTGGCAGGTACGATGCAATCCACCATCGAGTTTGGAAAAGCCCCGGTCTGGTCGATCCACTCCGCAAGATCGCGATCGGACAGGCGCGCCAGCCCGACCACACAGTCACGCAGGATCGCACCATTGCCTTGCAGGTTATCGCAGCTGAGCGCCGTGAAGGGCGCATGCCCGGCAGCGCGCCGACGCTTCAGCGCGGCAACAAGTGCACCGAAAACGCTGCGCGGCTGTTCCGGGTTCTGCGCATCATGGCGAACATCATCATGTTCCGTATCGAACACACCCGTTTTGGCGTCCAGATAGTATCCGCCTTCGGTAATGGTAAGCGACACGATGCGGATGGCAGGGTCTGACATTCGTTCGATCAGCGGCCCGTTACCCGGCTCAATCGGCACATAGTCGATCATCGGGCCAATCACTTCTGCGGACAAGGCCGCCGGATCAAGCTCAACCAGTGTTGTCAGGCAATCCTGCTGAATCAGCTTTGCCCGCAACTCTGCATCATAACTGCGCACACCCGCGCCGATGATGGCCCAGTCCAACGCCAGACCTTGCTGCATCAGCCGGTGGATATACCACGCCTGATGCGCGCGGTGAAAATTGCCAAGACCAATATGGACAATACCGGGCGTTAGGTCCTCGCGCCGGTAACGGGGCGTTTTAACATCTGCAGGAAGCTGGGACAGATTGTCCAACCGCAGCTTCACTGGTGTATGAGTACGCGCCAATGGATCCATCAGCTCATCCAATTTCCGCCATCCACGTTGTAGGTCTGTGCGACGACATAGTCCGCTTCATCTGAGGCCAGAAACACCGCCATCCCGGTCAGGTCCTCGGCGCACCCCATACGGCCATGGGGAACTGCAGCGGCGACCTCGCGCTTCTTCTGTCCCGGTGGCTTGCCCTCGTGCTTTGCGAAGAATGCATCGACGCCGTCCCAATGCTCGCCATCCACCACACCCGGCGCGATCGCGTTCACATTGATGCCATGTTGGATCAGGTTCAGCCCGGCGGATTGGGTCAACGAGATAACGGCCGCCTTGCTGGCGCAATAAACCGCGACCAAGGGCTCTCCGCGTCGCCCGGCCTGCGACGCCATGTTGATAATGCGGCCTTTGATCCCCTGTTCGATCATGTGCCGCGCGACAGCCTGAAGGGTGAACAAAGTGCCTGAGACATTAATATCAAAGACGCGCTGGTAGTCTGCGCGCTCGATCTCGACAATCGGAGCGGCGGTGAAGATCGCGGCGTTGTTGATGAGGATATCTATCCGACCAAAACCATCCAACGTTTGCGCGATAGAAGCATCAATGCTGTGTTGGCTGGTGACATCCATCTCAACCGCAATCGCGGCTTCGCCGATCTCCTGTGCGGCCATTTGCGCGCGGGCGATATCGATATCAGCCAATGCCACGCGCGCGCCTTCCGCGATATAGGCCTTGGCAAAAGCCAGCCCAATCCCGCGCGCCGCGCCTGTGATCAGCGCCGTTTTGCCCGCCAAGCGTTTCATTCGATCCGCAATCCTTTGGCGTCAAATCGATGAATGACATCCGAGCGCGGGGTCAGGTGAATACGATCCCCGTGCCGGAACCCGACCTCGCCATCTGCGCGGACGGTGATCGTTTCGGCCAGCCCGGTTTCGTGGATATGGAAGAACGTGTCCGATCCAAGATGTTCGGATACGCCCACAACACCAGACCATGTACCGCCGCTCTCGGACACAGTGATATGCTCGGGCCGGATACCAATCGTCTGCGCATCATGTTTTGCGGCCTCTTCGCCTTCGATAAAGTTCATCTTTGGCGAGCCGATGAAGCCTGCCACAAACAAGTTTCGCGGGGTACGATAGAGCTCCAGAGGCGAGCCCACCTGTTCGATCACACCGGCCTGAAGGACAACGATCTTGTCTGCCATGGTCATGGCTTCGACCTGATCGTGGGTCACGTAGATCATGGTGGTCGCCAGACGTTCGTGCAGCTCACTGATCTCTAGCCGCATGCCAACTCGCAGTGCCGCGTCAAGGTTCGATAGAGGTTCGTCGAACAAGAACGCCGCCGGCTCGCGCACGATAGCGCGCCCAATGGCAACACGCTGGCGTTGTCCGCCGGAGAGCTGTCCGGGACGGCGGTCCAGATAATCGGTCAGGTTCAGGACGCTGGCGGCGCCTTCGACGCGCTTGTCGATCTCGGCCTGATCCAACTTGGCCATACGCAACGGGAACGCGATGTTCTTGCGCACTGTCATATGCGGATACAGCGCATAGGACTGGAACACCATCGCCAGCCCTCGCTTCGCGGGCGGTACATCGGTGGCATCCGCGCCGTCGATGTCGATGGAGCCCGAGGTGATATCTTCCAGGCCTGCGATCAGCCGCAGCAGGGTGGATTTACCACAGCCCGAGGGGCCGACGAAGACGGTGAACTCGCCATCTTCGATGGTCAGGTCCAGCGGTGGAATGACCTCAACGTCGCCGAAGCTTTTGGTCACGGACTTGAGTTGAATACGTCCCATTTGTCGTGTTCCTTATTTCACAGCGCCGAAGGTCAGGCCGCGGACAAGTTGTTTCTGGCTGAACCAGCCAAGGATCAGGATTGGCGCAATCGCCATGGTCGAGGCCGCGCTGAGCTTTGCAAAGAACAGGCCTTCGGGGCTGGAATAGCTGGCGATGAAGGCTGTTAGCGGAGCCGCGTCGACGGCGGTCAGGTTGAGGGTCCAGAACGCCTCGTTCCACGCCAGGATGAAGTTCAGCAAAACGGTCGAGGCGATGCCGGGAATGGCCATAGGGGTGAGGACATAGAGGATTTCCTCTTTCAACGTCGCCCCGTCCATCCGCGCGGCCTCCAGGATCTCACCGGGAATTTCGCGGAAATAGGTGTAGAGCATCCAGACAATGATAGGCAGGTTGATCAGCATCAGGACGACGACCAGCCCTCCGCGCGTGTCCAGCAGACCCAGCCGGATGAACAACAGGTAGATCGGGTAGAGAACACCGACGGCAGGCAACATCTTGGTGGACAGCATCCATAGCAGAATGTCCTTGGTGCGCTTGGATGGAACGAAAGCCATCGCCCAAGCCGCAGGTACGGCAATGATCACGCCCAGAATGGTCGAACCACCGGCTATGATGACCGAGTTCCACAGGAACCGCATATAGTCCGACCGTTCTTGCACGACGGCGTAGTTTTCCAAGGTCCAGTTGAAGTTTAGGAACAGCGGCGGGCTGGCGATCGCCTGCGCCTCGGTCTTGAAGCTGGTCAGGATGGTCCAGAGGATCGGGAAAAAGATCAGCAAACCAACGGCCCAGGCGAGGGCGGTGTTCAACGATTTGCGGCGGGTTGTGACAGCGCGGGCCATGATCTTACCTCCTCACGCGTCCAGGTTCTTGCCGACGATGCGCATCAGGAAGATCGCAACGATATTGGCTAAGATGATTGCGTAGACACCTCCGGCGGATCCGAGGCCAACGTTTTGGCTTTCCAGCACACGTTGGAAGATCAGGTAGGTGAGTGTTCGGGTGCCGAATGCGCCGCCGGTGGTCACGAAGATCTCGGCGAAGATCGACAAAAGGAAGATCGTCTGGATCAGGATCACGATGGTGATCGCGCGGCTCAGATGCGGCAGGACGATGTGATAGAACCGTTTCAGGACTGGCGCTCCGTCCATTTCGGCCGCCTCCAACTGTTCGCTGTCCAGAGACTGGATCGCAGTCAACAGGATCAGCGTTGCAAAGGGCAGCCATTGCCACGAGACGATCATGATGATCGAGGTCATTGAGGCTTCGGATAGCCACGAGATCGGCTCAGCCCCGAAGAAGCGCCACAGATGCGCCAGCAGGCCGTTGACCGGATCCATGAACATGTTCTTCCAGACCAGGGCGGACACGGTAGGCATAACGAAGAAGGGCGCGATCACGAGGATGCGGACAACACCTTGGCCCCACATCGGTTGGTCCAGAAGCATCGCCAGAAGGATGCCTAGGACAACGGTGATGATCAGAACTCCTCCGACGATCATCAGCGTTGCTTGAACCGCGGGCCAGAATGAGCTGGATGATACGAACCGGACGTAGTTGTCGAAGCCGACCCAGCCCAGATCACCACCGCGCAGGGGCAGATATTTCTTGAAGGAAAAATACAGGGTCATCGTCAAGGGCACGAGCATCCAGCCAAGCAGCAGGACCACTGCGGGTGCCATCATCAGCCGGGCAACGGATCGGGAGTGTTGGGTCGCCATGATGCAAGACCTCTCTGTTCAGGCATGGGGCTAGCCTGCGAGAAAAACACAAATTGCGAAAGAGGGGAGCGGGGGACAGATTGCCTGTCCCCCACGGGAGGGAAGCCTTAGTAACCTGCGGCTTCCATTTCTTCGGCTGTGAAGGCCTGCGCTTTGGCAAGCGCCTCGTCCACCGATTGTTGTCCGGCGTATACCGCCGAGAATTCCTGGCTGACTTGCGTGGCGATGCCCGCGAACTCAGGAATGGCGACAAACTGAATGCCGGTATAAGGCGTCGGCTGGGCGCAGCAGTTCTGCGGATCAGCGGCAAGGATCGACTTTAGCGTCATCTGCGCAAAAGGGATGTCCTTGTAGTTGTCGTTTTCATACAATGAGGTCCGCGCACCCGGAGGCACATTGGCCCAGCCTTCGTTCTCGGCCACCAGCTCAATGTAGCCCTTCGAGGTCGCCCATTCGATGAACTGCTTTGCGGCATCCTCTTGCTGCGTACCGGCAGGGATGGCGAGCGCCCAGGCCCAGAGCCAGTTGGCGCGCTTGTCCACGCCTTCCGCATTTGGTGCCAGCGCAAAGCCGACCTTATCCGCCACAGTTGAATCGTTGGGGTTGGTCACAAATGACGCTGCAACTGTCGCGTCGATCCACATGCCGCACTTGCCTTGCTGGAACAGCGACAGGTTTTCGTTGAACCCGTTGGTCGCATAACCCGCTGGGCCTGATTCATTCATCATATCGACAAAGAAAGTCAGCGCTTCTTTCCATTCAGGCTGATCGAACTGGGGTTTCCAGTCCTCATCAAACCAGCGTGCGCCGAACGAGTTTGCGGTCACGGTGATGAAAGCTCCGCCTTCACCCCAACCGGCCTTACCGCGCAGGCAGATGCCGTTGATGTCGTTGTCACGATCCGTCATGGCTGCTGCCGCTTCGCGGATGAACTGCCATGTGGGCCCCTCGGGCATTTCCAATCCGGCCTTTTCCATCAGGTCGGTGCGGTACATGATCATCGAGCTTTCGCCGTAAAACGGCGCCGCATAGAGCGTACCGTCATTGCTCAGGCCACCGGCCATCGCGGGAAGCAGGTCCCCAACATCATAGTCAGCGGACATTCCGTCCAGCGGCACCAACCAACCATTGGCACCCCAGATCGGGGTTTCGTACATGCCGATGGTCATGATGTCGAACTGACCGCCCTTAGTGGTGATATCGGTAGTCACGCGCTGACGCAGCACGTTTTCTTCCAGCGTCACCCATTCCACATCAATGCCGGTCGCTTCGGTGAAATTGTCGGTGTAGCCCTGCATCCGGATCATGTCGCCGTTATTGACGGTGGCGATCGTTATGGTTTGTGCATGGGCCGCTGCCGTAGCGACGAATGTCAGTGCAGTCGCCGCACGAAGTGCGTTCTTCAGATACATCCCTGTCCTCCCTGAGCTTGGATGTCGTGTAGAGAGGGTAGTTCCAAAATTGTCGCGGCGTCAATAAAAACTTTACGCGCGTTAAGTTTATTGACTCACGCAGATTCTCTTAGCACCAGCCGCGCAGGGAACAAAGTTTCGGTCCTCTTGCCAGAATTTTCCGCATTTTCAATAAGTTCAAACAAGGCCTCGACGCTGCGCGCAGCCACGTTGTCATAGTCATGTGCAGCAGTTGTCAGGGACGGACAGGTAAACTTGGCAAAGGGATGATCGTCATTTGATGCAACGCGAAGCGCGCAATCCGGACGCCGCCCCACGCGAATCCCCTGCTCGTAACACGCCGCCAGAAAGCCAATGGCAAGGCGGTCATTGCTGCACAGGACTGAGTCCGTGCGCAGCAGACCTTGATCCAAAACCTTCAAAGCCCCCTGATGGCCGATCTCTTCGAAAGCCCAGCCTTCACCATCGATCTTGATGACATGGGGCTCGAACCCCAAACGATCCATTACCTCGATATAGGCCTTGCGGCGTTTGTTGGCATTGGGGTTTGCGGGCGTCCGCATCTCAAAGAATGACGGCGGCTCACCTGTCCGAGTCATGTATTCGACCGTCTGAGAGACAAAGCTGAAATTGTCCGAACCAATAAATGCAGCACCCAAACCTTCGAGGTTGCTGTCAAACAGCACAGTCGGAACATTGGCGCAGAACTTTTCGATCTGAGACCGATCCGATGCGCGCCCCAAGGGGGCCAGCAGCACGCCCGCCGGCTTCAGCGACCGCAAACTGTCGAGAATCTCATTCTCCAATTTCTGTTCGCCATGCGAGCTGAACAAGGACGGTCGATACCCCGCAGCGATACAGCTTTGTTCCAGATACCTCGCGATCTCGGCAAAAAACGGATCAGCGAGATAAGGCACCACGATGCCGATATTCTTGGTCAGCTTACGGTTCTGGTTAACCGCATAGATGTTGGGACGATAATCAAACTGCTCCAGCGCTTCTTCGATCCGTGCCCGCGTCGAGGGCCGAACGCTCTCGGGGTCGTGGAAGTATTTCGAAACCGTCGGCCTTGAGATACCGCTCAGCGCCGCGAATTCTTCCATGTTCTTGATTTTCGTCATGCCTACCGCTTGCGGACCCTTGCTGCCTGTATCTTGTCACAGCTTTTCATTTTCTTTACGCGCGGTAAAAAATCAATAGCGGCGCGTGCCGCTATTTCTGTCCTGTTGGCTGAACGGTGTTGAGTGCTGTTTGTTGCTCGCGTCAGGAAGCCCCCTGCTCGGACACGATCTCACCAAACCGTGTGAAGAATTTTCCTGACAGTTTCTTGGCTGTTCCGGCGATCAAACGGCTGCCCAGCTGTGCGATTTTGCCGCCGATATCCACCTTCGCGGTATAGGCAAGCACTGTCTCATCTCCGTCCTGGGTCAGGGTCACGTCGGCCCCGCCCTTGGCAAATCCAGCAGCCCCGCCTTTGCCTTCGCCAGTTAGCGAAAATCCATCCGGCGCCTTGGCCGTATCCAGCGTTACCTGACCCGCAAACTTGGCTTTGACCGGGCCAATCTTCAGAACCACCTTAGCTTCAAGCTCCTCGGGTGCGGTTTGCGTCAACTCTTCACAGCCAGGGATACATTCCCGCAAAATCTCCGGATTGTTCAGGGCCTTGTACACCACGTCACGCGGGGCCGAGATGCGGATTTCGTCGCTCAATTCCATTCAGATCTTTCCTCTTTCAGCAGCATCTCGGGAACACGATCAGCGCCAGCTCTTCTTTTTCCTTCAGGCTAAGATCAGGGCGCTTCGGCCACGTCGCGCGGCACAGCTTAAGCAAGCCTTTCATCATGCGAAACCTCCTGTGCGGTATCACTGTTCCGCCAAAGCACGATCTCAGCCAGGATCGACAGAGCGATCTCGTGCGGGTCAATTGCATGAATATCCAACCCTGCTGGGGATTTAAGGCGCGCGGCGCGCATCGGATCCAACCCATCGGCGATCAGTTTCGCCAACAGCGTATCAGCCTTGCGGCGGCTGGCGACCATCGACACACGATCGGCAGAACTATTCAGCGCCGCCCGAAGTGCAGCACCATCATTGCGACCTTGAGAGGCGACGACCACAAAGTCGCGCCCCTCAACCCCCAAATCTTCGACCTGATCGAGTGAAAACCGGTCATAGTCGTCCGAGGCAACAGCCCCATCCTCAAGATAAATACGCAGCCCTGCCAATGCGCCATGGGCGGCCAAGGCCGAAGCAATGGGCGAGTCACCGAAGATCACCAATCGCGGGGCCTGTTGGTAGGGTTCGACCAAAAGATCAACGGTGCCGCCAGATGGGCACCCGCTTTTGAAGGTCTGCACATCATCAGGGTCCGTCATGCTCACCACCTTTTCCGAAGGTTTCACGCGGATCATCTGCGGTACACCGCTCGCCAGCGCTTTTTGCGCTGAGGTGCGAACAGCCCGCTGTACACAGGCACCACCCAGATGGCCCAAAATCTCTCCATCGCGATTGATCACAGCCTTGCCCCCCGCCTTGGCCGAGGTCGCATCCGCCGTTCGCAGAACTGTCGCTACGCAGAAAGGCTGACCGCTCTGTCGCAACTGATCAATTCTGTCAAAGAAGTCGAGATTCGCCATATTAGAGCCTTTCAAAGCTTCCGGAACTCGGGTTCAAGTGCCGCCAATGCGTCGAGCGTATTGGCGGGTAGATGCGCATCCAGATGGGGTTCTGCCGCCTGCATGGCAGTCGCGATAGGCTGATAGTCTTTCCATCCTTTGAGAGGGTTCAGCCAAACAATGCGCCGCGCTTTGCGTCGGATACGTGCAAGGGCATGGCCCAGCGCCTCGGGATCTCGGCTGCAATAGCCATCCGACAGGATCAGCACGATCGTCCGCCCATTCAGGGCGCGCGCGCCATACCCGTTCAGAAAGGTTTCAAGACTTCCCGAGATATCGGTGCCACCACCAAATCCCTCGGCCATAAGCGACAACCGCCCAGCGGCCCGCAGCGTGTCATGATCCCGCAACGCGTCGGTGACCCGCATCAGCCGTGTGTGAAACAGATACGCGTCGGCTTCAGTCCCGCTGCCGATTAGGCCTTTTAGAAAGGCAAGGAACACGCGAGAGTACACGGTCATCGAACCGCTCACATCACACAACGCAACGATCCGCATCGGGCGCGGTGGCCGGGCGCGGCGATACAGGTCCAATGGCTCTCCACCCCGCGCAAGGCTTGCCCGCTGAATACGTCGCATGTCTAGCGCAGGTCCTCTCAGCGCCTGTTTTCGCCTGCGAGATCGTCGATCCCGTATGGCACGCGCAAGCCTCAAAGCAGCTGTTTCCGCCTGTTTTAGGCTCTCTTCATCCATCAACTCACGCAGATCTCGGCGGGATAGGTTTGTCGTCTGGGTCGCAATCAGCTGCCCATCGATCCCCTCAGCCTCACCCGCGCCCGTTTCCGGTACAGCAGCTTCTGTATCCGCTTCATCCTGAGGCTCTTCTGCCCCTGTGTTTTGACTTTGCCAGATCATTGGCTTCGCCGATTGTACCCTGACATGTGTGGTTTTGGACGAACCCGAGCGCTGTTTGCCGGCGTTGAACCAGTAGGCGTCAAACAGGTCGTCGAACCGAAGCCAATCTTCTGCATCTCCCGCCAAAAGTGCGCACAAAGCCTGACGTGCTTGTTCGGAATCAGTTGCCTCAACTGCGGACAAAGCCGCCATCGCATCACCAGTTTCCCGCGGCCCCACATGAAGGCCGTTCATACGCAGATGTGCAATGAAGCCCGACATACGGTCTGCAAACCCTGCGGCGCGCGAGGGGAACCGCGTGACTTGCATCACGCCACCTTCCCAATCAGCCGATCCATCACTTCGGGTGGGGCAGCATCATAGTCAGCAGCTGTCTTGAGCAAACACACTAATGTTGCCTGCACCTCATCCCGGGATTTCGCCAGATCATTGACCCCAAGACCGGACAAGGCCGCCGCCCAATCCAGCATCTCGGCAATACCTGGTGTTTTTTCCAGTTCTTCTTTGCGCAACGCTTGCACGACCCCAATGATCTGCCGTGCCAGGATCCCTTCGATCTCTGGCATTCGTGCGCGCAGGATCGCCATTTCAGTTTCCTTCGACGGGTAGCTGAGGAAACTGTACAAACACCGTCTTCGCAACGCGTCAGACAAGTCTCGCGTTCCGTTGGCCGTCAAGATCACGGTTGGCCGTGATCGGGCTGTAATGGTCCCTAACTCCGGAATCGTGATCTGAAAATCCGACAGTATCTCCAGCAGATACGCCTCAAACTCCTCGTCCGCCCGATCAATCTCATCAATCAACAAGACCGGCGGCGTTTCTTCAGATATAGCCTCTAACAAGGGTCTTTTTAGCAGGTATGCATCCGAAAACAGCTCTGCCTCACCCACCCCACCTTTTGCTTCACTCGCTCGGATAGCTAAAAGTTGACGCTGATAGTTCCACTCATAGATGGCGTGGCTCGCATCCAACCCTTCATAGCATTGCAAGCGGATCAAACGCGCCGCACGCCACGCAGCCATTGCCTTAGCCACCTCGGTCTTCCCGACGCCAGCAGGACCTTCCAGCAACAAAGGCCGTCCCAAGGCTAGCGCCAGATGCAGCGCCATCGCCAACCGATCATCGGCGACGTAGCCCTGCGCGGCCAACCCGTTCTGCACATCCACTAAAGTCAAAACCAGGATCCATTCTTCATCTGGCTAAAAATATCCCGGGGGTCCAAGGGGGCAGAGCCCCCTTGCCTCGGTCGGATCGGTCAAGCCGATCCGAACCCAATCACCCGTGCATCCCCAACCCGTTGGCAATCTTCCAGATCCGCCAATGGTCATGTGGCATATGGCTCTGGACAAGGCCAAAAGGCCGGAAGGCATCATGAACCGCGTTCGAAAACGCGGGTACACCGCCAACATTCGGGCTTTCTCCCACACCCTTTGCACCAATGGGATGGTGCGGAGAGGGCGTGACAGTATGATCGGTCGTATAGTTCGGTGTCTCCCACGCGGTCGGCAGGAAAAAGTCCATTAACGTACCGGTCTTCACATTACCCATCTCATCATAGGCAATTTCCTGCCCCATCGCGATGGCCAGCGCTTCGGTCACACCACCATGAACCTGCCCCTCGATGATCATCGGGTTGATCCGGGTGCCGCAATCATCCAGCGCATAGAACTGTCTGACATCCCATTCGCCGGTATCCACGTCGATCTCCATGACACAGATATAGGCCCCGAACGGATAGGTCATGTTCGGCGGATCATAGTAGCTGACCGCTTCCAAACCGGGCTCCAGACCGGGGATGGCCTGGTTATAGGCGGCAAAGGCGATTTCCTTCATCGTCTTGAACCGCTCAGGCGCGCCTTTGACAGAGAACCGGTCCACGTCCCATTCGACGTCGTCGTCATGCACCTCCAGCAGGTAAGCCGCGATCATCTGCGCCTTTGCTCGGATTTTGCGCGCGGCCATTGCCGTTGCAGCCCCGGCCACAGGTGTCGATCGAGACCCATAGGTCCCGAGACCATAAGGAGCCGTATCGGTATCACCCTCCTCCAGCGTGATGTCGTCGGCGGGCAGGCCAATCTCACTGGCGATGATCTGGGCAAAGGTCGTGGCATGGCCCTGACCCTGTGAGATCGTCCCTAACCGCGCGATGGCCGAACCCGTAGGGTGGATGCGGATTTCGCAGCTATCGAACATGCCAAGCCCGAGGATGTCACAGTTCTTCACCGGGCCAGCGCCAACGATCTCAGTAAAGTGCGTCAGGCCAATACCCAGCAGTTTGCGGGTCTTGCCAGCTTTGAAATCCTCGATCCGCTGCGCCTGCTCGGCGCGTAAACCGTCATAGTCCACGGCCTTCAGCGCCTTGTCCCAAGCGGTGTGATAATCACCCGAGTCATACTCCCAGCCCAGCGCGGACTGATACGGGAATTGATCGGCCTTGATGAAGTTGATCCGACGCAGTTCAGCCGCGTCCATGTTCAGCTTGATGGCCAGAACCTCGATCATGCGTTCGATGAAATACGCCGCCTCGGTCACACGGAACGAACAGCGATAGGCCACCCCGCCCGGAGCCTTATTTGTATAGACCCCATCCACAGCCAGATAGGCAGTCGGGATGTCATAGGACCCGGTGCAGATATTCATGAACCCAGCCGGGAATTTAGTCGGGTCCGCACAGGCGTCAAAGCCACCATGATCCGCCGTCGTATGACACCATAGGCCGGTGATTTTACCGTCTTTAGTGGCGGCGATCTTGCCCTGCATCCAGTAGTCGCGGGCAAACGCGGTGGACATAAGGTTTTCCATCCGGTTTTCGACCCATTTTACCGGCTGACCGGTAACGATCGAGGCCACTACCGAGCAGACATAGCCGGCATAGGCGCCCACCTTGTTGCCAAATCCACCACCAATATCGGGGCTGATCACCCGGATGTTGTGCTCAGCCAGACCAGAAATCAGCGATACGACAGTGCGGATCGCGTGCGGAGCCTGGAAGGTACCGTATAGCGTCAACTTGCCGGTCACTTTGTCCATTGAGGCAACACAACCGCAGGTCTCCAGCGGACAAGGGTGGGTGCGGTGGTAGTAAACCATCTCTTCGGCGACCACATCGGCCTCACCAAGAACGGCCTCAGTCGCGTCTTTGTCGCCCTGTTCCCAAGTGAAGATGTGGTTGTGGTGCTTGCGCGGCCCATGGGCACCCTCGGTCTGACCCTCCAGGTCTTCACGTAGGACTACATCTGATTTCAGCGCCTCGAACGGGTCGGTCAGGACAGGCAGCTCTTCGTACTCAACCTCGACCAGCTCTGCCGCATCTGCTGCGATATACCGATTTTCAGCAACGACATAGGCAACCTCCTGGCCCTGGAACAGCACTTTGCCATCTGCCAGAACCATCTGCTTGTCACCCGCCAGTGTCGGCATCCAATGCAGGCCCAAAGGCGCGAGATCTTCGGCGGTCAACACGGCAACAACACCAGGCACGGCCAGTGCGGCCTCTTTGTTCACACTGACTACGCGGGCGTGAGCATAGGGCGAGCGGACGAATGCGCCGAACAGCATCCCGTCCAGCTTGATGTCATCGACATAGTTGCCCTTGCCTTGAGTAAAGCGCACATCCTCGACGCGCTTACGGGCGCAGCCCATGCCTTTGAGGTTGGCGGCGCGTTCTTCGGGGGTCAGGGTCTGGTCGTTCATTCCGCAGCCTCCTTCTGTGCATTGAGCAAATCAGCCGAGGCCGAGATCGCCTTGACGATGTTCTGATAGCCGGTGCAGCGGCAGAGGTTACCGGCCATGCCAAAACGGATATCCTCTTCGGTCGGGTTCGGGTTTTCCTGCAGTAACCTATGCGCACGGGTGATCATGCCCGGCGTGCAGAAACCGCATTGCAGCCCGTGATGTTCGCGGAACATCTCCTGCAATACGCCTAGGCTGCCATCGTCATTGGTGAGGCCTTCGACGGTGGTGACATCGGCCCCGTTCACTTGCGCTACAAAGGTAGTGCAGGATTTGACGGATTTGCCATCGATATCCACGGTGCAGGCCCCGCAATGGCTGGTTTCGCAACCGATATGAGGGCCGGTGATTTTCAAATCTTCCCGCAAGAAGTGGATCAGCAGCGTGCGCGGCTCGGCCAGTCCTTCGACCTCTTTGCCGTTCACAGTGAGTTTTACGTGCATTTTCGACATGGTTTCCTCCCTTCAACCCGCGCGATTCTGCGCACGGTCGATGGCGCGGCGCAGCATCACGGCGGCCACATGTTTCTTGAATTCGACGGGGCCGCGGTTGTCGGCCACCGGGTCGATCGCATCGAGCATTGCCGTAACGCAGCCATTTACATCGCCATCGGCCAACGCATTGCTTGCGCTTTCTGACCAGATGGGCGTATCGGCCAGATTGGTCATTGCGACCGAGGCTGTGCCATTGCCAACCATCACCGCTGCAGCCGCAGTCGCATAATCGCCGATCTTGCGCTTTTGCTTCTCGTAGGCCTGACCGACACCCGCACCCGGCACGGGAATGGAGATGCGGGTCAGAATTTCCTCATCTTCGCGCGCTGTGAAATAGGCCGCCTCGTAAAATTCACGCGCAGCGACGTCGCGCGCTCCGTCGGGACCCGATAGATGAAAGGTCGCGTTAAGGCATTGCATCAGACCCGGCATGTCATTGCCCGGATCGCCATTGGCCACATTGCCGCCAACAGTGCCCATGTAACGCACTTGCGGATCAGCGATCTGCAACGCCGCTTCGCGGATCAAAGGGATCGCCGAGGCCAGGCCCTCATGCGTGATCAGCTCATGCTGTGTGACCATGGCACCCAAAGCCACGGTATCGGACCCGACCTCGATACCCTTCAGCTCATCAATCGCCTGAAGGTCAATCAGATGGCCCATTTCGGCCATACGCAGCTTCATCATCGGGATCAGGCTGTGCCCGCCCGCGATCACGCGCGCCTCGTCTCCATGTTCTTGCAGAATGCCAATGGCCGAGGCGATATCGCCTGGCCGGTGATACTCAAAACCGGCTGGTATCATGTTTTCCTCCCTGGGTCCGAGCGGTATGCCTTGGGGGACCTGAGGAAAGAAAAGAGGACCCGGCGCTATCGCCGCCAGTGGCGTGAAACAGGGCGCGCCGGATGTTTCACGAATTGCGAATAAGCTGCACGAGTTGCGATCATAGGCCCAGCGCGTCACGGATTGCCGTTAGTCGAGATCGACTGACCGGAACCTTTGGCAAGGCATCAACACCCTCGAAATAGCAGGTGCCATTGTCCTTGTGCCGTTCAAAACTCGACACATGTTTCGGGTTCACCAGATAGCTGCGATGCGCCCGCAAGAACCCGTCGGGTTTCAGGCGCGTTTCAGCCTCGGTAATTGACCAGGGACAGAAGAGTTTCTCGCCCCCCATGTAAAGCACCGTATAATGCCCTTCGGCCCGGATTGCTGCCACGCTGCCGGCGTCTGTAAAGAAGGTCTGTCCTTCGCGCTCGAACGGAACGCCTGCGCGCAACGCCATTGGCTGAGGTTCAGGCGCGGGGTCTGGCATCGGAGTTACATCAGCGGGCTGAGGCCCGATAAAGGTGATTCCGGTCAACAGGAAAGCCCCACAAATCAGGAAAACCGAGACGGTCACGCCCATCGCCAGCACCTGATTGTTCAGCGCAGGCCCTGCTCCGCCTGTATTGTCGCTGGCAACAAAATCGGTCAGACCAGTGGCCACGAAATGCATCGTGAAGACGGCGAGACCAAAACACACAGTGCCCAGCAAAATGTTGCGCTGGGTACGGTTGTCATAGGCCACCCAGATCGCGAGCACCGACAGAACCACCGAAGCCACGGTCGAAATCGCAATGTCCCAGAAGGTATAGACGGGGCGGCATAGCTCCATCCCGGCCATGCCGACATAATGCATCACCACAATGCCAAGGCCGACGATCACACCTGCCGTCACCATAGTCTGCATCGTGCGAGGTCGGAAATGCAGTAGCAGCAACGCAAGTCCCACCATCAGGATCGCCACAAGGGCTGAGATCAATGTGATCAACGCGTCATAATAAAACAGGATCGGCAGTTGCAGGCCCAGCATCGCAACAAAATGCATCGACCAAATACCGCCGCCCAAAATAACCGCGGCCAGCGCGACCACGAATTTGCGCTTTTGATCATCCAGTTTCGATGCGCCATGCGTCAGGTACAGCCCGGTAAACCCGGCCATCAACGCCACAGCCAGTGACGCAGCCACCAGCCAGGGGTTATGCGAATAGTCCAACATTCAGATTTGGGTGCCCTCCCCGACACGAGGGCGACGTTAGCAAACGGAATTGGCTGGGACAATCATCTGCCCACCAGGAGTGTCAGGCCTGTTTCTCGACCTTCTCGTCGACCGTTTCGACATCCAATTCGATCACATCCGCTGTTTCTGCTTCGCCAGCGTCGGTCTCGTCCTCGGTCTCGGTCTCGGAGTTGTCTTCCAGCGCGCCGACGATCAACGGCAACATGTGAACACCGGTTGCACTGGTGATCTCGGGTGTTTGCGGAACCTTCCAACTGAGCGTGTCAAAGCTGCCGCAATTATCGCAGACCGGGGTCCACTCCGCCTGAATATGCTGGCAATTGTCGCAGACCCATTGCGGCCCGCGCGGCGCAGTCAGGGCTTTTGCAAGCCAGCCCTGTACCACGGAGTCCGACGCACCTTCGCCCCGTTCAATCGCCGCCATCAAAGTGTAGCCACGCGCATCCGCCTGCTGTTTAACCACGTCCCCCAGCGCGCGGCGCGCTTCGGGGAAGTCTTCGGCAACGATGTTCAACTCGGCCAGGATCAGGCGGGTTTCAGGATGTTCAGGATGAATGCGGGTCAATGCCGCAAAGCGTTTGATCCGGTCCGGAGCAGACTCATCCGGCGCAATCTCGGCAAAGGCGTGAGCCAGATCCGGATGCGGCTGAGCCTCCCAGGCTTTTTTGATGATCTTCGTCGCGGCGCGGGGTTTACCCTTTTCGATATAGGCCCGCGCGGCCATCGCGGCAGCAGGAACCAGATCGGGCGACATACGGTTGGCCTCAATCGCGCGCTCTTGCTGATCCAAGCTGGCGTCCTCGTTCAGAATATCCTTGGCTTCGGATAGGGCCAGAACCGCATCGCGCCGTTTGAACACATCGCGCGGCAGATACCCGGCCTTGAGCTTTGAGTTCAAAGTGGACCGCGCACCAGCCCAATCCTGGGCCTTGGTCTGAAGGTTCAACAATACGTCCTGCGTTTCCTCGTGGCGCGGTTTGATCGCCAGGGCTTTCTCAGCCAGCTTCCGCGCGGTGTCCTGATCCCCTTCGGCCAGCTTCTGCTTCATGATGCCCCGCACGCCAACAAACCGGGTCGCTCTGTTGGTCACCAGTTTCTTGTAGGTCTCGGACGCTTTCTTGGTGTCGCCGGTCATTTCAGCCGCTTGGGCAACCAGCAGGTTGGTCAGCTCCGGCTTGTTCAGCAATCTCTCGGCCTTGTTCGCCTTGGTCATCGCCACGCGCCCCTCGCCCGAAGCCAACGCCATCAGACCGTCAGACAGCGCCTGATAGCCGCGCTGTTCGCGGCTGCGGTCGAAATAACGCGACAAGGCGGTTTCATCGCCGTTGAGGAATTTCAGTGTCGCAATCAGAAGGCTGAGCAGTTTGAAGAACAGCCACACCGCAAAAACCAGCACGCCCAGCGCGATGACCGATTGCAGCGGGCCCAGCGTATATTCAGTTCCCGCGACGGTGATCTGCACGCCTCCGCTGGTCTGCATCAAGAACTGGGCACCTAGGGCTAACAGTCCGATAATCGCAACGAATACAAGGATTTTAAACAATGACCACAGCATGGCAGGTCCCTCAGTTCGAATTCAGGCTGGACGCGAGCGTATTCGCGGCCTCTACGGCAGAGACCCGCGTCTGTGCCGCCTGCTCCCACTCGGCCACTGCGGTCTGCGCCGCTTCGGGCAGTGATTTCAATTCCGTCAACGCCCCGTTCAGATCGCCCGAGGCCAGGGCGGCTTGCGCA
Source organism: Ruegeria sp. AH7 (assembly GCF_056541325.1). Classification (NCBI taxonomy): domain Bacteria; kingdom Pseudomonadati; phylum Pseudomonadota; class Alphaproteobacteria; order Rhodobacterales; family Roseobacteraceae; genus Ruegeria; species Ruegeria sp. AH7. The sequence goes on along the minus strand of NZ_JBQFYF010000010.1, from coordinate 981 downwards.
CGCGACAGAATGGCATCCGGGTCGTCCCCATCCTGAGGCGTCACCGACCGCGCACCGGTCTGGCGCTGCAGGAAGGCGACGAAGCCTGTGCCTTTATCCGCGCCCCGGGCATCGGCCAACGCTGTTCGCGCAACCGGATCAAAAGACGCCCGCAATGACGAAAGTGTTTCAACACCGCTTTCTGCCGGGCCAGCCAAGGCATCCGGAATATCCACACCACCTGCTTTCAGTTCAGTCACAAGGTCTTGATACGGCTCGCCCGCCTGCATCTGACCACGCAGGCGCGACAGGATCGCGGCATTGGTCGCCGCGCGCGCCTCAGCCGAGGCTTTGGCCTCAAGCGCTTGCGCATCTGCAACCATCTTTTCAACCTCAGCCCGCTGCGCTGCCAATGAGTCTTGCAGTTTTGACAGTTCCGCCTCAAACGCAGCCGTTGCTTCGGGCGAGGCGTTTGAGGTGACCGGGTTCGCTTCGAGCGTATTCAACCGATCCGATAACGGTCCGACTTGTGCACTCAGCGCTTCAACGCTGGATTTCACTGCGCCCAAGTCGGTTTCGACCGGGCTTAGCTTGTCAGACAAGGCTTTGATTTGATCCGTAAGACCCGAGGTTTCAGACGTCTGGGCAAGTTTCGCAATCTGATCGGATTGATCTGCCAATTTGGCCTCCAACGCTGCAATAGCCTGGGCAGGGTCGGCGTCGCCCGACGGGATCAGGTCGGCACGTCCCGCGATAAAGCCGATTGCTGCGGCGACGATGCCTCCGATCAGTGCGGGCACAAACCCGCCCCGCTTTTCAACAACGCGTTCGTCAGTTTTTTCCGGCGCCGGATGTGTTTCCTCCACCGGCGCTTCGGCTTCGGCTTCGGCTTCGGCATCGGCATCGGCATCGGCATCGGCATCGGCATCGGCATCGGCATCGGCATCGGCATCGGCATCGGCATCGGCATCGGCATCGGCATCGGCATCGGCATCGGCATCG
>NZ_JBQFYF010000009.1:0-124365 GCF_056541325.1 Ruegeria sp. AH7 | reverse complement strand
TCCTGCTCCCGCAACCAACGTCAGAAAACCTCAGAACAGCCCGTTCAGACTACAATTGATCCCCAGGATCAATCGCTTAACGTCTTCACCTCGTCAGGCTCATAACCTGAAGGGTGAGGAGGGATAGGGATCGATCCATTCGATCGATCACCCGACGAACGCGCAAAGCGCCGGACCGCACGTTCAAAGCCCAGTGCATCAATTGCCAAATAGACAAAATATTTGACGAAATGACGATCCAAGCGCTGATTTCGTCAAGATAACCCCTGCGATATGACCACAATCTACGCCACTCTCAAAGCAAACCGATGAGAGGAGGCGAGCCATGTCGTGGAAGGTATGTATCGTTGGGGCAGGCAAGATTGGGCAGATGATTGCTGCGCTATTGAAAGATTCACCTAACTACAGTGCCAAAGTTGCAGAATATGATCTGAAGGCGTTGGCCGAGATTGCCAGGCAGGGCGTCGCGACGATGCAAGTCGACGCAACGAATATCGACGAATTGACCCGTGGGTTGCGTGGCTTTGATGCGGTGATCTCTGCCGCTCCGTTTTTTCTGACGCCGAACATTGCCCAAGCCGCGAGAAAGGCCGGGGCGCATTATTTTGATCTGACCGAAGATGTTGCCGCCACCCGGGCCGTGCGTACGCTGGCTGAAGGCAGCAAAACCGCTTTTATGCCGCAATGCGGGTTGGCGCCGGGTTTTGTTGGGATTGCCGGGGCTTCGCTGGCCGCGGAATTCGACGAAATCGATAGCTTGCACATGCGGGTCGGGGCCTTGCCGCTCTACCCGACCAACGGTTTGAAATACAATCTGACATGGTCCACGGACGGGCTGATCAACGAATATTGCAATCCCTGCGATGCCATCGTGAATGGCGAACGCGTCAAGACCGCGCCGCTGGAAGACTATGAGGTGCTGGGTCATGACGGCGTGGAATACGAATGCTTCAACACCTCCGGCGGTCTGGGCACTTTGCCGGAAACGCTGGAAGGCAAGGCGCGCGCAGTCTCCTATCGCTCGATCCGTTATCCGGGTCATTGCGATATCCTGAAACTGCTCTTGCACGATCTGGGGCTGGAGCGCCGCCGCGATCTGCTGAAAGAGATTTTCGAATCTGCCCTGCCACGCACGGATCAAGACGTGGTGCTGGTTTATTGCACCGCCAAAGGCGTGATCGACGGGGCGTTGCGCGAGAAATCCCTGATCAACAAAAGCTTTGCCCGCGAGATCAATGGACAGGTCTGGAGCGCCATTCAGGTCACCACCGCGGCAGGTGTTCTGGGCGTCGTCGATCTGATGCGCACCGGCGTGCTGCCCTCGGCCGGGTTTGTCCGGCAAGAACAGGTGAAGCTGTCCGATTTCCTGAACACCGAGTTTGGCCGGCTCTACCGGGCGGGCGATGTAACCCCACAGAACAAGGCGGCGTGAGATATGAAAGACGTTGTGATGACTGCAGAAACCACTCTGGCAAACCTCGACCTGACTGCTGCTGAGTTGACGGGCGGCACGCTGACCGTGCAATCCCCGATTGACGGGCGTGTTTTGGCCGAGGTGCATGAAACCCGGGCCTCCGAGATGGAGACCATCTTTGCCAATGCCAAAACCGCGTTCAAAGCGTGGCGCACCGTGCCAGCCCCGCGCCGGGGGGAGCTGATCCGTCTTCTTGGTGAGGAACTGCGTGCCGCCAAGGATGATCTGGGCGCTTTGGTCAGCTGGGAGGCGGGCAAGATCACCTCCGAGGGCCTTGGCGAAGTGCAGGAGATGATTGATATCTGCGATTTTGCTGTTGGCCTGTCGCGTCAGCTATACGGTCTAACTATCGCCTCGGAACGACCCGGTCACCGGATGATGGAAACCTGGCATCCGGCTGGTCCCGTTGGTGTGATCTCGGCTTTCAACTTCCCGGTAGCGGTCTGGTCCTGGAATGCGGCGATCGCGCTGGTTTGCGGCGATCCGGTGATCTGGAAGCCGTCCGAAAAAACACCCCTGACCGCGATGGCCTGTCAAAAGATATTCGAACGGGCGCTAGCCCGGTTCAGCGACGCGCCCGACAACCTGCTGCAAACCCTGATCGGTGGGGCCAACTTGGGTGAGACGCTGGTGGCCAGCGAAGATGTTCCGGTGATTTCGGCAACTGGTTCGACCCGCATGGGCCGTGCAGTTGCTCCCATCGTCGCGGCTCGGTTTGGCAAGTGCATTCTGGAACTGGGTGGCAACAACGCGATGATCGTGGGCCCGTCCGCCGACCTTGAGATGGCTGTGCGGGCGATTGTGTTCTCGGCAGTTGGAACCGCGGGGCAGCGATGCACAACGCTACGCCGGTTGATCGTGCATAACTCGATCAAAGATGAACTGATAGCGCGTCTCAAGAAGGCCTATGCGGGTTTGCCCATCGGTGATCCGCTGGCTGAAGGCACTTTGGTCGGTCCCTTGGTGGACGAGGCTTCTGGCGCTGCGATGACCGCCGCGCTCAAGGCGGCCGAGGCCGAGGGCGGTACGGTCTTTGGCGGGCAACGCGTCACAGAAGGCGTGCCAAATGGTGTCTATATGGAACCCGCCATTGTCGAGATGCCGGGTCAGACGGCAACGGTGAAGTCCGAGACCTTTGCGCCGATCCTTTATGTCATGGGATATGATAATTTCGACGAGGCGTTGGAGTTGCAGAATGATGTCCCGCAGGGCCTGTCTTCCTGCGTGTTTACCCTGAACATGCGCGAGGCAGAGCAGTTCCTGACCGCAGCCGGATCGGATTGCGGCATCGCCAACGTCAATATCGGGCCATCCGGGGCCGAGATTGGCGGTGCGTTCGGGGGCGAAAAGGAAACCGGCGGCGGGCGCGAAAGCGGATCAGACGCCTGGAAAGCCTATATGCGTCGCCAGACCAATACTGTAAATTACTCGGCAGAGTTGCCTCTGGCGCAGGGTGTGAAATTCGACATCTGACTGATCGCTCCGGCGGTGCAGCGGCATTGCCGGAGCTTAGTCCGAGAACAGATAGTCCAGCTGCATAATGGATTGCGCCTTATCGGACCCGACGCCAAGGAACTGCGCAATCGCTGCCTCGTTCTCGGCTCGATCCGCGCTTTCGCGCAGGCGCAGATACCCATCCAGCCCGGCCTGGCGGATTTGTTCGGATTCGTAGGCCAGATCATTCCGTATCGTCGGCAATAGGCGCGAAACTGTTTGGTCTGGGCTGTTCTGACCCGCCAGTCCCACGCGCCTTGCATGGCCGATCAGATAGTCATCGGAATAGTCGCATTCGATCTCCAGCACATGTGTTTGCGCTGCATCGCTGCAGAAATCCTGAATAACGTCCAGATTGGCCGGGTCCAGGCACAGAACCAGCTGGTTCGATCCGAAGTGTTCGAACAGCATTCGCACAACCGCGCGCCGGTGGCGCGAGCGTTTGTTCAGCGTCGTTTCAATCCCACCCAAATCAGGCAAAGGGGTGTCCTGTTCGCTGAACAGATACTCGACGCATGGCATGTCCGTCTCTGACGCGATCTGGTCGACCAACCGTTTGGCCACGTGCCATTTCTTGCAGACGACCAGAAACAACTCCCGCTCTGGGCCTAAGGTATTTCCGGCTTCCCAGAAACGTTGCCCAAAACGGCGACCAACGCGCCCGCGCCCGGTCAGGAAGGCATAGAGATTGCGCCCTTCATCGGAGATCGGGAAATCGACCCCTGTACTGGCATACAGAGCGCCCAGCCGCTCTTTCAACTCATGCGCTTCGGGGCTGATTTTGCGGGCGAACAGATAGTTCTGACCCAGCAGCAAATCGAAGTGATCGTTGTAGAACGTCACCGGCATCCCATAGTCGGAAAACATCAGGAATGTTGGTGTGCGGTTTTCGATCTCACCCTTGGGGATCAAATGGCGGACAAGAGTTTGAAAGAACGTCTCATCCGGGATCCAGGTCGTTGAAAAGAAGCGGATCACATCGCGGCGCTTTTGCAGGAACTCCAGGATCATCTCAACCGTGCGGCGGCGTAGGCACCACCATTGGCTGCCGATCATGATCTGCAGGTCTTCGGGGATGTCGCGCGTCAGCTTGAAACGTTTTTGCAGCTCGAACGCAGCATAAAAGCGTTTGGATTGGGTTCGCTCATTGAAATAGTGACGGTAGATCAGACGGTCTTCTTTCATCCCGGTCTTGATCCAGTTGCTGGCAAAGAAATCGTGGCTTTCGATGAAGTCCATATCGCGATCATCAAGAAAGCGATGCGTGTATTCCGCTGTCTTGATCGCCATACAGTCGCCGGACAGCATATAGAAATGCGTGGCGCGCGGGAATGCATCGACGGCGGCGTTCAGGGCGTTCAGGGTGGCTTGCACCAAAGACCACTCACCCCAGCCGCACTTGATACGCTTGGCGGCGAAAGTGACATTGGGGTTGTCTTTCAGCGCGCTGCGGATGGCTTCGTAGTCAGCATCCTGGGCGCGCGCGTCGAAATGGATGGCCATACAGTCGCCGGCGGCGGTTAACTGCTCGGCCTGCGCAATGATGGCCTCAGGGTCTTTGTGACACAGCAGGATATAGGCAATCTTTGCCATATGATGTCGCAATTTCCTTTTTTGCCGGACTGCACCCGTGATACTTAGGATGAGCGATTGAATAAACAGAATATTTTTGGTTTTTTGATGTCAAAAGCTGGCATATCAAACTGAGAGCAGGCCAGCATAGGAGGCACGCCAATGGGGTTTCCCGGCACCTGGATGACCGAGAGCGAAAGCATGGTTTACCGTGTGGTGCCGAAATGTGCGTGCTCGACCATTGGTCAGATCATGTATTATTCGGATCATGGGGAATTCTTTGACGGCGATATCCACGACGCGAAGGACGGGATGCACAAATGGGCCTTTGATCAAAGCCAGGGCATGATCGCCACCAATGTGCGCAACCACGGGTCCTATTCTTTTACCTGCGTGCGCAATCCTTACACCCGCATCCTCAGTTCATTCTTCGACAAAATTTGCGGCATTCAGCGCAACGGCAAACGCTATCGGGGTAATCTGGTGCCGACACTGATCTACAACTATGGGATCGAAGTGGGCGGCGATGATGGCAAGGGCGAGTTTGACCAGATTGCCAGCTTCCGCCGGTTCCTGCTGTTTGCGCGCGACACGATCCGTTGGCGCCGCCCGATGGACCCGGATATCCACTGGTCAGCCATGTCGGGGCATGTGTCGACCTTTATAGTGAATGGCGGTCAGTATGATCGGATTTTCTGGACCGAGGCGTTCAATGACGGGATGCAGGGTGTTCTGGACCACGTCGAAACCGCCCATCCGGTGACATTGTCCGACATCCCGCGATTCAACGAATCCGAGGGGCATGGCCCAAAACGCTCGCATCCGGTCGAGGATTATTTCGACGATCTGTCGATGCATCTGGTCTATGAAATCTACAAACAGGACTTCGAGCTGTTCAAATATGATTTCGAAAACCCCGGGAACAAGATGCCCATCGGTGAGATCGATCTGGACGAGGTGCACGCCAAATTGGGCGATTGAGGGGCAATGGGCGCCCCTGGCAAAGATGCATCTGCTTGGAACACGATTTGTACGTCTGTTTCTGCTTCGAGCCCAAGGTGCAAAATGCTGTGATGGCTACGAGCGTCCGTTCCCTTACTGAGCACTCCTAAACGACCTGTGCGAGCAGCGACTGAAGGGTCTTTCGTTCACTCTTTGAAATTGGCTCTAGGATTTCGCCGACAACCTCTGCGACTGTCTGCATTAGTTCCCCAACAATCTCCGATCCTTTGGGCGTCAAAAAGATCAAGCTGACGCGACCATCGTCTGGAGCCACTTCTCGCCGTACAAGCCCTTTGGCTTCTAAAGATCGGACCATACGCGTCATTTGTGATTTGTCGCGAGCGACACGTTTTGTGAGTTCATTCATGCTGATCCGCCCGGCATCCGCAAGCGTCATCAGCACAATGCCCCCGCCGGGCCCAACTGCCTCTCTATCAAAGCCGGGCGCGCGTTCCTGTAGTCCAGAATGAATTTTGCGCATCAAGCGGTCTATAAGTAGGGCGAGATCGGTGTCTTGCATTTAGTTGACTAAGTCTACTTTTTTGTTTAATGGACAAAATCAACTTAACGAGATGGCCTCTTGGCTTCAATGACAAGGAAGACGACATGACAGCCCCACATACACTGGCGCTCAAGATTGCCGCGGTCCTTTGGATTATTTGGGGATTGGTACATACGCTCGCGGGTGTGATGGTGCTAATGAGTGATGCCACGGTGGGGTTTCAAGCTATTGCCGATGCCGTTGATCCGGTTGCGCTTGAAGCCGACTATCACACAGCAGTGGAAGGCGTACTCAATCAGCATGGATGGAACCTAGGTTGGTTCGGCATCGCGACGATCATCGGCGCAATCTTTATCTGGCGGAAAAACATAACTGCCATTTGGGTAACAGGTATGGTCGGCGGTCTTGCCGATGTCGGCTATCTGCTATTTGTCGATTTTCCCGGCTACGTTAATTTCGTACCGGGGACCATCATAACTATTATTTCAGCGTCAGCGGTTGCACTGAGCTTTTGGGTCTGGTTTTCCGTCAGACGAGTGACTTCCTAAGAAGTTGATGAAATTGAAAGTGGGCGTTTGAGGTCATAGATCTGAAGCCTGCTTCCTCCCACGCTACAGAACAAAAACAGCCCACCAGATGGGTGGGCCGTATTTGTTGAGTGGTTTCCGACTCAAACCTGACGCACGGCCCCTTTGGCGGCGCTGGTGGTCAGTTTGGCATAGGCTTTCAGCGCGGTAGAGACCTTGCGCTTGCGTGGTTCTGCCGGTTCCCAGCCTTTTTCGTCTTGCTCGGCGCGTCGCTGCGCCAGTTCCTCATCCGACACAGCCAGATGGATTGAGCGGTTTGGGATGTCGATCTCGATCGTGTCACCCTGACGGACCAGACCGATCACGCCGCCTTCGGCCGCCTCGGGTGAGACATGGCCGATGGACAGGCCCGATGTACCGCCCGAGAAGCGACCATCGGTTAACAAAGCGCAGGCTTTGCCCAGACCTTTGGATTTCAGATAAGAGGTTGGGTAGAGCATTTCCTGCATCCCCGGCCCACCGCGAGGGCCTTCGTAGCGGATGACGACCACGTCACCCTCTTTCACCTTGCCGGTCAGGATGTCGCTGACCGCCTGATCCTGGCTTTCGCAGACATAGGCCGAGCCGGTGAAGGTCAGGCTACTGGAATCCACACCCGCTGTTTTCACGATACAGCCGTCGCGGGCGATATTGCCGAACAGAACGGCCAGACCGCCATCTTGCGAAAACGCATGTTCCTTGGACCGGATCACACCGCCTTCGCGGTCGGTGTCCAGTTCCTTGTACCGGTTCGACTGGCTGAACGCCTGCGTGGTGCGTACACCGCCCGGGGCTGCCTTGAACAGGTCCTGCGCCGCCGGGTTGTTGGCAACCTTGATGTCCCAATTGGCAATTGCTTCGCCCATGGTCGGCGTGTGAACAGTGCTGCAGTGGTTGTGGAACAACCCAGCGCGGCTGAGTTCACCGAGGATCGAGAAGATGCCACCGGCGCGGTGGACGTCCTCCATATGCACATTCTCGGTGTTCGGTGCGACTTTGCACAGGCACGGCACCTTACGGCTTAACCGGTCCATGTCGGACATGGTGAAATCGACGCCGCCTTCGTGGGCGATTGCCAGCAGATGCAGGACCGTGTTGGTCGATCCACCCATGGCGATATCCAGGCTCATGGCGTTCTCGAACGCATCAAACGTTGCGATCTCGCGTGGTAGGAAGCCTTTTTCGTCCAGATCGTAGTGCCGCTTGGTGATCTCGACGATCCGGCGACCCGCTTCAAGGAACAGCTGTTTGCGGTCCGCATGAGTGGCGAGGGTGGAGCCATTGCCTGGCAGTGCCAAACCCAGTGCCTCGGCCAGACAATTCATTGAGTTCGCCGTGAACATGCCCGAGCACGAGCCGCAAGTGGGGCAGGCGTTTTCCTCGATATGCTGAACCTGCTCGTCGGTGAACCGGTCGTCAGCGGCGGCGACCATGGCATCTACAAGGTCGATCTTCTTGGCATCCAGATCAGCGATGTCGATTTTACCAGCCTCCATCGGCCCGCCCGAGACAAAGATCGCTGGAACGTTCAGACGCATCGCAGCCATCAACATGCCTGGCGTGATCTTGTCACAGTTCGAGATACAGACCATCGCATCGGCGCAATGGGCGTTGACCATGTATTCCACCGAATCCGCGATTACTTCGCGCGAGGGTAAGGAATAGAGCATCCCGTCGTGGCCCATGGCGATGCCGTCATCCACCGCGATGGTGTTGAATTCCTTGGCAACACCGCCAGCCTTTTCAACCTCTCGCGCGACCATCTGGCCCAAATCCTTCAGGTGGACGTGACCCGGCACGAATTGAGTGAAGGAGTTGACAATGGCGATGATCGGCTTGCCGAAATCATCGTCCTGCATACCGGTGGCACGCCACAGGCCGCGGGCACCGGCCATGTTGCGGCCGTGGGTAGAGGTTCTGGATCGGTACATTGGCATGATGCTGTTTCCCTTTTGCCCCGGTTGCGATATGCGGGGAATGTGCGTTATAGCGCACGTACCATATGTGCGCTATAACGCACAAGAGGATTCGAAAGACAACGGCATGGCTCCGGACGAAATAACACTGAAACTAAGGGATGTGCGGGCCGCTTCGGGGTTGAGCCTGTCGAAAGTTGCCGAAATCACCGGTGTCAGCAAAGCGATGCTAGGTCAGATCGAACGCGGCGAATCAAGCCCGACGATCGCCACGCTCTGGAAGATTGCCAAAGGATTTCAGCTGCCGCTCAGCGCGTTGATCGACACCGTGAATGGTGATCCGTCGGTTTTTCAAACCGTTACCTTTCCCGGCAGTATCGAGGTCAAGATCGTTTTCCCCTTTGATCCGGCCTTGGGGGCAGAGACATTTCACGTCAACCTCGACCCGAACCAAAGCCATGAGTCCCCTGCCCATGCCGCTGGTGTGACCGAGGAGGTCTTTGTGCTCAGCGGCACGCTGGACATTCTGAAAGGTGAGGCTTGGGTGTCTTTGCAAACGGGGCAGGGACTTCGATTTGCAGCGGATGTCCCGCACGGATATCGCGCAGGTGCTGAAGGGGCGGCGTTTTTGAACATGCATCACTATGCGCAACAGCCGGATGTTCAGGAAAACGGCAAGGTTCATTGATGAGTGAGTTTTTCAACAGTCTGACCATCGTGGACGCCATCGGTTCCTTCGGGGCTCTGATCGTGGTTGCCGCCTATTTCGCCACGCAGATGCGGTACATGAATTCCGAAGATCTGGCTTTTCCCGTGGTGAACCTGCTGGGGTCTGTTTTGATCGTCTATTCACTGCTTCAGAACTTCAATCTGGCGTCGATGTTGATTGAAGGCTTCTGGATCATCATCAGCGTGATCGGAATCATTCAGCATTTCAGGTTGCGCCGCGCAGGGTAGCGCGGCGCAAAAGGGCTATGCAGCGTTATGGAGGCGGGGTGTAAACAGCCCAATCCGACCCAGATCCCGCATGGATTTTGCTGCGGCCAACACGGCCAAATCAGCCAGTGGTTCTATCAGGATAACCAGGAGGTACGCACCGCCAAAGCTGACAACGGCGGCGAGGTTTTCTGCACCAAATCCCTGGCCATAAAAGGCCCAGAACGCCACCCAGACGACGACACCGCCCTGATAGGCCGTCGACAGCGCAAGTGCCTGAGAATACTTCAGATCAATATAGGCCGTATTCGGCGCAATGATGCGGTTGGCCAAGGCCTGCAAGGCAAACAACGGTAACAGCAGCGTTGTCATGTTCATCCCGAACTGAGGCAGGTCGAAAGGCGCCAGGAAAAACCCCTGAATAAACAAGCCCGCGATCAGGCCGATGGCGGCAGGGGCCGCACCGAACAACAAAAACAGGGTCGATCCCAGAATGAAGTGAACTTCCGACACCCCGACCGGGAAGTGTGGCAACACCTCAAAGAAGGTAAAAACCAGCCCGGTGGTCAGGGCTGAGCGAATGGCGAGGCTGGCAAGGCCGCTGCTTTTCAGGCTGTCCCATGCCAGTTTAGCGGTATAGAGCCCTGCGCCAGTTGCGGTGGCGTAGCTCAAGACAAGTTTGGCGCCATTTACGACGCCCGGTTCGATATGCATAGTTTGGTCTCCTTCCCGTCACACCCGACGGCAGAAAGGTTTAAAAATTGGGCTTTCGCCCGGTTTGCACATGGCAGGTCTCCTGACTTGCGGATTGGCTTCGATCCCGGCCTTCCCAACCGATTGCTTCGGTCAGTGGCCATGATGGGGCGAAACTCCGCTTACAGTTGCGGGGGCAGTTCCGGAATTGACAGGTACTGTCGCACCGGATTCCCTTTTCATTCTTCAGGGGGAATTCCCCTTTGGAAACCATGTCAGGCAGGTGTCTGGTACGGCGTGCCGCCTGTCAAGCAGGCAAACGTGTATGTTTGGAAAAAATTGTCAGTGTGCCGGGGGGTGCAGGCGTTGGCATGGCTTGCACGTTTGGCCGCTCGGATATAGGGAAACTCAGACTCGCTTAGGGGAGGCTTTGATGCAAGACGATCCGAAAACCCTGGTATCTACCGAATGGCTGGCCGCGCATATCAAGGACCCGGATCTGCGGATTCTGGACGGGTCGTGGTACCTGCCTGCGCAGAATCGCGATGCCAAGGCGGAATATGACGCGGGCCACATCCCCGGCGCGCGCTTCTTCGATATTGATGACATTTCGGACCACCGCTCGGACCTGCCGCATATGGCGCCGCCGGTCGAGAAGTTCATGTCACGCCTGCGGGCGATCGGCGTGGGCGATGGTCATCAGGTGGTCGTCTATGACGGGGCCGGGCTGATGTCGGCCGCGCGGGTCTGGTGGCTGTTCCGTCTGATGGGGCAAGAGAATATCGCCGTTCTGGACGGGGGTTTGCCGAAATGGCAGGCCGAAGGGCGAGAGTTCGAAGATCTGCCCCCTGTGATCCGGGATCGCCATATGACCGTCCGGGTACAGAACCATCTGGTACGCGACGTAACACAGGTGTCCGCCGCCGCCAAACTGGCTGATCATGAGATCATCGATGCCCGTGCCGCCGCCCGCTTTGCCGGAACCGAGGCTGAACCGCGCGAAGGGCTGCGATCGGGCCACATACCAGGCTCGCGCAACGTGCCCTTTGGCAGCCTGCTAAATAGTGACGGCACGATGAAGTCGCCCGATGCGTGCCGCGCCGTGTTTGAGGCCGCAGGCGTGGATCTGACTAAACCGGCGATCACCTCGTGCGGTTCAGGCGTGACCGCTGCAATCCTAAGCCTTGCGCTTGAACGCATGGGCAAAAAAGACCACGCGCTTTATGACGGCTCCTGGGCTGAATGGGGTGCCTTCCCAACCCTGCCCGTCGCAACCGGAGAGATCTGATGTTCGAGAACCTCAAACCGCAGCCCGCCGACAAAATCCTGGCGCTGATGCAGATGTACCGCGAAGACCCGCGTGATCAGAAGATCGACCTGGGTGTCGGCGTCTACAAGAATGCCGAAGGTGTTACCCCGGTAATGCGTGCGGTCAAAGCCGCTGAAAAGCGCATTCTGGAGGAGCAGGAAAGCAAAGCCTATACCGGTCTGGCAGGTGATCCGGCCTATGCCGATGCGATGATCGGGCTGATCCTTGGCGATACGGTGCCGCGTACCAAAATTGCCGCCGTTGCGACACCGGGCGGGACGGGTGCCTGCCGTCAAGCGTTCGAGATGATCCGCATGGCCAATCCTGAGGCGCGCGTGTTTGTATCGAACCCGACATGGCCAAACCACCTGTCGATCCTGAGCTACTTGGGTATCGAGGCGGTTCCGTATCGCTATTTTGACGGCGAAACCCGCGGCGTCGATTTCGACGGTATGATCGAGGACCTGAAAACTGCCAAGGCGGGCGACGTGGTTCTGCTGCATGGTTGCTGCCATAACCCGACCGGCGCAAACTTGAACCCCGTGCAGTGGCAAGAGGTGGTGAACCTGATCAACGAGCTTGGGCTGGTTGCCATGATCGACATCGCCTATCAGGGTTTCGGCGACGGTCTTGAGGAAGACGCGCAGGCAACCCGTCTGGTGGCATCGTCGGTCAAGCGCTGCCTGATCGCGGCGTCATGTTCCAAGAATTTCGGCGTGTACCGCGAGCGTACCGGCCTGCTGATGGCAATCAGCGATGAAGCGGCGCAGACCGCGCTGAACCAGAGCACGCTGGCCTTCCTGAACCGCCAGAACTACTCGTTTCCGCCGGACCATGGCGCACGGGTCGTGACCACCATCCTGAACGACGACGCCTTGCGCGCAGATTGGGCCGCTGAGCTGGAGGAGGTGCGCCTTTCGATGCTGGGGCTGCGTCAGCAACTGGCCGACGAGTTGCAGAGGCTGACCGGATCAGACCGGTTCGGCTTTGTCGCCCAGCACCGCGGTATGTTCTCACGCCTCGGCGCGGCCCCCGAACTGGTCGAGCAACTGCGCAACGATCATGGCATATACATGGTGGGGGACAGCCGCCTGAACATCGCAGGTCTGAACGCGACGACCGTTCCGATCTTGGCACAGGCGATTGTCGACGTCGGGGTCTAATACTCGCACTTGTTACCAAAGGCCGCGTCATTCGCGCGGCCTTTTTCGTTTCAATTACAAATTCTGCCGATCCGGGCGTCAGGATAAAGCCATGTCCAACGCGGCTTGGCAGTGAATATGTGTGGTGTCGAACACCGGGTAGGGCACGTTTTCTGCGTTCAGTAACATGCCCACTTCAGTGCAGCCGAGAATGAGGCAATCCGCACCCGCGTCGTGTAACCGCTGCGCAATCCCGACATAGTCCGAGAGGCTTTGTTCCTTGACGATGTCCTTGCACAGTTCTTCATAGATTATGCGATGTGTTGTCTGTTGGTCTTCAAGGGTTGGCAGAACGGGGGCCAACCCAGCCGCGCGCAGGCGATCCGTGTAAAACGTCTGCTGCATGGTGAAAGCTGTTGCCATCAAACCGGGCGATTGGAGCCCGACATCTTGAATGGCGTGTGCCGTTGCATCGGCAATATGCAGCAACGGAATCGAAACGCCCGCCATCGATTGCTGGGCCAGTTTGTGCATTGTGTTGGTCGCGAGAATGATGAAATCAGCCCCGCCGCGTTCCAAAGCCAATGCCTCTTGGTTTAAAATGTGCCCGGCAGAGTCCCAATCCCCCCGGACCTGCAGGGTTTCGATTTCCGCAAAATCCAGTGAGCGGATGAGCAACTGGGGTGAGTGCAGACCCCCAAGACGATCTCGGGTCAAGTCGCATAGGATACGGTAGTAAATCCGCGTCGAAGCGGCGGACATGCCCCCGAGAATGCCGATTGTTTTCACGATATGCTCCGAAACTTACGCCGCTTGATCCTATCTGAAGTGCCGCCATCGGATGATCTCGTCAAGAAATCGTAGTGTACCCAGAACAAAAAAACCGGGCGCGAACGCCCGGTTTTGCAGTGTATATCTCAGGTCCTAGCCTTTGGAGAATTCCGGATAGGCTTCCATACCCAGTTCTGCCATGTCGAGGCCGTTGATCTCGTCCTCTTCGCTTACGCGGATGCCCATTACAGCTTTCAGGATGGACCACACGATCAGAGCGCCGACGAAGGTGAACACACCGTACGCGACGATACCGGTCAGCTGAGTAACCAAGCTGGCCTCGCCGTAGAAGATCACAGCGATGGTGCCCCAGATGCCTGCGAACAGGTGAACAGGAATGGCACCAACAACGTCGTCGATCTTGAACTTGTCCAGCATCGGAACCGCGAAGACCACGATGATGCCGCCAACTGCACCGATCCATAGCGAGCCGAACAGGGTCGGAGCCAGAGGCTCAGCGGTGATCGAGACCAGACCGGCTAGCGCGCCGTTCAGCACCATGGTCAGGTCAGGCTTCTTGTACATAACCTGGGTCAGGATCAGGGCAGCAACAGCGCCAGATGCGGCAGCCATGTTGGTGTTGGCGAAGATGCGCGACACGTCGGTTACATCACCCACGGTGCCCATAGCCAGCTGTGAGCCGCCGTTGAAGCCGAACCAACCCAGCCACAGGATGAAGGTACCCAAGGTGGCCAGCGCCAGGTTCGAACCGGGCATCGGGTGAACCTTGCCGTCTTTATACTTGCCGATACGCGGGCCAAGGATCAGACAGCCAGCCAGAGCTGCCCAGCCACCGACAGAGTGCACAACTGTAGAACCAGCGAAATCCGAGAAGCCAGCTTCGGACAGCCAGCCGCCGCCCCACTGCCAGGAGCCAGAGATCGGGTACATGATGCCGGTCAGAACGACCACGAAGATCAGGAACGGCCACAGTTTGATCCGTTCGGCCACGGCGCCGGACACGATCGAGGCGGTTGCAGCCACAAAGACCAGCTGGAAGAAGAAGTCCGAACCGATTGAGGCATAGTCCAAAGCAGCCTCGGCCGGGTCAACACCAACCGGATCGAGCACGGTTGGGCCGCCAATGGCAAAGAAACCATTGAAGTCGCCGGGATACATCGTGTTGAAGCCAATCAGCCAGTACATGATCGCGGCAATGGAAAACAGCGCCACGTTTTTGGTCATCTGCATGGCGACGTTCTTGGAACGCACCAAACCGCCTTCCAGCATGGCAAAGCCTGCCGCCATGAAGAAGACCAGGAAGCCCGCCATCAGGAACAGCAGGGTGGTAAAGATATACTGGGTGTGCAGCGCGGCTTCGCCGGTGGCAGCCTCTTGCGCCAGACCCATCTGCGGCAGCACGACAAGCGCGGCGGCAGGGATGAGAGATTTCATCAGGTTCATTGTCAGTCCTCGAATTTATGTGAGTGTCGGCGCTCAGAGCGCCTCTTCGTTTGTTTCCCCGGTCCGCACGCGCATGGCCTGCTCGACATCAAGGACGAAAATCTTGCCGTCACCGATTTTGCCGGTTTTGGCGGTGTTGGTGATGGTCTCAACGATCTGGTCGGCCATCGTGGCTGGCACCACGATTTCCAGTTTGATCTTGGGTACGAAGTTCACAGCGTATTCTGCGCCGCGATAGATTTCTGTGTGACCGGATTGTGAGCCGAAGCCCTTGATTTCGGTCACCATCATGCCGCGCACGCCAGCCTGGGTCAGTGCCTCGCGCACCTCCTCGAGCTTGAACGGCTTGATTGTCGCAATGATGAGTTTCACGTCAGTCCCCTCTGCTTCTCCGGTCACACCGGCTTGTTTGCACCTGCAGAAAAAGAGCCTGAGGAGGGGCGTTTAGGAACGATTCCCCGTCGTTAAACGGTTCGAAAATGACGCAAAGTTGCACAATTTTTGCACAAAACTTGCCGAACGGCTAAAAATTAGGCGAATATGAGAGGGATAATTCCGGAAAATCGGACCTCTACATAGCTATGTCGCCGGGGTATGGTGTGCCAAAAGAATAACCGGGCAGAGTTTGAGCATGACTGAGTCCAAGCGCCGCAAGCCAAGATTGGTCGCGGATAAACGATACCCGTCGAAGGGGCGCAAGCCTTCGACGACCAAGCGGGCTGCGAAACCGGCGGGTAAGAAATCCACCGCCCGAAAGACGGCAACGCGCAAGACGGCTCGAAAGAAGACCCGCAAGCGTTCGGGTGGCAATGGCGGGGGGTTTTTCCGCCGTTTGTTCCGTTGGGTCTGGCGACTGATCTGGGGTGTCACATGGCGCGTGGGCGCTGTTGTCGCGATGCTGATCGCTTTGGCAGTTGGCGTTGTCTATACCTCGTTGCCCGATGCGGATGCCCTGCTGGACGGGCGCGCGCGCGGATCGGTGACCCTGCTGGATCGGGATGGCAAGGTTTTTGCCTGGCGCGGTGATCAGTTTGGCGGGGTGATCACGGCAGATACGGTCTCACCCCATCTGAAAAACGCGGTCATCGCGACCGAGGATAAGCGGTTCTATCGCCATTTCGGCGTCAGCCCGCGCGGCGTTGCCAGCGCGGTGCGTATCAACCTGAGCGAAGGGCGTGGGCCGCTGTCGGGCCATGGCGGGTCGACCATCACTCAACAGACAGCCAAGCTGCTGTGTCTGGGTGTGCCTTATGACCCAACCGAATGGGAGTCCGAGGCTGCGTATGAAGCGGATTGCCGTCAGGGCTCGCTGTGGCGCAAGGGCAAAGAAGCGATCTATGCGCTGGCGATGGAGGTTAAATACTCCAAGGACGAAATCCTGACGATCTATCTGAACCGTGCGTTTCTGGGGGCCGGTGCACGTGGGTTCGAAGCTGCCAGCCAACGGTACTTCGGTAAATCGGCAGCCGAGGTCTCTCCGGCCGAAGCGGCCATGCTGGCCGGACTGCTGGTCGCACCCACGCGCTATGCCCCCACCAACAGCTTGCAACGATCACAAGATCGCGCCCGGCTTGTGGTCGGTCTAATGGAGGATCAGGGGTATCTATCAGGCGCACAGGCCAGCGAGGCACGTGCGCGTCCGGCAGAACTGTCCGCCGCTGCCGCTGCGCGGGCGGGCGGCTATTTCGCCGATTGGGTTATGGCCAGCGGGCCGGAGTTTTTCACCCGCAACACCACCGAAGATGTGGTGATCCGCACCACATTGGATCAGCGTATCCAGAAATCTGCCGAAGAGGCGCTGCAATACATCTTTCAGGAAAAGGTGCGCGAAGGGTCCAAGGCGCAGGCGGCGATTGTCGTGATGTCAGCGGATGGGGCGGTGCGCGCCATGGTCGGCGGACGTAAAACCCGGGTCTCGGGCGCGTTTAACCGGGCCACTCAGGCACTGCGCCAGACCGGGTCCTCATTCAAGCCCTTTGTTTATGCCACAGCGCTGGAGCTGGGCTATTCACCTTATGCCACCGTGATGGACGAGCCCTATTGCGTCAGCATTCCGGGATCGGGTGAATGGTGCCCAAAGAACTACACGAATAGGTTCTATGGTCGTGTCACGCTGGCGGATGCGTTGAAGAATTCTCTGAACATTCCGGCTGTGAAAGTGGCCGAGGTTGCAGGGCTGGACAATGTGCGGACCGTCGCTAGCGGTTTCGGGATTGCCAGCGATCTGGCACAGGGTCCGGCGCTGGCGCTGGGCGCGTCTGAAAGCACGCTGATCGAGATGACCGGCGCCTATGCAGGCATCCTGAACGGCGGATCCTCGGTTGAGCCCTATGGCCTGACCGAGTTGAAGCTGCTGGGCGAGACCGAACCTGTTATGGTGACAACCACCGGCATCGGCGAGCGTGTGATCAATGACAGCGCCGCGAAACAGCTGACCTGGATGATGGAACGTGTTGTGTCCGAAGGCACTGGCGGGCGGGCGAAATTGCCCGGCTGGCAGGTTGCGGGCAAAACAGGGACAACGCAGGCGGCGCGCGATGCGTGGTTCATCGGGTTCACGGCAGACTATGTGGCCGGTGTGTGGATGGGCTATGACGACAACACGCCCTTGTCCGGTGTCACTGGTGGCGGCCTGCCTGCCGAGATTTGGAAAGAGACGATGGTGCGCGTGACCGAAGGGATGACGCCAACACCCTTGCCGATGATCGTGCCAGAACCGCCGGTTCAGGTGGCGCAGCCGCAGCCTCGCCGCAGACAGGGTGGGTTTGCCGAAGACATCAACAACCTGCTCAAGGGTATCTTTGGCGGCAACTAAAAAAGGCGGTGCGCTGGGCACCGCCTTTTGAATTTCAGCTGTGGCAGGACTTAGACGCTTGCGTCCAGTGCCGCCAAAATGGCATCGCCCATTTCCGAGGTTGAAACCGGCTGAACACCTTCATCCGCCAACAGATCACCGGTGCGCACGCCATCGGCCAGAACCTTTTCGATCGCAGCTTCCAGGCGGCCAGCCTCGGCGCCTTGATCAAAGCTGTAGCGCAGCGCCATGGCAAAGCTGAGGATACAGGCGATCGGGTTGGCTTTGCCCTCGCCGGCGATGTCGGGGGCCGAACCATGCACCGGCTCGTACATCGCCTTGGGGCGCCCATTGGCCATCGGTGCACCCAAGCTGGCCGAGGGCAGCATGCCCAAGCTACCGGTCAGCATCGCGGCGCAATCCGACAGGATGTCGCCAAACAGGTTGTCGGTCAGGATCACGTCGAACTGTTTGGGCGCGCGGACCAGCTGCATGGCGCCGTTGTCGGCATACATATGTGACAGTACGACTTCGGGGTAATCGGCGCTCACGCGCTCGACCACTTCGCGCCACAGAATTCCCGACTCCATCACATTGGCCTTTTCCATCGAGCACAGCTTCTTGTTCCGGCGCATCGCGAGTTCAAAGGCCGAACGCGCGGCGCGCTCGATTTCGGATTCGGTATAGCGCTGAGTGTTGATACCCACACGCTCGTTGCCTTCCTCGAAAATGCCGCGCGGCTCGCCAAAGTAGACGCCCGATGTCAGCTCGCGCACGATCATGATGTCCAGACCTGCGACGATGTCTTTCTTCAGCGATGAGAAATCAGCCAGCGCGTCAAAGCACTGCGCCGGACGCAGATTGGAATACAGGTCCATTTCCTTGCGCAGGCGCAGCAGACCACGCTCGGGCTTAAGGCTGAAATCCAGATCGTCATATTTAGGACCACCGACAGCGCCAAGCAGAACCGCGTCGACCTCTTGCGCTTTGGCCATGGTCTCGTCTGACAATGGCTTGCCATGGGTGTCATAGGCCGCACCGCCGACCAGATCCTCGCTCACGTCGAATTCCAGGCCGCGATTGGTGCCGAACCAGTCGATGATGCGGCGTACTTCGGCCATGACTTCGGGGCCAATTCCGTCTCCGGGCAGGATGAGGAGCGAGGGGTTGGACATGAAGGATCTCCTTGCGTTTGACAGCAAAGGCCCTAGCGTCTGTGCCGCATCGGGTCAATGAGACGAGCGGGCTTAAATGTAGGTTCTATGCGGGAAATCGAGTTTCTGGGTCATCCGCGCTGGAAACCGGTCAGAGAGAGGCCTTCAACCCCTCGGTCAGTAAGTCCCAGACACGGCGGATTCGCGGTGTTTGTCGCATCGCTTGTGGCGCGGCCAACCAGACAGGAAGCACCGGGATATCAACATCCAGCGGAAGAACTTCGACAAGCGGGTCAGCCTCGGCCACCTGAACCTGGCTAAACCCGATACCACATCCGGCGCGGATCAGCTCCCAATACGCGCTTTGCAGATCACAGCGAGTGGCAAAGCTTCCTTTGTTGGCGGGCCAACCCTTTTGGCGCATCTTGGTGATGATCTGTTCATTGGCATCGAAGCCAACAAGATCATGATCGAACAGATCCTCGGGTTTTTCCGGCCGCCCTGCACGGTCCAGATACGAGGTGGCGGCACAGAAACACAAGGGAACATCCCCGAGATACCGCGAGACGATATCCATCTGCTCGGGCCGGTACATGCGCACGGCTATGTCGGCCTCGCGATACAACAGGTTTTCGGTTGCATCCGTGGCGACCAGTTCCAGCTGAATGGCAGGTTCCTGGGCGCGGATTTGCGCCAGAATAGGAGGCAGCAGGTGATGTGAGGCAAAGACCGATGCTGTGATGCGGACCGAACCTTCCAGCTGTTGCGACTGCCCGGCTGCCGTCAGGCTAAAGGTGCTCATAGCTGAGTGCATTTGCTGCGCCATTGGCAGCAACTGCGTGCCTACCTCGCTCAACTTCAGCCCGCGCGCGTGGCGGTCGAATAGGGAGACGCCCAGCTCATCCTCAAGTGCGTGGATCTGACGCCCCAGCGTCGGCTGGCTGCGGTCCAAACGCCGCGCGGCAGCAGATAAAGATCCGGTTTCGGCCACGGCCAGAAAGCTTTGGATCAAGGACCAGTCGGAATGGGTGATAGATCTGTCCATTCAAAAATGAATACACGTTCTGCGGTTTTCGGCAATTCCATTAAGTATTTGTATGGCTAGATTGATCCGGAAAGGAGCGTGTCATGCAGCAATCTGTGCTTATTCTGGGGGCCAATGGCCGATTTGGCCGCAACGCTAGACTTGCGTTTCAAGAGGCCGGTTGGTCGGTTCGCACATTCAATCGCAAAGCGGACAGGCTGGAACAGGCCGCGCAAGGGGTTGACGTGATCGTCAACGCCTGGAACCCGCCTTATACCGATTGGGCGCGATTGGTGCCTGACTTGCATCGTCAGGTGATCGATGTGGCGGCGCAGGCAGGGGCAACCGTGATCGTACCCGGCAATGTCTATGTCTTTGGCGCAGAGACCCCGGGTCCCTGGTACGGAGGCAGCCCGCATCGCGCGCAAAACCCGCTGGGCCGGATCAGGATCGAGATGGAGGAAGCTTACCGAAGCTCATCCGTCCGGACGATCATCCTGCGCGCTGGCGATTTCATCGACACTTGCGCTTCGGGCAATTGGTTCGATCAGATCATGATCAAAGGTTTGTCCAAGGGTCGTCTGACATATCCCGGCAACCCAGATATCCCGCATGCTTGGGCCTATCTGCCTGATTTGACCCGCACCGCAGTGATGCTGGCCGAGATGCGGCATGAGCTTCCTAGATTCTGCGACGTCCCATTTCCCGGCTACACGCTGACCGGCACCGAGATCGCGCAATCGCTGTCCCGTGTTACCGGGCAGGAGGTTGCGATTGCCAAGATGGAGTGGTGGCCCATACAACTGGTACGCCCGTTCTGGCGTATGGCCCCGCACCTGCTTGAGATGCGATACTTGTGGGACCTTCCACACCAGTTGGATGGCGCCTTCCTGTCAGAACTGATCGAGGATGTACCGCATACCGATTTGGATCAGGCGCTACGGTCGGCCATCGCGCACAAGAGCAGGATCGGGTCTTTGAGTACCGCGAAGTCTCATCGCGCCGTAACGTCCACCCAAACCAGCCGATGACGGCTGGCTCGCTCGGCGCTGTCTCTTTGCTCATCGTCGGGATGCGGCCAGAATATGCCCGTATCCACAACCTGCAGATCGGCGGACGGTAACACATAGTCTACACGAAGCGCGCCAACCGCTTTCCAATGGACGGTTGCGATCTCGCCCAAAGGAGACTTGGGTTGCGGGTCCTGTAGGCGCGGATCGGAGAGCAGTGCAGCGATAGCCTCGGTCCGGCCATCGCTGTGCTTCGGGTCGAGATTGGCGTCACCTGCGATGACAAAGGGGGCGCTTGGTGCGGGGCCAAGACCACCGTCCATCAGCACCGACCAGAACCGGATTTCATCGCGGTTGCGCAATCCGTTGCGATCTTCGGTGCCGTCAAATACCGGAGGGGATGCGTGGAACGTCATCAGGTTCAGACGACCCAGGGACGTGTCGATTGGTACGATCCAGTGACCGGTCGAGGACAGGCGCTGCGCGTCCTGAGCTTGTTTGGACGGGTAGGGTTTGCCATCGGACACGGGTAACTCTGACCCAGGCAATTGCTTCCACAACAGCGTTTCGAACATCTGCGCGTCGTCTTTCAGGATTTCGTACCGTGACAACACTGCCATCCCGCCATGGCCGGTGAAGAACCCCCAACCCTGCGCGTCTCCGGGGCCGTGTGTTTTGCCATCCCCGTCCAGATCAAGGTCCGTTTCCAGCCCGGAATTTGGCTGAGCTGTGAAGAGATAGGGATAGTCCAACCCGGCCTCGCGCAACGCGCCGGCCAGCGCGGTCAGCGCAAGGGCGTCCATGTCCCAATCGATACCCTGAAGCGCGACGATATCTGGGCGCGCGGATGCCAGCACTTCGACAACGGCCTGAACCTGCGGCTCACGCCTCTGGATGTCGCGCAACAGCAGTCCAGGACCCTTGCGGCTGAGCTCGGTATTGTAGGTTGCAATACGCACAACGTCTGCTTGCGCCACGACGGGCAGCAACAGCAGGATCAGGGCGCGGATCATGCGGCCTGAGCGGTCTCGGATGTTGAATAGGCGCGGCGCTTTTCGACGATCAGCCCGGCAATGCGCATGGTCGCCATGCCTCGCATGATCATGCTGGCGGGCAGGAAGGCCCAGGCGCTCATGGTCCAGATCAGGGTCTGCGGATTGCTCAGCGAGATCGGATTGGCGAAGTTGGTCAGCAGCTTGATCACAGCAGGGATCAGGAAAGGTAACAGAATGCCGATACAGATATTCAGACGGCCATCGCGCTGAAGGCGATTGACGACGTCTCCGCCTTTGGTGGGGTCAAACAGTGGCAGGTTGGTCCAGACATTGAATGCCCCATTTCCGGTTGGCCAGCCCCTCAGTTTCACCGCATAGGCAAAGCTTGCAATCGTCACCAGCGCCGCAACATAGGCGATGCTGGCGGTTATGCGCACCAGCTCTACCAGCGGCGCGCTGGCATCAGCCGGCAGCATCAGCACGATCAGGCGCACCGGCGAATACGGGAAATCGACCACATTTGCGACTGCCAGACCCACAGAATACGAGAATGTGGTCAGCTGTGTCGGAGCGTAGCCATTCTTACAGATCAACGTCAGGAACGTGACCATCGAGAACAGTCCAACAAACCGCAACCGATTCACCGGTGGGGCGTCGCGAAATTCGATAAAGCTTGGAAAGGCAGAGTTATATTCGGCAAATGTCAGAATAAACGCGAGTATCGCGAGAAAGACCACTATTTCGGTCCCGTTCGTCGATGTTACTGGCAGGTACAACGCGGGGGTCAGCACCATAAGCGCGACCAATATTCCACGTATCGCCGCCCCTGATGTGCGCGCAATCACTATCCGAACCCTTTTTCAAACTGGACCAGCCGGTCTTTGCCAACTTGGTTCCAACTTGTGCCCGCCCGTTTGTTAAAGTGACGGATGCCTCGTTTCCGACACCTTGGACGATAAGCGGCATTCCGCTCAAGCCAGGGTGCAGATAACACGTGATTTCGGGCAAAAAGATGGCGCAACTGGTGCGGGATTGCATCATTTTCGACGCAAATCCGACGTGTATCTCAATTTGATACCTAGATGTTGTGGTTTTGCGATTTTCAACCCCTAAAATGCGAATGAGGTCGCGACTGCGACCCCATAGGGTTGAGTGCCCACAGAATCATCCACAGAATCATACCCAGGGGCGGGCCTGACTCGCGTGATCCTCGAACTTGTCGATGTGGTGGTTTTTTTCCATTGTCAGGCCGATGTCGTCCAGACCATTCAACAAGCAGTGCTTGCGGTGGGGATCAATGTCAAACTCGATCACCACTCCGTCCGATGTGGTGATCTGCTGATCTTCCAGATGCACGGTCATACGGGCATTTTCGCCCTTGTGCGCATCGTCCATCAGAACTGCATGATGCTCTTCTTCAACCACGATGGGCAGGATGCCGTTCTTGAAGCAGTTGTTGAAGAAGATGTCGGCAAAGCTGGTCGAGATCACAACCTTGATCCCGAAATCCTTGATCGCCCAGGGCGCATGTTCCCGCGACGAGCCACAGCCGAAATTGTCACCAGCCACCAGAATCTCGGTGTTGCGATAAGCGGGTTTGTTCAGAACAAACTCTTCGTTCTCGCCGCCATGATCATGATAGCGCATCTCATCAAACAGAACGACGCCAAGACCCGACCGTTTAATGGTTTTCAGGTGCACTTTAGGGATGATCATATCGGTGTCGATATTGATCAGCGGCATTGGGGCGGCCACCCCGTGGACTTTTTCAAACTTTTCCATGTTCTACACTCCTGCGAGAGAGGGCCGCGCCCATATCCCGCGTTTAAGCTTCTTTCGCTTCTGTTGTTTCGTCTTTGGGTGCGTTCTTGACGAAGAACGCCATGAAGACCAATCCGAACCCGTTGAACAGCATCTCGATGCCTAGGAAGATCCCCAGAATGCTCAGCAGCGCCTGCGGTTCCTGCCCGACATAGCTCCAGATGATACCGGCCAGCACGATCGACAAGATGCCCGAGATCAGCGTTGGCCAGAAGAACTGAGTTCCGCGCATCTGGAAGGACAGGATGATCCGCGCGATGCCACCTGCCATGAACAGGATCAGCATCACGGTCGCCAAGGTCAGTGTGCCCTGCAGCGGGTGATCCAGAAAGGACCAGCCAAGGAACAGCATGACCGCACCCATGATGAGTGACAGGATTTTGTTACCGGTGCCTTCGACGGTGAACCCGCCGACAACCTGCAGTGCGCCGGTGACCAGCAGCAACACACCGGTGACCACCGTCACCGCAATCGACGCCACAACCGGCGCGCCCAGTACGAAGATACCGAACGCGATGGATAGCAGTCCCAGCAACAGCCATTTGACCCAATCACTCATCTGTGAATTCCCTCAAAAGTTGATTTATGAGGGCAGCTTACATCAACTCTCGGACGTCTGTAAGACGTCCTGTGATGGCAGCTGCGGCGGCCATGGCCGGGCTCAGCAAGTGGGTCCGCCCTCCGCGGCCCTGACGACCTTCGAAATTGCGGTTCGAGGTCGCGGCACAACGCTCGCCCGGTTGCAACTGGTCAGGGTTCATCGCCAAACACATTGAGCATCCGGCCAAACGCCATTCGAAACCAGCGTCCTTGAATATCTCGGCCAGACCTTCTTCTTCGGCCTGAGCGCGAACAAGGCCCGACCCCGGCACGACCATGGCCCGCATGCCGTCTTTGATCTTTTTGCCTTTCAGGATCTCGGCCGCGGCACGCAGGTCTTCGATCCGGCCATTGGTGCAGGACCCGATAAAGACGGTGTCGATTTCCACATCGCTGAGTTTCTGACCGGCTTCCAGACCCATATACTCGATAGACCGGCGGGCCGCGTCGACCTTGCCGCCTTCGAAATCCTCGGGGTGAGGGACCGATGCGGTGATCGGCAGAACGTCCTCGGGGCTGGTGCCCCATGTGACGACAGGTGCGATGTCTTCGCCCCGCAGGGTGATGACCTTGTCGAAATGCGCGCCTTCATCGGTGTAGAGCGTTTTCCACCAGTCCATCGCGGCTTCCCACTGGGCCCCTTTGGGCGCATGCGGGCGGCCTTTGACATATTCGAACGTGGTCTCATCCGGCGCAATCAGGCCAGCGCGGGCGCCGCCTTCGATGGCCATGTTGCAGACGGTCATGCGGCCTTCCATCGACAGATCGCGGATCGCTTCGCCGCAATATTCGATAACATAGCCGGTGCCGCCAGCGGTGCCGGTCTCACCGATCACGGCCAGAGTGATATCCTTGGCGGTCACACCCGGCTGCAATTTGCCGGTGATCTCGACCTTCATGTTCTTGGATTTCTTCTGAATCAGAGTCTGGGTGGCCAGAACGTGTTCGACCTCAGACGTCCCGATGCCGTGGGCCAGTGCACCAAACGCGCCATGGGTGGCGGTGTGGCTGTCGCCGCAAACAACGGTCATGCCGGGCAGGGTCCAGCCCTGTTCCGGGCCGACGATGTGAACGATACCCTGACGCACGTCATTCACTGGGTAGTAGTGAATACCAAAATCCTTGGCGTTCTTATCCAGCGCTTCAACCTGAATGCGCGATTCCGGGTTCTCAATTCCGTTCACACGATCCGGCGTGGTGGGCACATTATGGTCGGGCACGGCAATTGTCTTTTCCGGTGCGCGTACCTGACGTCCCGCCATACGCAGGCCCTCGAACGCCTGTGGGCTGGTGACTTCGTGCACCAGATGGCGGTCGATATAAAGCAGGCAGGTGCCATCATCGGCTTCATGCGCGACATGGGCATCCCAGATCTTGTCATAGAGTGTTTTGGGGGACATCTGTCCTCTCCCCGTATGTAATGAGAAATAGCTGGCGAGGTGGCTTAGGCCGCGGATAGGCGGGCCAGAACCGTGCGGGCAGCCCCATAGAACCGCTCGCGCAGGCGCGCGCGATCTTCTAGATTTTGTTCTTGGGCCACATTGAGTCTCATGGGCACCAGATACTATCCGCTTGAGATTGGTTCAAGGGAAATGGACGGGTCGTCTATCATGGCTTCCAGCAAGTCGCCCGGTTGGCAGTCTAAGACCTGGCACAACTTGGCAAGTGTTTCGAACCGCACACCTTTGACTTTGCCGGATTTCAAAAGACTTAAATTCTGCTCTGTGATGCCGATCGCCAATGCAAGGTCACGCCCCTTGATCTTGCGTTTGGCCATCATGACATCAAGCCGCACGATTATCTGCATCAAACGAATTCCCGATTCTCGCGATCGATCGATACGGCTTCGGCAAAGATCCATCCAATCAGATAGACAAGCCCCGCGCATAGCAGCATGAGAAGGTCTGACGAGCTAAAACTCACCACTAGGCTACGATCTCCGCTGGCTTTTCCGATGCTTTCAGCAAGGCTGATCAAAGTGTTGTCAAAGGACTGGAACACAGCGAGCGCCAGTATCGCCCGTCCTAAACGCTGCACGTTTTCCGCAGTCTCAGGCACGAGAACAGCGCCGCGTGCGCAGTCTTTTAGGATTGAGCGCAGGATCCAAAGCATTCGGATCAACAATGCCAACCCAATCGCTGCGATCACCGCCAACGCGATGAAACGAACGAAATACGCATCGGACCATGCCTTGGATAAAGAAGGAATTTCACCGCTGACGGCTGCGTAGATCGCCAAAGCCGGGATCACGAAGATCGCGCCATTGGTTAGTCGGTTAAGCCATTTCGCCATATGTGTAACGCGGTGTCGCATGAGCTTATCTCTTTCAAGCAATAATTTATTGTATAACAATAAAGAATGATTCGAAAGAATGAAATTTTAGGCTCTTATTGGTGCTATGCCCCTGCTTTTTTGGCCAACAAATTATGCATCGATGCACCAGATTCGATTTGAACAAAGATTGCATTCGGGCCTTCATTGAAATGTCACGGGGCGTTTGTTACTTTATGACTATCCCGGCGCCGGGGATTTGGCGGCGTATAGCAAAGGAGGACTATGTCCTGTCTCTACATACCCAGGCGGGTTTGCCTGCCGAAGACGGGGCCGCAGTGATGGCCCACTCTCAGTCAATCAGCGACAAGCTGCTTGAACGCATCCTTTCCTCACTTTCCGATGACAAGGCCGAAGATGTCGTGCAGATCAATCTGCGTGGTAAGTCCTCGGTTGCGGATCACATGGTGATTGCCTCGGGTCGGTCGACCCGTCAGGTCGCGGCCATGGCGGAAAAGCTGACGGATCGCATCAAGCAGGAGTTTGGTTTCACATCGAAAGTCGAAGGCAAGGATGCCGGGGACTGGGTGTTGATCGATACGGGCGACGTTATCGTTCATATCTTCCGCCCCGAAGTGCGTGAATTCTACCAGCTGGAAAAGATGTGGCAGCCTGCGGGCGGCAGCGCCTCAGCTAACTGAGGCGCCATCCTGGCCTGTATTGAAAGGCCGGAGGCTAGAGAAATATGCGTATCAGCATAGTTGCGGTCGGGCGATTGCGTGCCGGACCCGAGAAGTCCCTGCTTGACGATTACCTGACCCGTTTCGACCGCACCGGCCGTGGCCTGGGCCTTGGCCCTGCGCAGGTGATCGAGGTTGAAGACAAGAAAAACGCAGGGATGGCAGCCGAAGCTGCGTTGCTACGCAAGGCGCTGCCCAAAGGGGCGGTGATCTGTGCGCTGGATGAGCGCGGGCGGCTGATGTCCTCACCCGATTTTGCCCAAAAGCTGGGGAGTTGGCGCGACGCCGGGCGGCAGGATCTGGCGCTGATCATCGGCGGAGCGGACGGTATAGACCCCTCGCTACGGTCCGAGGCGGATTTTTCCATCTCATTCGGGTCCATGGTCTGGCCCCATATGCTGGTCCGTGTGATGCTGGCCGAGCAACTGTATCGGGCCGCAACCATCTTGTCGGGCGGCCCCTATCACCGGGTTTAAAACGAGTCTGACATGGCGCAGCTTCTGATTGTCTATCATTCACGCACTGGCGGTGCCCGGCAAATGGCTGAGGCGGCAGCTGAGGCGGGTGGGGATGAGGCAGGTATCGTCTTGAAAACCGCTGATCAGGCTGGGCCCGAAGACTTGCTGGCCGCCGACGGCTACATTTTCTGCGCCCCCGAAAACCTCGCCGCAATTTCGGGCCTTATGAAAGAGTTCTTTGATCGCAGTTACTATCCCGTTCTGGGCCGGATCGAAGGTCGCCCCTACGCCCAGATGATCTGCGCCGGGTCCGACGGAGAGAATGCCGCACGCCAAACCGCCCGCATCGCCACCGGCTGGCGGTTGAAAGAAGTGCAGCCGCCTTTGATCATTTGCACTCATGCTCAATCGCCCGACGCGATACTCGCCGAGAAGGTCATCCCCCAAAATCAATTGGACAAATGCCGTGAAATTGGCGCGGCGATGGCAGCGGGTCTAAGCCTCGGGGTGTTCTGACCCTCAGTTCAGGTCGATCACCGTGGTATTGTCGCTCCAACCGCCGACATTGTCACGCGCTTGGATCTGGACCCGCGTGATGCCTTCGGGAATGGCAACTCCGCCAAGGGATCGGGTGAAGGGCTGTTCATCAACATGCGGGTGGTGCAACACGCGCATACCCAATTCGGTCCCGTCCATGTCCAGAACACGCCAGCCATCTGCGTAGTCGTCCCAACCTGTGTCCGGGTGGCGGATTGTGACGTCGAATCGCCAGGTTTCACCACTGCGCTGGGCGGTGACGTTTTGGATCACCGGAGCATCGGCAAAGGCGGGGGTGGCCAGCAAGGTGCAAAGAATAAGGTATCTCATGTGGTGATCTTACCTTGTCTTGCCCACCATGACGATCACGATCCGGTGTCGAGCAAAATCGTGCGCGATTGCGATGCAAATTCCCGCCGATAGAGCATGGCCATCGTGATCATCGTGCCCAGAATCAACGGGATTGGTCCCAATATCCAAGCCGCGGCGGCCAGGGCAAAATAGGTAGCACGTAGCGCGCGGTTGAAACTGCGCGCCGCGGTGACACAGATCTCGGCTGCCTGTGCGGCGCGTGCGTAAGCTGTGGGGTCGTCAGGCTCATTCGGGACTGCGGCCATCAGCACCGCGCAATAACCGAACAGGCGATGTGCCCAGACGTATTTCAGGAATGCATTGGCCAGAAACAGAAGGATGATCAATATCTTGACCTCCCACACCAATGCAGGTGCTGTACCCAGTGCCAAATCCTCGGCCAGCCCGGCCAAACGTTGAGGATTGCCCAACAAGGCGAGCCCTCCGCCGATAGCGATCATAGTAGTCGAGGCAAAAAACGTGCTTCCCTGCCGCATCGTGCCAACCACTTGCGCATCGAACATGCGCGGCTGTCGGGTGACCATTTCCTTCATCCAATCCCGGCGATAGCCATCCATGATACGACTGACCGAGGGCTTCTGAGCGGAGGCGTTTTCAACCCGCCAACCGATCCAAAGCCAGGACCCCAGCAACAGCAGCAAAGCGGCATAGTCGAGCAGGGAAAAAGGAAGGGATTGAGCGATCCAGGACATGACTGCGACACTAAGTCGGAAGATCGAAACTTGCCAGATGCGGAAATTGGTAATATTATTTTACCAAATTGGAGGATCAGCCATGGAAATGCCCCAGCCAAATCCCGATGTGCTTGCGCGAAAGCACCGCGTTTTGGCGCGACTGCAGCAAGTTCTACCCGATGATGCGGTGATCCACGACCCGGCAGAAACACGCGCCTATGAATGTGACGCGCTGACTGCGTATCGCTGCCCGCCGATGCTGGCGGTGCTGCCGTCGACGACACAAGAGGTTTCGGATGTTTTGCGTATCTGCCACGAGGAGGACGTGCCGGTGGTTCCGCGCGGCGCGGGAACGTCGCTAGCGGGTGGTGCGCTGCCGACGGCGGATTGCGTGATTCTGGGTGTGGCGCGCATGAACGACGTGCTGGAGACCGATTATGACAACCGCTTTATCCGCGTTCAGACCGGCCGCACCAATCTGAGCGTAACCGGAGCGGTTGAGGAAGAAGATTTCTTTTATGCACCGGACCCTTCGTCGCAGTTGGCTTGTGCAATTGCGGGGAACATCGCGATGAATTCGGGTGGGGCGCATTGTCTGAAATACGGCGTGACCACGAACAACCTGCTGGGTGTCAAGATGGTGATGATGGATGGACGCGTGGTCGAGATCGGCGGCGCGCATCTGGATTCCGGCGGGCTGGACTTGTTGGGGGTTATCTGCGGCTCGGAAGGGCAGTTGGGCGTGGTGACTGAGGCGACGCTGCGTATCCTGCGCAAGCCCGAAGGCGCGCGGCCTGTGCTGATGGGGTTCGATGACAATGAGGTGGCCGGTCAGTGCGTTTCGGACATCATAAAATCGGGCATCCTGCCGGTGGCGATAGAGTTCATGGACCGCCTGTGTATTCAGACCTGCGAGAACTTTGCCAATGCTGGATATCCCGATTGCGAAGCTTTGCTGATTGTCGAGGTTGAAGGCTCACAAAAGGAGATTGACGACCAACTGGCAAAAATCATCGAGATTGCCAACCGCCACAACCCTGTCGAGTTGCGTGAAAGCCAGTCACCCGAAGAAAGCGCCAAGATCTGGTTGGGTCGGAAGTCGGCCTTTGGCGCGATCGGGCAACTAAACGATTACATGTGCCTCGATGGTACGATTCCGGTGTCGTCTCTGCCCGAAGTGCTGCGGCGCATTGGTGAGTTGAGCAAGGACTACGGTCTGTCAGTCGGAAATGTGTTCCACGCGGGCGACGGGAACATGCACCCTCTGATCCTGTTTGACGCCAACAAACCCGGTGATCTGGAGAAATGCGAGGCCTTTGGTGCGGATATCCTGAAGCTGTGTGTCGATGTCGGCGGCTGCCTTACCGGAGAACATGGGGTGGGTATCGAAAAGCGGGATCTGATGTCGCATCAATATACGCCTGCAGACCTTGAGGCGCAGATGGCGGTGAAGGACGTGTTTGATCCGCAATGGCTGCTGAATCCGGCCAAGGTGTTTCCGCTGGATGTGTCCGAAGCTCGCCGAGCGGCGCAGATGGCGGCGGAATAGGACGCTCTGCCCCCGTCGCGCTCTGCGCGCCTCGCCCGAGGTATTTTTGAACAGAAGAAGTGACATGAGACCTGAGACAGAGATGGAACTGGCCGATATCGTGGCCGGGTTGAACGAGCCGGTGCGTATTCAGGGCGGAGGAACGCGCGGCGTGTTTGGGCCTGAACCGGTTTTGAGTACGGCGGGGTTGAATGGAATTTCGCTCTATGAGCCGGGCGCGCTGACTTTGGTGGCGCAGGCCGGGACACCGGTGGCAGAGGTCGAAGCAGCACTTGCGGCAGAAGGACAGCAACTGGCGTTTGAGCCTGCGGACTATCGTGCATTGCTGGGCAGTGCGGGCGAGCCGACGATTGGTGGCGTTGTGGCTGCCAATATCTCGGGCCCGCGGCGGATACAGGCCGGGGCGTGCCGGGATTTTCTGCTGGGTGTGCGGTATGTCGACGGGCGGGGGCAAGTCATCAAAAACGGCGGGCGAGTGATGAAGAATGTCACCGGCTATGATTTGGTCAAGCTGATGGCCGGGTCATGGGGCACGTTGGGAGTGCTGAGCGAGGTGTCTCTGAAAGTGCTGCCAAAGCCAGAGGCTGTGGCAGTATTGGGCATGCCAGTCACGCAGGTGTCCGCCGCAGTTCAGATGCTGTCGGCCGCGTTGAAATCCCCGTTTGAGGTGAGCGGTGCCGCTTATGATCCCGAATTGGGTCAGGCTCTGTTGCGGATCGAAGGGTTTGCCGACTCGGTCGCGTATCGGATCGATCAGTTGCAACGTGAGCTTTCCGTGTATGGCGAGGCTGCCCAGATCGAAGGGCCAGAGGAAACATGGCGCGCGATCCGGGATGTGGGCAGGTTTGCCGACAAAGAAGGTGATGTTTGGCGCATTTCCATAAAACCCTCGGATGCGGCAGAAGTTGCGGCGCGGTTGGAAGCCAAAAACCTGCTGCTGGATTGGGGTGGCGGGCTTGTTTGGGCGCTTGTGGATGCGGGAACAGATATTCGCGCGCGACTGGGTGAATTCGATGGCCACGCCACGCTTGTTCGCGCAGCGCCAGAAACAATTCAAACACTTGGTCGGTTTCAGCCCGAGTCCGAACCGCTGGCAGGCTTAACACGGGACTTGCGGCGGAAGTTCGATCCGAAAGGCCTTTTTAATCAGGGGCTTATGGGGTAATCCGATGCAAACGACATTCACCGAAGACCAGCTGAAAGACCCGGGAACCCGGCGCGCGAATGAGATTCTGCGCAACTGTGTTCATTGCGGGTTTTGCACAGCAACGTGCCCAACCTATCAGGTTCTGGGGGATGAGCTGGATAGCCCGCGAGGCCGGATTTATCTGATCAAGGATATGCTCGAGAACGAGCGTGTGCCGGATGAAAAGACGGTGAAACATATTGATCGGTGCCTGTCGTGTCTGGCCTGTATGACGACTTGTCCGTCAGGCGTGCACTATATGCATCTGGTCGATCACGCGCGGGAATACATCGAAAACAACTACAAACGCCCCCTCTCTGATCGTATCTTGCGCTGGGTTCTGGCGCAGATTCTGCCCTATCCGATGCGGTTTCGCTGGGCGCTGATCGGGGCCAAGCTGGGGCGGCCATTTCGTTGGCTGATGCCGGATGCGCGATTGCGGGCAATGTTGGATATGGCACCCAAGTACATTCCTCCGGTCAGTCGGAATGATGATCCTCAAAGCTTTGCACCCAAAGCGCTGCGCAAGAAACGCGTCGCGTTGATGACAGGCTGTGCGCAAAAGGCGCTGAACACCGATATCAATGATGCCACAATCCGGCTGTTGACCCGATTGGGATGCGAGGTTGTCGTGGCCGAAGGCGCGGGGTGCTGTGGCGCTCTGACCCACCACATGGGTAAAAGCCGCGACAGCCACGCCGCCGCCGCCGCAAACATCCGCGCCTGGACGCAGGAGATGAATGGGGATGGCCTGGATGCGATTGTGATCAACACCTCCGGCTGCGGCACGACCGTCAAAGATTACGGGCATATGTTCCGCAATGAGGATCTGGCAGAGGATGCAGCGCGAGTCTCAGGCATGACTATGGATATCAGCGAGTTGCTGATGCAGCTGGATATGCCCGAACAGGGTGATCAAGGCCTGACGGTTGCGTATCACGCGGCGTGTTCTTTGCAGCATGGGCAAAAGATCAAGACCTACCCCAAGGACCTGTTGAAACGCGCGGGTTTCAAGGTGGTCGAACCATCGGACAGCCATCTGTGCTGCGGCAGTGCCGGGACGTATAACCTGATGCAGCCCGAAATCTCTGCCAAGCTGAAAGACCGCAAGGTCAGAACATTGGAAGCCAAAAAACCTGATATCATCGCTGCAGGGAATATCGGGTGTATGATGCAGATTGGCTCGGCTACCGAGGTGCCGATTGTGCACACCGTCGAATTGTTGGATTGGGTCACAGGCGGGCCGAAACCACGGGCGTTGAGCACTGGGTATATGGCGTCCGATGTGCCAGTCTTGCGCTGAACCGGCGTGATGCACCGCCGCATCACGACCGGCAAATTCCCTGACCGCCCTATTTTCGCCGTACCCGCCCCGTACGACAGTTGGCCGGGGGAATCGGGCGGAGTACCGCGTGCGAAACTGGATAAAAGCAATCGCGCTCTGTGTGCTGCCTATAGCGGCCACCGCGCAGGATAGCGGGCTGAAAAGCCTTGATACATCGGATTCCGGGCGGGATTGGATGGCTGTCGGGCGTCTGGACATCAAAGGTGTTGGGTTTTGCACCGGCACTCTGGTTGCACCAGATCTCGTGCTGACTGCCGCACATTGCATGTACAACAAATCCACGGGCCAACTTATCGATCCGGCGGATATGGAATTTCTCGCTGGCTGGCGCTTAGGTAGAGCGCTGGCCTATCGCGATGTGCGCCGCGTGGCGATTCATCCCGATTATAGTTTCCAAGCAAAGATATCCCAAAATAGCTTCGGTTGTGATGTTGCCTTGGTTGAGCTGTGGCAGCCTATCAGAAACATATCAGTATCTCCTTTTGAGATCGGTGCTGCGCCAAAGCGGGGCCAAAAGGTAGGTGTGGTCTCATATGCGCAAAACCGGGCCGAGGCTCCTTCGCTGCAACAGGTGTGCTCGGTCGTGAACCGGCAATCGGATGTTGTGGTGATGTCCTGCGATGTGAATTTCGGATCATCGGGGGCGCCGGTGTTTCTGTTTTCTGAACCAGAACCGCAGGTTGTCTCGGTTATCTCTGCAAAGGCCAGCATGAATGGGGAAAGTGTGGCAATCGGTACGACTGTCGAGAAGGCGTTCGAATTGTTACAGGCTGAACTTGAGGCCGGACGTGGTATCGATTCATCCGCTTTGAGCGGCAGTGGCGGCAAAAATGTCGGAGCGAGGTTTATCAAGCCATGATCAAAACGATACTTACGGCTCTTTTCGGTCTCGCCCTTTTGACAACAACAGCCGAGGCGCAGGCCAACAAGCGCAAACTGACGGATCGTGAAGACCTGTACGGGTGGGAGGCGATCGGCCGGCTTGACGTTGGCACGCAGTCGTTTTGCACCGGGACATTGATCGCGCAGGATCTGGTTTTGACAGCGGCGCATTGTGCTTTGGACAGGGCAACCGGCAAGCCATATGTGCCCGGTGAAGTCACGTTTCGCGCTGGGCTGAGCAATGGCACTGCGCTGGCTGAACGCAAAGTGGTGCAAATCGTACCACATCCTGGCTATGACGCGGGCGCAGCTTTGTCCGTAGAGAATATTCGGGATGATGTTGCGCTGATGCGGCTGGAAGAACCGATCCCCTATTCGGTTGCTGACCCATTTGCCCTGCATGACGGGCGTGTTCCAAATGGGGAAATCAGCATTGCATCCTATGGCCGCGGACGGGCCGAGGCGATCACACGCGAACGGTCCTGCAGCATTCTGCAACGGCGTCTGGGGCTAATCACCTTCAACTGCGATATCACTTTTGGTTCGTCCGGTTCGGCGATCCTGGCAAAGAACGGCGCGCGTTGGCAGATTCTGTCGGTCGTATCGGCAGTCAGCGTGCGCGGTGGCGAGAAGATAGGGTTTGGGATGGAACTAAAAAATGTCGTCTCTGAGTTAAAGGCGATCATGCGCAGCAATGCGCCCAAACCCAAAGCCTCGATCCGTCGTTTGCAGGTGGGGTCTGACAAATCCAGCTCGGGCGCGAAATTCATCAGCTCGGGCGGGGGTTGAACTCAGTCAAATTGCTACCCATGTGAATTGTACCGGATCGCCACAGATGGGGTTCGGTATCTCTAATCGCCCGTCCAATTGGAGGGCTGAATTCGTAAATCGCTCAAGGATGAGGATACGACACATGCGTACTTTTGATTTTGCACCGCTGCACCGCGCCACTATTGGGTTTGACCAGATCGCAGACATGATGGACCGCGTTCTGACCAATGACGTCGCACAGCCCAGCTACCCCCCATACAACATCGAAAAAACCGATGCCGACACCTACCGGATTTCCGTTGCTGTAGCTGGGTTTTCCGAGGATGATCTGTCTGTCGAAGTGAAGGAAAATTCACTTGTCGTGGCAGGGAAGAAAGCCGCCGAGGACAAAGAGCGCAGCTACCTGCACCGCGGCATCGCCACCCGCGCGTTTGAGCGTCGCTTTGCGTTGGCCGACCATGTCCGCGTCACCGGCGCGAGCCATGAAAACGGCATGCTGAACATCGATCTGAAACGCGAAGTGCCCGAGGCGCTGAAACCGCGCCGGATCGAGATTTCATCGTCCAAGGCAATCGAAAAAGACGTGGTTGACGCCAAGGCGGTCAACTAACACCTGAAAGTTCTGCGACAGTCGCCTCCTCCCAGACTGTCGCAACACACGCCCCGCGTTCCTCCAGACGCGGGGCGTTGTTTTTCCGGATCGAGATTTTCGCAAAGCGGTTGTTGTTGTCCTCTGTGATTGCGGATCGAAGGATGCCGGGGGGTTCTATGTGCCGACGTCGAAAAACTCCAGCTGGCGGCTTCGTTGCTGCGCTTGCTCCGATGACCGCAACGCTGAAAGCAACCCAGCTGCGATCAGATGCGCTGGTCAAAAATACCAGGCAGCATGATGTTTTCTCACAAAACCTTGACGTGTCAGCGCAATAACTCTGCACAGAGGATCGCCATATTGAATGCATGCAGAGCGTATCAAATTCGCTTTACCGAAAGGAGCTAAGAGATGAAAAAGGTAATGATTACATCCGCCACCGTGTTCGCGCTTTTTTGTAAGTGCGGGAATATCTGTGGCGAGCCCATTGAGCGGCAATGGCCACCAAACCAGTGAATTGGATGGCTCTGGCTTTTTTGTGAACTCAGAGTATTCGCACGCGGATGATTGCGACTCGTGCACTGATGCCTGGTCATAGATGTGCCGAAGCGTTAACAGCGGGCGCCCGGCTGGACCTTGACAGGCACTCTAGCCCGCTCGAACGCTGCCCGGAGATTGGCCAGTCCAAGCCTTATAGGCATTGGTAAACGCAGCCTGATCAGAGTAGCCGAGCGCAAATGCAATTTCAGAAATACTCAGCTTGGGATCATCAAGATACTGTTCGGCCAGTCTTTTGCGAATATCCTTGAGAAGCTGCTTGTAGGTCGTGTCTTCTTTGGCAAGTTTGCGCCCAAGTGTGCTGACACTCATCCCAAGCGTCTTGGCGATTTCATCTTGTGTTGGCGCGCTAAATGACAGTCGCGACGTAATTTCACCCTGAACCAACTAGCTTGTTTCTCCGATGGCTGGCGGCAAATCCTTCATCAGGCTTTGTACATGTGTTTCAAGATGCAAAAGCAACGCAGGATCTGTGTCCTTGATCGGAATGTCTATGACTGCCTTATCAAATAGTATACCTGGAACCCTTTGATTATGTTTGACATTGACAGAGAGTGCGTCGGAGATCTGAGTTTTCTTTTCTGCGGTCAATTCGTGCGGAAAACGTAACTCGAGCACTGGTAGCGGTGTCTCGGCGGCAATCTGAAGACTGGTTAGCAGGGCGGAAATTCGAAATTCATTGTGCGCCCCATCTGCATGCATAAGCTGTGCTTCGGAATCTATCTGCAAGAACATGCCAAGCTCTTCTTCATAGAATGACAGTTTGGCGAAGCTCCGCGCCAAACGGGCGTAGTTTGCCGCCTTCTCGATTGCCTCACCAACGGTTGGGGAATTCAGAACGACATAGCTGAGAAGTGTTGTTTTTCGCGGGTTGAACGTCATCCCCGCAGAGATTGCAAACATGGGGTCGCTGCATTCTTCGATGGCAAGTTCCAACAGACGCAGCTCATTCCGCACATCAACAGAATTCGGAGGAGTTTCATGCGCATCTACGGGAAGATTGGCCGATCTCAGAAGCGCAGCGATATCTGAACCACGATTGTCTAGCAGTTTGGCTATGTGATGCACGCCAAAACCGGGAACACTCCAAGTCTGACTATCAGGCGTCATGTTGTTTTCTTTCATGTTGGTATGCCGTCTGAAACCCAGGAACAGGACCAAGCCGGGCCTTTTTCTATTGAATACAATAATAAGCGATGCGCAAAGGCCATGCCAGGCAATCGTTTACTTGCTGTCAGAGACAGAAAATTGAAGCACCGCGTCACGCAGTTGAACAACAGCTTGGCAATTTGACGGAAATTACCAAAAAACTGAGCTCCCCTCACAATAACAAAAGCTGTCTTGTTCTTAGGTTGGAGATGTAACCGCAAGGTAAGGAGGAAAAAATGGAACACTTCAACGCAATTAAGAAACTCATTGTCGCGCCAGCATTGGTAATCGCTCTGACCGCAGGATCTGCCATGGCGAGACCGGGTCATCACTCTGGTGGTCATGTTCATCATGGCGCTCAGATCAGCCAGTCGGAAGCGGCCCGGGACACGGCAGGCCAAGGCGCGGATACGACTACAACTGTCGTTGGGAAAGTCGTGAACCTCATTGCCAATCTCTCTCCGTTAGATGCGACGCAAGATATGGGCACCCGGCAGGAGTTCCAGGCTGTTCCCGGCAAAGGTGTCGCTCCGAACACTGATCTTTCTCAGCCTGAGGCCACGCAGAGTTCGGAAGGTCCAGTTTTCGACAAGGTTGAGAAATCGTCTGTGTCACAGAAGGCCAGCGGTGACTATTACCTGGGTGGTGAAGCACATTTTCAATCTGCTCACACGGCTAATGATACCGGACCTATTGATGCCAACGCGCGTGTTGGGACTGTGGATGGATCCATCGAACAGAACGCTGAACAAAAGGTTCAAGACATGTCTGGAGGTCAGTACATTGATGCGTTTGGAAAAGCCGTAGGGGGCGTACTTAAATTCAAGCAATGGCAAGATAATCCCACCAAACCCCCAATCGGTCGTAATACTGCCGATGCAGCAACGTTTTAAGCTGCTCGAACTGGGATAGGTCATAGCGACAAAGCGCTCTATCTCTTTCGAACCTCCAAGGCGCCTAAACAACGCAGTCCAACGCAATTAGATGTCCAAATCCAAGGTGGCTGGGTCATTGGTTGACCCAGCTATCTAAGGTTATTTGAGAGAGAGACCCAAAAAGCGATAAATCGCCGCGCACGACCAGGATCAAGCCGCACTGGCGTTGCCCAGCGTTCGGCGAACGAGACCCGGACACCGCCCGGGCATCCGGAAGGATATTTGGAAGGTTTTGCAAACATTTATGGCGATGCAGCAAAGCTTATCCGGGGAGGAAAACTCGACGTTTCGTTACCCGGAATAGACGACGGAATACATGGTCTTCGATTTATCGACGCGTGCGTCGAGTCAAATCAGCGAAACACGAGCTGGGTAAGTCTTGCCACTTAGTAGGCTACGCTATCGGCACCCCAGTATCGTTTCGTTCATCAGCTGTTCTACGCACTAAGCCGACGCCATGAATAAACTGACCCCGCACAGTTTGGTGCGGGGTCATTCAATGTTTTGAAAGCAAGTCAATTCCCAGCCGAAACCGACCCGATCGACCAGAACATCGTCTCGCCCGAGGCATCGTCGACGCCGTCATTGTCGGTCATCACGAACACTTCGCCCGAGGGCAGGATAGCCAGACCTTCGATTTTATCGAGAACATAGCCCCCGGTTGATGTCAGGTCGGGCAGCAGGTCGCGAACCTCTTGCTTGCTGACAACAGGCAGTTCACCGCTCAGCGGGGCTGGGGTCATTTCCGACAGCGGGATGCGATAGACCTTTTTGGTCACGGCGCGGTGGTCATGCTGGTTGTCGCGTTCGATGACATAGACGTGGTCACCGAAGGCCACGATTTCGGACAGACCAACCCAGCCTGTTTCTGGATCTGCCTTTGGATAGTGCACAGCACCCCATTTCTTGGTGTCCAGATTAAAGGCAACCAGCTTCACGTGGTTCTCCGGGTCGTCTTTCCATTCGCGCTGAACCGCCATCCACAGGGTGTCGCCCACCTTTGTGATGCCCTCAAAGCCAAAGCGCTTTTCGACGGCCATCAGTTCCGGCGGCAGACCGATTTCACCCTTGCGGTCTTTGATCAGCCCGTCTGCCGAGACATGGTAGATCGCATGCGGGATGACGCGGTCGGTGCGCCCTTCGGAGGCGACATAGAAACCGCCCTTGCCATCCAGAGTGATGCCTTCCAGGTCCAGTTTCTGCGCCGGGTTGCCATCCTGACGGTGGATGCGGATCACATCGACAATGCGCGCCGGGGTCTGGCTGGGGTCGATCTTGAAGATCGACGGCTGGAAGCCGTAGAAGCTGTCGTTGACCGCATAGATCATGCCGTCTTCATCCGCCACCAGACCGGACAGAGCTCCCCAACCAATCAGCTCATCTGCACCGGCGGAGGTCAAATGCGGATAGTTGGCGGGGGCGTCTTGGTATTCAAAGATCGAGACATGCGCGCGCGGGCCCCCATCTTCGATCAGGTCTTTTTCATTGGCCGACACCAGCAGATTGCGATCGGGGATTGCCACATAACCTTCCGGCCCAACGCCTGAGGGCAGCAACTGTTTCAGAACCGGGTTGGCCGGATCGGTAGCGTCATAAACCCCCACGACCGAAGCGCGCTCAGCGCCCACAAAGATCATCGGCGTACCGCCGAAGGTCGCTGCTGTCACGCTTTCTGGCTCAACACCTTTGCTATCCGAGCGTTTGTCGGGGTAGTGGCCGATCTGGATGATGGCTTTCTCGAAATCGGTGCCGTTCTCATAAACAACGGTGCCGTCCTTGTGGAAGATCGTCCAGCCGCGCGAACCGCCCTCGTAGTCGCCTTCGTTGGCGGTGGCGAAATGATTATCGTCGATCCATTTCACTGCGTCGGGTTCGCGCAGGCGACCGGGCTGGCTTTCGGTGAAGATCAGCGCGCCGCGTTCGTCGGTGGCGTCGATGCCTTCCAGATCCACGCTGCCTGCCGAGAAATGGCTGACTAGGTTCCCATCTTTATCGACAACCGCGATGTGGTTGTTTTCCTGCAGCGTGACAACGGTTTCACCAAGGCCGTTGATGTCAACGAATTCCGGTTCGGGATCGGTCGGAGCAACCTCGGCCAGACCGGTCAGTGAGGCCATTTTCATGCCCGAACAGTCCAACGCGCCGTCTTTCAGCGGCACCAGTGCCAGTGAACCGGCGGGCAGCTGCGGGATAACACCGTCGTTCAAGTCTTCGTCACGCTCATTCTCGATTGCCACGGCGACAAAGCTGGCATCAGGCGAAATGGCGACACTGTCGGGTTGACCGCCCAGATCACAGGCGCCGGTTTCCACCTTGCCCGAGATATCGACCGAGATCAGCTTTCCCGACGGCGCAGTGTAGCTTTCCGATGTGTTCACGCCCACGAAGGCCGTTGTGCCAACAATCCCAACCGAGGTCGGCTCGCCACCCACCTCCATCGCGCCCAGCGGTGCGGGCTTTGCCGGGTCGGTGATATCGACCATACCGATCACGCCTAGCGGGCTGTCAGTATAAACCAGCGTCATCCCATCTTTGGTGGCCGCAATGATCTCGGGCGAGGTTTCGCGGGTGGTATCCGCGCCTTCGGCCATATTCTTGACGACCGGGAAAGATGCAATTCGGTTGAAGTTCATTTCTGCCATGGCCTGACCGGCGGTCAGGGCAAGGGCAGATGTCAGGCAGACAAAGCGCAATGACATCGGTAGGTATCCCCTCTCACTTGGATGAAAAGGGGATGACCTTAGGTCATTGCAGGGATGTGACGGTTTGTTTGCAGTTTTGTGACAAACCATGCGGCCCCGGCGCGGCGCACTAGAACCAGCTCGGATCAGACCGACAGGCAGACGTATTTCATTTCCAGATAGTCTTCCATGCCGTGATGGCTGCCTTCGCGGCCCAAGCCGGATTGTTTGACGCCGCCGAACGGCCCCAGCTCGGTCGAGATGATGCCGGTGTTCACGCCCACGATGCCATATTCCAAAGCCTCTGCGACTTTGTAGACGCGGCTCAGATCCTTGGCATAGAAATACGAGGCCAGACCAAAGATCGTGTCATTGGCCATTGCGATGACGTCATCTTCATCCTCGAACTTGAACAGCGGGGCCAGTGGGCCAAAGGTTTCGTCCTGCGCCACCATCATGTCCTGAGTCACGCCGGTCACAATGGTCGGCTGGAAGAACGTGCCACCCAGATCATGGGGCAAACCGCCGGTCAAAACTGCGCCGCCCTTGTCGGTGACATCCTTGATATGCTCTTCGACCTTGGCGACGGCTTCGGCGTTAATCAGCGGGCCGGTTGTGGTGCCTTCGGTCAGACCGTCGCCAACTTTCAGCGCCTCGGTAGCCGCTTTCAGCTTGGCTGCGAATTCGTCGTAAACACCGGCCTGCACATAGATGCGGTTGGCGCAAACGCAGGTCTGGCCATTGTTACGGAATTTGCACATCATCGCGCCTTCGACAGCGGCATCCAGATCGGCATCGTCGAACACGATGAACGGCGCATTACCGCCCAGTTCCATCGAGCATTTCATCACCTGATCTGCCGCTTGCCTTAGCAGGATGCGCCCCACTTCGGTCGAGCCGGTAAAGGTCAGCTTGCGCACGCCGGGGTTTTCGCAGAACTCCTTACCGACCTCGCTGGCGCTGGAGGATGGCACGACATTGAACACGCCTGCCGGTATGCCGGCCTGTTCGGCCAGCAATGCCAGAACCAACGCCGATAGGGGCGTTTCCGCCGCCGGACGCGCGACAAATGCGCAACCTGCAGCCAAAGCTGGGCCTGCCTTGCGGGTGATCATTGCATTCGGGAAGTTCCAAGGCGTGATCGACGCAGCCACACCAATGGGCTGTTTCAGCACCATGATCCGCTTGTCGCGCTGATGGCCTGGAATGGTCTCACCATAGACCCGCTTGGCTTCTTCGCCGAAAAACTCGATGAAAGTCGCGCCATATGCGATCTCACCGACGGCCTCAGCCAGCGGCTTGCCCTGTTCGGCGGTCAAGATCTTGCCCAGATCCTCGGCGTTTGCCATCATCAGATCGAACCAGCGTCGCAGGATCACGGCGCGTTCCTTGCCGGTCAGCTTGGCCCATTCCTTTTGCGCGGCCTCCGCCTGCGCAATCGCCCCGGCAACCTGAGCGCGGCTAACATCTGCAACCTCAGCGACCACATCGCCGCGCGCAGGGTTGGTGACGGCAAAGGTGCCATCGTCCCCATCGATCCATTGCCCGCCGATATAGGCCTTGGTCACCAACAGGTCAGGGTTTTTCAGAATGGATTTCAGATCGGTTGTTGCGTCCAGCATGGGTCAGCCTCCGGCAGGTCTAGTGTTGCGCGCACTCAATCAGGTGAGGTTAGGATTGTCTATGTCCACTATAGCCATCGGATCAATCCAGATTTGATCAAATTACTGTCGCTGCCCGGCGGCCTCGGACCTATCTTTTTCGGTGCGAGTTTGCCAAAGTCTGGTGGAAATTTGGACCCAAAGGGATGTAAATACTCGTAACATTCCCTATCTTATTGGGTAATTAGATAAAAAAGGGACAGCAGAGATGTCGAACCAGCAATTTGAAGCGCTGATTGAAGAAACGCAAAGCAAAGTGCGCGAAAGTCAGTCGCAGATCCAGAACCTGACCTCTCGGATTGAGGCCGCCCGCGCCAAGATCGGCACGGCCGAGGCGGATATCGATATCGAAAACGCCACGCTTGAAGACGTGCATGCCCATACCGAGGTGATGAACGCCAATATCGCCGAGCTGATCATGGGTCTGGATGATGTCACCAGCGCGTTCTCAAAGGATTTCGACGAGATGCGTTCGAAAACCGGGTGGGAGTCGTTTGTCGGTGTCTTCTCGAAGGGTAAATCCGAGTCGATGCGGCAAGAGCGGATGCGCACGGCCAATATCGATGACAAGCTGCAGGACCTGATCGCCAAATCCGACGTGATCGTCAAACTGCTGGAGGGGCAACTGTCCGTCTTGGAAGACCAGCGCGTCAAGGTCGAGGACAACCTGACCGTCACGCTGGACGACCGCGAGGCGACTGTTGCGGAACTTGAGGCGCTGCGGGCTGAGATTCAGGGCATGGACCCGACGATCATCACCTTGGAAAACAAAATCTCTGTCGAACAAGACGCGGCCGCGCGGACCCAGCTGGAAACTGAACTGGCCGAGCTGAACAAGCAGTACAACGCCAAGGTTCAGGAAGAGCAGGTCAAGCTGGCCAAGTCGCAGACGCTTGAGCGGTACATCGAAAAGGGCAAAACCTGGGTCGACTCGCTGCAAAATCAGGCGGCGACGCAGATGGTGCTGATCAACAAGCTGCAGACAGACACGCAACAGCGCGTGGTGCTGTATGACGCCCTGACCAAATCGCTGAAAACCGCGCAGCAGCAGGACGTGGCCCACCGCATCAACGAGATCGGCGTGCAAACCGATCAAGAGGCGCAAACCGCCATGGCCGCCATCGGCACCGCGACCAACCAGAAAATGGCCGACATGCTTGAGGCACACGAGGATCACATGGTCTTTGCCCGCGACGTGCTGGAGAAAAAGGCCAAGGCG
Organism: Ruegeria sp. AH7; assembly: GCF_056541325.1. Classification (NCBI taxonomy): domain Bacteria; kingdom Pseudomonadati; phylum Pseudomonadota; class Alphaproteobacteria; order Rhodobacterales; family Roseobacteraceae; genus Ruegeria; species Ruegeria sp. AH7. Next base: position 80,549 of record NZ_JBQFYF010000009.1, on the reverse strand, counting down.
GATGAGCGCTTTGCCCGCCGGTTTGCCTCGATTGTCGAGAAGCATGATAAGAATTTGTATGGGGGATAAACCCTGATGGCTCGTCCGGGAAGGATTGGCTCGATTGTTAAACTCTTGGCTTCGTTCTTGGGACTTAGCGCCATCGGAGTGGTGTTTTGTGTGGGATCATGCGCTATCGCAATAAGAGCTTTTGGTTCGGACGCGTTGACTACCAAAGTCGTCATAGTCTCGGCCAGCTTGGTTTTCATCGCCTATGGTTTTTGGTTGTTCATTTGGTTCCATAGAAAGGGGATCGAGATCGACCAAAAATACCGACCATGGTTGCACAACATGTCTAATAAAGCGAAATGACTAACCCCACCCAAGACCATGTCGGTCTGACCGACACATTCGCCTCGCGCCGATATTTCCGCAAATTCGAGGTGATCACCGTCCACCTTCTTCGCGTCGCCGCGACGATGGAGGCCGAGGGCGCGATCAGCAAGCAAGAGGTACGGGTCGTGTCGCGCTACCTCTCGGGGCTGCTCTACACCTTCCGCGCGCTCAGCATGAAGTACCTGCTGGTCGGGCGCGATACGGGGCGGTTCTTTGGCAGCCTCGCCATGGACAAGCGCGACAGTGGATTTCCGGTGGCGGCTGAATTGTTGACCATGGCCAATGACGCGCAGCAGGCGCAGGTGCATCTGGCGAATATGCCCTCAACCGATGATCTGAAAACCGACATGGTCCGCACGATCATTGGCGACCGCGAAATCCCCACCAAGCTGCAATTCGCGCTGTCCCAAAGGCTCTATTATGAGGAATTGCTGAAAGGTCAGCTGTTTTGGGCGCGCAATGATCCTGAATGCCACTGGATCGGGAATGAGGGTGAACGGCGCAAGTTCATGATCCATTGGGCGGTTTATGACAGCCAGATCAATCTGCCGGTCATCTACCTGATGCAGTTGGAGGATAGCGGTAAGACAGCCCTGCCCAAGGATCAGCGTCGATGGCCCGAGGTGCAGGCGCATCTGATGGCGCAATCGTTAGGCGGGCTGAAACTGGTGACCATCGCCAAGGGCTTCGATCAGGATTTTAACGACCTGCATCCCAAAAACCTGCGCCGCATCCATGTGGGTCCGATGTATTCCTCGGCTTTTACCGAGCAATCTGGCCCCTTGCGGCAGGTGCTAGAGGACGCGCAGTCGCCACAGGGGCAGGACTGGGCGCTGGCCTGGACGACTGAGGAGCTGGAAAGCGAAGAGGTGATCGAGGAACGCGCCGGGTGGTTCTCGACCGTCGAGCGTGAAGTGTTTGCACTGGACCCGTTTGGCGGGCAAGGGGCTGAGACCGGAGCGACGCGCATGCAGCGCTCGATCATTCTGCCTCAACGTCCGTTTCAGGTTCTGGCCGAGCGCAACCCGCGGGGCTTTGCCGATGTGCGCAAATTCGTGGTCAGCAAGGCCGGGCAGGTGTTGCGCTATTAGAATTTTTGCCTCCGGCGGAGGTATTTTTGAACAGAAGAAGAATGGGCGGTTTTTGAGATGAGTTTGACGTCAGATCAGATGGAATTGCGGGAAGACGATATTCGCAAGCACTACCCGGCGGCGACGGCCCTGTTGAACGGGTTCGAACACGCGCCGCGGATTGCGAAGCCGGTTGATGTGGCGGTTGAGCGGTCCCCGGGCGTGTCGACGGGGCGACGGTTTCGGTCCACAACGCCCGGGCTGGTAACACGCCGCACCACGCGGGCGGATGGGGTGCATCTGGTTGAGCGGATCGAGGCGTCGGATGATGGCGATACCCTGGTCTCACCCTCTCAGGCCACAGCGCAGCAAGCCATTCGGCGCGCGATTTGCATCGCTCTGGCCGTGGCCGAGGCTTATGCGGAGCAGACTCCGTTGGCCGATTTGAAGCGGGCCAATCTGGCGGGGGAATTGCCTGTTGCGCGAAAGACCGAGTTTTCGGAATTGCTGACGGCTGAGGCTTTGATCACATCTCATGTGCTGGGCAATGCGCTGGCTTATCTGATGTCGTCTCATCTGGGCGAAAACACGGTTGACCTTGGTGAGATCGAAGAGGTTCTGACCGACAATGGCCAGCTTGCCCTGCACGGTGCCTTGTGGGAGCTGGATCAGGTGCTGGCCAAACACGCCCCCGACGACGCGCATTTGATCGCCACCATCAGTGCCTATGCCGAGCAGTTGATGGACAAGGTTGCCCTGCGTGCGCAATCCGCTGGCCATCTTGCCTCGTTCCAAAACTCCGCCTGGCATATAGAGGCCGATGATCTCAAGATCCGGGGGTTTGAGCCGGCCTCGAAGGCGAAATCCACCACCCTGACGATGACGTTCAAGAAACCGAACGAGGTGGTCGGCAACCATATCGCCAAGTACCAGGCAATGAAGCTGGCCAAGATGGTGATGGCCTATGACTTTGACCGCCGACTGAACCCGTTTGCAGAACTCGGAGGGTTCATTTTTACCTTCATGGGTGACGGCAAACCGGGTACCGGCAAAACCACACTGATCCAGATGATGGCCGGGCTGATCAACGACTATTGCCAGAACGCGGGCTACCCGTTCCGCTATCAGAACCTGAGCACCGACAATATCGACAGCTATCAGGGCAAATCCGGCCAGAACGCCAAGGCCTTCATCAACACGATCATCGACCCCTCGGTCATCGGCTTTGGCACCATCGACGATATCGACCAACTGGCGGGCAAACGCGGCGACCGTCAGTCCTCGGCCGGGCAATTGGAAATCACCGCCGTTCTGATGGAGAGCTTTGCGGGTGCCAACACCGTCGTGCGCGGCAACTGCACCTTTGGCATGTTCTCGAACTACCCCGAGAATGTGGACGACGCCCTGCGCCAGCGGGCAGGCGCGCGGTTCTTGGTGGACGGGCCGCAAACGCGCGAGGACTATATCGACATCCTGCATCTGCTGATGGGCCGCAACCACGACATCCCGCTGGGCGAACACGACGCCTATGCCGCGCAGGAGATCAAAAAGGCCGTCGCCGCCAGTTTCGAAAGCCACGCCCGCCCGCATGAGGACGCCTTGCTGCAAGTCTATGACCGGGTGTCGGGCGAGATCGGCCAGATGGACACGATCGCCAAGCTGGGCACCTACCTCAAGGCGATCCAGCAGGCGGATGAGCGTTTCACCGGCCGCGCGATCAAGAACATCACCGATGCGGTCAAGGTCCGCGCGATGGATTTTGAACTGCCCGATGAGTGGATGGAGAACCCCGACCTGTTCCTGTTCCGCGACTACGACACCAAGAAAGCGATGATCGAGGACCTGCGCCAGCCGATCACGGTCGAGATGGTGATGCAGGAAATCAACCGCTACGCCGACAGCGAATTCCGTTATGCCGACAAGAGCGACGAGGTCGCTATCGAGAGCGCGGTGCGCGAGATGGGCCGGATGGAAGAGGCCAAGCGGCGGTATTTGGAGGGTAAAGAATAATGCTCGTCTACGCGATTTCCGGTCTGGCGCTTGTGTTGGGCCTGATCCTGCCGCTGCGTTGGGGCGTGATCGGATTTCTGGGCGCCGTGGCGGTGCTGTTCCTGACCCAGTTCGGTGTCAACGCGGGCAGCGGGTTCGAAGGCACTTCATGGGAAGAGTCCCTGATCCTGTTTGAGGGCAGCGTGGTGTCTTACATCGGGTTCAACTTGCAGATCACAGGGCGGGCGTTTGCATTGCCGTTGTTGGTGTTGGCGGTTGTGGTCGTCGGTCGACTTAAAAGGGTGGGATAGAACGGGTGGCGCATAGAATGAGTAACCAAGCCGATAGCGAGTTCCGCTATGCCGACAAGAGCGACGAGGTCGCCATTGAGAACGCAGTGCGAGAGATGGGCCGGATGGAGGAGGCCAAGCGGCGGTATTTGGAGGGGAAAAATGCGTAGCGTGATCGCAGCTTTAGTTACTTTTTTCTGTTTGCCCAAGCGCTTTGAAAGATGGTCTCTTGCAAAGCGGTTTAGCTACTCTCAAAGGCTTTGGAGAAATTTGGATGCAACTATAAAGTTTGCAATTTGGATAACCGTCAGTTTCTTGACAGTGATTTTCCTTTTCTCATTTGCCTCAGGATGTGCTCAAGAAGAAGACTGTGCAGGGTCGAAATATGAATACTTCTGGTCCGCTAAACCCAACGAGGTTGGCGACACACTAGCAGGTGTCGCAGGTTCATTAGCCTTCTTTTGGCTCATTGTAACGGTAGTACTCCAAGGCAAAGAGCTTTCAGCGCAACGCAAAGAACTTCGTTTGACTCGAATGGAGTCTGCAAAAATGGCGGATGCCTTAGGTATCCAAGCAGATGTTTTTCGCAATGAACAAAAGCAGCGCGTCTTTCTTCAAAAAAAAGATGAGTTTGAGGAGTTGTTGAAGTCTTTGTTAAACAAGTCCAAAGCTGCCGCGATTGACGGGTTTTCGTGGGTGTATACACTTCCTTCAGCCCCAAACTTACGAAGGCAGCGCGATATTCTGTCTGTAGCGAAAGGCCAATCAATCGACGATGATATCAGATACATCGCCAACGAAGTTAAAAAAACCTACCATATACTTGATGAAATCTCGTATGAAGGAACCTTTTTTCAAAGGGCTGAATATCCGCAAAGATTGTTAGACTTGCTCGATACACTTGAAGCAATCGTGTTGCTAAAAATGGATCTTTCCCGCGCCCAACAGATTAGATACACGGAGCTACGAATAGACGAGTTTTATGCGTCCTTAAGAGACATAAATAGTCGAGATGAGTTCTGGGGCGCAGAAGGATCATGATCCGCCTCATCGAAAAAGGCCTGATGTTCGGCAACCTCGTCCACATCTCCAGTCCGGCTCTAGTCGAGCGGTATAACCGCGCGCTGCGACATCTGGCAGGCAAGACCACGGCGCTGACGGACTTCCATGTGGATATCTCGGGCTATTCGCCGGAGGTGGGGATTGAGCTGGAGGACGAGCTCTACCTCAACCCCAACGGAGTCAACCGGCAGTTCATCCTGCTGACGACCGAGCAGAAACGCGCGCCGTTGCTGAACGTCAAATTCTCGACCTCACGCGATATCCTGCGCGAATTCATCGAGATGAACGAGGCGCAGCTGTTCGCCCTGACCGCCACCGATGCGGTGGCCGGAGAGCTTGTGAACTCGGTCATCAAACTCACCACTCCGCGCGACCTGTTGAACTTAAGCAAGATCGAGATTGAGGCTGATACCGCAGGCGGCACCCTGCGCAAGGCCCAGCAGCTAGCGGGCATGGTCGAACGCTTCAAAACCGAAGAAGACGCCTGGTTCGATGACGTGCTGATCGCCACGATGATCGAAACGGCCAAGGAAACCGGCGACGTCACCCGCAATCCGGTCCGCTTGCGTCACACGGCGTTTGAGCAGCGCAACTTCTGGACAGCGCATTTCGGCGGGCTGTACCTGTTCCCGGATATGGATCATCCGGCGGCGATTTGCATGGGCGAAAAGCCCGACGATCTGAAAATCAAGTACACGTTTGACTCGTCTCAACGGAACCAGATTGCCAAATTCCTCAACTATAACGATCTGGTCGAACCCATCGTTAAGGCGCGCGGGGTGGATGCGGCGGCGATCCTTCAGCAAAAAATGGATTTTCTGACCGTTGCCGCAGCCGCCGATGCTGATGTTGACCTTACGGGTTTGGATCGCAGCGATATGCGGCGCCTGGCGCGCACCCATGCTGATCGCTTGCCTGAGGCTTATCACGGCCTGGCCCAGCTGTTGCGCTGGGCAACTGATGGAGGACCTTGGCCGCGGATCACCTCGGACCATCCGGCCTATTTCTACACATTGCGCGCGGCGGATACGTCACAGCGCGATCTGGTCAACATGCTACTGGCCGACCTGGCCCCGCTGGACCCGCGCCAGATGTTTATTTGTCATAAAGAGCTGTTCTACAAAACCTACAAAGGCTGGTCGGAACCCAAGAAAGCCTATGTTGCTGATTTCCTTGAGCGTGAGTATCAGGTGGACAAAGCCGGCGCGCGCGCAGCCTTGTTCGGGCATGAGCCGGATATGTCCGGTGAGGATCGGGTCAGTGAGGATGTGATAGCGCGGGTAGGGCCTTGGGGCTCGATAAGGAAAGGGTAAGATGTTCGGAGCGATGCGCCTGTTTCTGATCCTGCTGGTGATCCAGACGGTTGCCTATTTTGCACTGTCGCTCTACTCACGCAGCGCACGCCGCCGCAAGCTGGAAACCTGGTGGGATGAGAAGGGCAAGCAAGGCAACAAGCAAGCCTTTGTCGAACGCGGTCTGCACGTGTATGACAACTCGTTCCGACGCAAACTGATCTTGGGTGTCTATATCGTGCCGTGGGTGGCGATTGGCGCGTTGATATATATTGTGAATTATATGTGAGGGTTCTGGCATGGCCTATTTGAAATGGGCATTGATCATCATCTTCTGGGGCACGATTGCGGTCGTTCTGCAGTACTCCCTGCCACAGCGCGATATCGTGCGGATCGTGAACACTTACGAAGAGCGGCAAGATCTGAACGACTGGACCCGGATCTTCTGGTCCGAGCCGGATGATCAATCGACCAGCCTGTCGAACCGCGATGTTCAGTTCATCCAGGCGGTGCGCGCAAATGGCAAGCCGATCGTTTACAGAAACGAAGACACTAGCTGGGGTTGGCCGCCTTATTTTAAGTTCGATACTGCTAATCTTTACACAGAGGCCAATGATGCGATTTCGGATAAGGATGACCCTGACTGGGTTGCGGTGACTCATTATGGCTGGCGCAACGAATTTATGTCGATTTTTCCCAATGCGGTTTCTCTAAAACATGTAGATGGCCCGGATGTGCGCCTGATCCCATGGTTCAATATCATCTTCCTGACCGTTTTCTTTGCCATTGTCTGGGCGATCTGGGTGCGCTGGCGCAGGTTCCGGCAGCGCCGCATCGATCCGATGCTTGAGAGTGTCGAGGACAGTATCTATGCGGCGGGTGATGCGATTGAGGAACGGCAAAATGGATTCCGTCGCTGGCTGGACAGTTGGAAATCCAAGTGAGCGTCGTTTCTTGCCTCAGCGTACAATGAACTCTGCGTGAAGCGCGCCGGCGGCTTTGATCGTCTTCAGGATGTCGATCATGTCGCGGGGCGACACGCCAAGGGCATTCAGCCCGGCGACAACCTCGGACAAGGTCGTGGCCTCGGGGATTTCAGCCAAGCCTGTGCCTTCTTCTTCCTCGATCCCGGCGACGGTGCGAGGCACCACTACGGTCTCGCCTCGGGCAAACGGGTTGGGTTGAACGGCAATGGGCGCCTCTTCCACGGTCAATGTTAGGTTTCCTTGTGAAACCGCGACCCGTGAGATACGGACTTCCTGCCCCATTACGATGGTGCCCGATCTTTGATCAACCACCACGCGTGCTTTGGTTTCCGGTTCAACAAGGATATTTTCAATCCGCCCAATCGCATGGGCGGTTGATACCGATTGCGTGGCCGCAATATTCAGCTCGACCGTACCGGAATCCCGCATTATGGCCACCGCGCGGTTGAACTCTGTATTGATCGCAGTTTCGATCCGCCCGGCGGTGGTGAAGTCCGGCTCACGCAAGGCAAGACGCATTTGCGTAAGGGCCGAAAGGTCGAAGTCAATTTCTCGTTCGACCCGCGCGCCCGAGGGGATCACGCCAGAGGTTGGAACTCCTTGTACGACCGAGGCGGCATCGCCTTCGGCAACCGCCCCACCTGCCAAAACCGTGCCTTGCGCCACAGCGTAAATCTGACCATCCGCCGCATTTAGTGGGGTCATAATAAGGGTCCCACCAAGCAGGCTGCCGGAATCGCCGATCGCAGAAACGGTTACGTCAATCTGGCCGCCAACGCGCGCGAATGGGGGCAGGCTGGCTGTCACCAGAACGGCCGCGACGTTCTTGGGCCGAAAGTCTTCGCCAGTAACGTTCACACCCAAACGTTCAAGGATGTTTGACATGATCTCTTCGGTAAACGGCGAATTGCGCAGGCCGTCGCCCGTACCATTCAGGCCAACGACTAAACCATATCCGACCAGGTCGTTGCCACGGACACCATCGAAATCCACAAGGTCTTTCAGCCGGATTGCCCCCGCTGAGGCAAGGCCGGGAAGAAGAAGGATCAAGAGGATAGCAAGAACTCTCATCTCAGGAAATTCACCAGCGACAGGTTGGCATTGCGGACCGTAACCGAATAAAGGCTCTCCAGTTGAAACTGCACGGTTTGCAGCTGTGCCGCCGTTTGATACGGGTCGGCTGCGATCAGGGAATTCCGGCTGTACTCAAAGCCCACGCGCGATGCCGCGTTTCGGGTAGCGGCTTGTTCGACTCGAGCCTCGGCCGCGCCCACCTCGGCCCTTAACTTGACCGTTTCATCTTTTGCGTTGGCCAGATCGACACCCAGCTGCGTGAACAGGCTTGTTCGCAGCGTTGGGGACCATGCCAGCGCGTCTTCCGATGCTAACGCGGCCAAGGCCGTGTCGCGCAAAGCCGCCTTGAATGCCGGATCGGTTGCCGTGATGGGGATGGAAATTCGTTCATTTTCTGCAATCTGCATCGGCGCCAAAGGTGTATCTGAACCTTGGTAGATCACCGCGTCAAAACCGGTCGGATCGTTGAACCAATCCTCGGCTGCTGTGCGGATGTCGGTCATCGTGGTTAGGCCAGCAAGCTCGGTTTCAAGCGCCGTCAAAAGGGTTTCGGCCGAGGCCAACGGAGAGACATCGGTTGCCACGCCAGAATACAGGCTGCGCCCGCCGACCCGTGTGTTCAGGGCCGCGATCATCGTGTCCAGCTCATTCCGGGCCTGAACCGAGGCTTGTTCGTGCGTCAAAGTCTGGTTTGCGGTACCGAAGGCCAGCAAACTGGCCGACATCTCACCCAAAGACTCGTCAATTGTGGTCAGGCTTTGCTGCATCACATCGGTGAACAATCCGGCCTCGGACGTTGCGATCTTGTAGGCGTCCAGTCGGGCAAGATTGCGATCGAGATCCAGAAGATGCGAAAGATCGCCGCCAAGATGCCCCGAGACATCCTGAACCTTACCGCTCGACATCTCATAAGACAGTGTTTCGATCTGGGCTTTGATCTCAGAGGCACGTGTGCGCAACGTCATGCCGCGCGCCAGATCACCAATTGCGGTCAGTGTCATTCTTACAACCTCAGCAGTGTTTCCATAAGTTCATCGACAACCGTCATCACCCGCGCATTGGCGGAATAGGCCTGTTCGATCTGCATCAGTCGCTGCAGTTCCTGATCCGTATCCACGCCTTGTTCAGCTTCGATCTGGGCCATCTGCTGCTGCGCACCGGTTGCGAAGGTCTTGCGCTGTTCGGCCCGGTGTGCCTGCGCGCCTGCGTCAGACAGCAACGCCTCAGTCACTTCGGCTGCGCGCAGGTTGCCGGTGCCAAACAGGGAACCTGGAACAGGTCTTGCATCGTTCAGGATTGCGCCAAAAGCTTGCAGCTGTGTTGAATCGCCTGGGTCTCCCAGCGTGGCTGCGCCAAGTCCAGCGCGTAGCCGCCAACTGTCGCCTCCGGCATCCGGGTCAACGATCGTATTCAGCGACAGGCGTGCGGCCAGCCCGGTGACCATGGCAGGATCGAACCGGCTGCCATCATCGGTGAACAGCCCCGGATCCGTTGCGGCTGCCGTTGGGTCGAGACCTGGCGTTTCAAAGCGCTCGATGAGATCCCGCGCGACGGTATCCAATTGCAGCTGGGCTTCAACCGCCAGTTCATCCCGGATGGTAAATTCAGCGGCTAACGCCCCGCCCCGTATTTGTGCGGTATCGCCGCCGGTACGAATAGGGTCTCCGTTCATTTCCAGGCCCGACAACAGCCCATTGCCGACTGTCATATGGGGTTTTGTTTCGCCGGTGGTGGTGAAGGCAAACTCTGATGCTTTGCCTTCGAGCAGGATCAGCCCGCCATCGGAATAGAGCGAAACCTGATCGTTGTCGCGCGGGATTACATTGACCGGGATCAGCGTGTTCACCTGATCAATCAGGATCTGACGCTGATCCTGTAAGGCGCCGATATCACCGCCTGAATTGCGAATGGCGGGGATCTTTGCGTTGAGGTCTTCGATATCCTTCAGCGTCTGGTTTAGGCTTTCCACCTGTGCCCCGATCCGCCGATCTGCATCAGAGCGCGCCTGACGGACCCCTTCGGATGCTGCATTCAGTTCATTGGTCAGATCGCGGCCCGCGCGGGCTGCTTGATCGAGCCGTTGGGCCGAATCCGGCAGGCTGGATGCAGTGATCAGGCTGCCATCAAAGGCCGCAAGTCGCGCGGCCAGTGACGTTGCATCATCCGCGGGACCGACAAGGTTTGCGAATTGCGACTGAAACGCTGCCAAGGAAGATTGCTGCGCCAGATCCGCGTCGGTGGCGCGCCGATTGGCAACCAGGACCGGGTCTTGATGACGGATCACGCCGACAGTGCGCACACCATTGCCCGAGATCGGGCTGGTAGTCAGTTCCAGTGACCGGCGCGCGTAACCAGGCGTGAGCGCATTGGCGACGTTGCCGGACACGACGGCAGCGCCGCGGCTGGCCGCTGTCAGACCGCCCAAGGCGTTGTGTAAAGCTGTCGACATGTTCATGGCGCTGCTCCTTATCTATGTCCGAAACTCGGTTTACCGTTTGAGGTTCGTTGTTTCCTGCAACATCTCATCCACGGTCTGGATCACCGTCGCGTTCGAGGAATACGCGCGCTGGGTTTGGATCAGCGATGTCAGCTCGGTCGCGACATCGGTTGTTGATTCCTCGCGCGCGAATGAGATCAGCGAACCAGTTGGGCCCTCACCCGCATTCCACAGGAAGAAGGTCCCGCTATCGCGTGAGGGCGCGTAGGTCTGACTGTCCAGTGCTGTAAGGCCGTTGGGATTGGGGACATCCGCCAGCGGGATCTGGAACATACGGCGGCTGACGCCGGTATCATAGAGTGCATATACATAACCGTTTTCGTCCACTTGAACGCTGGTCATGGTGCCAACCGCAGCGCCATCGCGCGTGATGGAAACCGGGGCGAAGGTGTCGGACAATTGCGTGATGCCATCCGCGTCGCCGATCAGACCGATGTTTACCTCCATCGGGCCGCCCGCCACGCTGACGACAACACTGCCGGTGGCTGGATCGTAAGCGCCACCCGAAACGGCAGTCACACTTGCCAATGTCCCACCGGCGGTGCGGCTGTCGGTAAAGGTGAGTGTATATTCTCCGATCACGGCGCCGCCCGATGCCGAGTCGCGCAAGATCATTGTCCATTCGTTGCTGGAGCTTGTTGCCGGGACGGTTGGGACCAGTTCGATATCAATACTCTCGGATTTGCCCAGATTATCAAAGTATTCGACCGATAGAGGCTGCGTGTCGCCGGGGGCGCCAGCGTCGGTTGCTGTGGCGGGCAGGTTCATCCTAAGGTTCATTTGCGTTGTCGGTGCGCCTGATAGTTGATTGACGCTTAGCTGGACGGGTTCCAACGCGGCGGGCGTATCGCGTGGAACCGGGGGAATTGTACCGTCGGAGTTTGCGCGCCACCCCAGCAGAACCAGCCCGGATTCGGTGACCAGATAGCCTTGGTCATTGGTGCGAAACGAGCCAGTCGTGGTCAGCAGCATCTCATTCGAGCCGCCCACGATTTGCGAGCTAGAGCGTACCGGCAACATCCCACGGCCACGTACTGCCAAATCGGTTGAGTTGTTCGTTGTTACCAGTGAACCGCGCTGGTCGATCATACGTTGGCTGGTGGTCCTGACCCCGCCGGCGGAATAGCTGCCGCCCTGGCCCGAGGTGACCATGGAATGAAAATCCGTCTCGACCCGTTTATAGCCGAAGGTCGACGAGTTCGCGATGTTGTCGGAAATCGTCGCCAGCCTGTTGGCATTTGCCTTCAGCGCGGCGACACCGGCATTTAGCGAAGAGGAAATTGTCATCGGCACGCCCTTCTGTTGCGTCAATCAGTGATGCAACAGCTAATGCACTGCCCCTTAACAGCGCGCTAACAGGTAAAATGCGTTCTATCCTTTAGGGGTCACGCAGAAAAATCACCTCGATCCTGTTGTTACGAGGGGCCATCGGGTCATCGCTGTGCAATTTGCGGTCGGCATGGCCCGTCACCCGATCCAGCCGGGGTGGCGAAACGCCCTTATCCTGCAGCATTTGGCGCATGGACTGGGCGCGCGATGTCGACACATCCCAGGCTGGGTCATGGGCCAGAACCACCGGAGAGGCGCTGACGTGGCCTTCTACCGCAATGGGGTTGGTGACCAGATCGGATGCGCGTGCGATCAGCAAGGCCAGCGCCCGCATCACCGGTGTGGGCTTGTTGGTACCCGATTCGAACAAGGGCTGATCTTCGGTATCGAACAGCTCGACGATCAGGCCCTGATCCGTCACACGCGTGACGATGTGTTTCAGCAGCTTGTCCGACACCACGCTTTCGCCCGTGCGACCCAAGAGCTGCGCCTCTAGCGTCGAGAAATCCTGTTTAGCCCCCTTGCCATCGGCGTCCAAACCGGTGGTCCCGCGGGCTTTGCGCGCATCGGTCGGAAACCGCGCGGTGGCCCCTTTGCCATCCATCACCAGAGTTTCTTCTGAAAATACACTGTTGCCGCCAAACGCCCCGTCACCCCCGCCTGAATCGGGGCTGATCGGGATAGCAGGCGAAAAGTAATCCGCCAGCCCCTTGCGTTGTGTTTCGGTCGTTGCGTTCAGCAGCCACATCAACATGAAGAAGGCCATCATGGCCGTGACGAAGTCAGCATACGCGACCTTCCACGCGCCACCGTGATGGCCATCGCCACCCGACACACGCTTCTTCTTGATGATGATTGGCGCCGCATTGGTCTGCGCACCCATCTCCACCACCTTTTTTATCACCCGAATAAAGGCTTAGCAGCGCAGGTCTTAATGCCCGTTTAATACTTAAAACTGTTTGGATTTCGCCTTACTTCGGCAAGCTGGTTGAGGCGCGGCGCAGAATCAGAGATAGGCGATTGAAGCTGTTTTCGATCCCTTCAGGATCGGCTTTCCCCAGGAAGTCATCCAACTCCTGATGCACTTTGACGGCCTGATCCAGTATTGGGTCGGCGCCTTCGGTATATAGCCCTGCTTTGATCATCACTTCGGATTGTTCGTAGCTGCCGATCAGCTTGCGGGTTTCGGTGATCATCTGATTTTCAGCCACAGACGCCGCCGCTGGAAGGGATCGAGATACCGACCGACTCACATCAATCGCCGGAAAACGGCCGCGTTCAGCGATGTCACGACTGAGCACGATGTGTCCGTCCAACACCCCGCGCAGAATGTCGGCGACGGGTTCGTCCATGTCTGATCCGGCGACTAGAACGCTGAAAACGGCGGTGATGTCGCCTTGCTCGGGCGTGCCGGGCCCGGCGCGTTCGCAGAGTTTTGAGATCAGGGGTGTAACCGAAGGAGGGAAACCGCGCAGCGAAGGAGCTTCACCCATCGCGACGGCAATCTCACGATGGGCCTCGGCAAAGCGAGTGACCGAATCGGCCAGCAACAATACGCTCAACCCCTGATCGCGCAAATATTCGGCCACCGACATGGCCGACCAGGCGCACCGCCGCCGCGCCAAGGCAGATTGATCTGACGTAGCTGCAATTACAACCGACCGTTTCATCGCCTCAGGGCCAAGGGCATGGGTGACAAACTCATTCACCTCGCGCCCGCGCTCACCCACCAAAGCAACCACGACCACATCGGCTTGCATCGACCGGGCCAAGGTGGCCAGCAGGGTCGATTTCCCGACGCCTGAACCCGCGAACAGACCAATGCGCTGCCCGCGCACGATGGGCAGCATGGTGTTGAGCGCGGCAAGACCGGTCGCCATCCGTTCCCCCAATGGCTTGCGGTCAACAGCGGGGGGCGGGGGGTGCATGATGTCGCGTTCCTGCGTACCACCCAAAAGCGGTTTGCCATCCAGCGGTTTACCGAACGGGTCGATCACACGACCCAGCCAATGCATCCCGGGCGCAAAACTCGGCGATGGGTTCAGAATCACCCTGTCCCCCAGGCTCACCCCATCGGCTGCACCACCGGGCAGCATATGAATGTGGTCCGCGCCCACGTGCAGTACCTCGCCACTCAAATCGGGCCCGGATCGGCGGTGCAAGGTCAGCAAGTCTCCGATGCGGGCCTGATGGTTCAACCCACTGATTTCTATGGTGCCTTTCGCCACACCAGATACCAGTCCGACATGACGTACCGTGGTCATCCGGTCGAATTCGTATTTCAGAAGCATCGGGTCGAGGTCTGACATCGTGGGTTCTCCAACTGAGTTCTGAAAACTGTTTCTAAAGGAATCGGGGTTAAGCCTTGATTGAAATCGATCGAGGGAGAAGCCCCGATGTTCTATGACCTGAACGTCTTTAAGACAGCGCACGCTATGGCAACCCATGCCGGGCAACGGCAGGCTGTCATTGCGCGCAACATGGCCAATGCAGATACGCCGGGATACCAGCCCCGCGATATCGAGGCCTTCAAAACAGCCTTCGAAAAGACCGGTCCGCAAACTCAGATGATGGCCACCCGGCAGGGGCATCTGAATGGCGGCGGCATGGCTGGACACAGCTGGGCCGAGTTCGCAGCCGACCCAAGTGGTGATCCGAACGGTAACGGCGTGTCACTGGAAGAAGAGATGTTGAAAGCCGTCGACGTCAAGCGGCAGCACGATCGCGCGCTGGCAATCTATAAGTCCTCGTTGGACATTCTGCGCACCAGTTTGGGCCGCGGGTAAGCGGAGGGCGAGATGAGCGATTTTTCCCACTCCCTCACCGCCTCGGCCAGTGCTTTACGAGCACAGGCGGCCCGACTGCGTCATGTCTCCGAAAATATCTCGAACGCGGATACGCCTGGGTACCGGCGCAAGACGGTGCCGTTTGAAACCATACAGCAGGACGGCAAAGCCATGGTGCAGGCCGGACGCGTGCAACTGGATCGCCGAGATCTGCAACGTGTGCACGACCCAAGCCATCCGATGGCGGATGAAAGCGGTCATTATCTGGGCTCGAATGTCGATCTGATGATCGAGATCGCTGACGCGCGCGAAGCGCAGCGCAGCTATGAGGCCAACCTCAAGATGTTCGATCAGACGCGCAAAATGTCGTCGTCGCTAATGGAATTACTCCGGAAATAAAGGAACGCCAGAATGGATATCCGATCCCTGACCGCCGCGCAGAACTATGCCGTTGCACGCCCCGCCACGCAGGCAGACCCCGATCACGGCGCGATGGCGCAGGGGATGCGCTCGTCCTTTCAGGACTTTGCGGCCACGCTGAAACATAGTGAGCAGATGTCTCAGGCCGCAATGACAGGACAAGCGGACCCACATGCGCTGGTGCAGGCACTGGCGCAAACCGAACTGGCCGTCGAAACCGCCGTTATCGTGCGCAACAAGGTGGTTGAAGCCTATCAGGAAATCCTGCGGATGCCGGTCTGAGCGATGCTAAGCGAAGGTCTGTTCTATGACATCGTGCGTCAGGCGTTGTGGATCGCGGTGATCACCTCAATCCCCATTTTGGCCGTGGCGCTGGTGTCGGGTCTGGTCATTGGTCTGTTCCAAGCGCTTACCTCGGTTCAGGAAATGACCCTGACCTTTGTGCCCAAACTGATCGCCATTGTCGTCGTGTTCTGGATTTCCATGGGCTTCATGACCCAGACACTTGTCACCTTTTTTACGGGCACTCTGGTGCCGCTGATCGCCGGAGGTCGCTGATGGATACCGCCTATGTCACCTTATCCCGTCAATCCGGGCTGATGAATGAAATGCGGTTGGTGGCGAACAACATCGCCAATGCGAATACCACCGGCTACCGCCAGCAGGGGCTGGTGTTCTCGGAATTCATCCGCGATATGCCCAACGCGCCATCCCTGTCCATGAGCCGGGCCGAGGCGCGCAATACCTCCTTGCAGCAAGGGGTGTTGACCGAAACCGGAGGGCAGTTTGATTTCGCCATCGAGGGTGAGGGATTCTTCATGCTCGAAACGCCTGAAGGCAATCGCCTGACGCGGGCGGGCAGTTTCACACCAAATGCCCAAGGTGATCTGGTGGCCGCGGATGGTTCAGCCGTTTTGGACAGCAATGGATCACCAGTTTTCGTCCCGCCGGATGCGGCGACCATCGATGTCGGCGCGGATGGAACGCTCAGCGTGAATGGGCAGTTGCTGGGGCAGATCGGTATCTATCGGGTGGCCGATCCCACGACTTTGGTTCGTGAGGGCAACACGCGTTTTCGGCCTCAGGGCGATGTCGACCCCGTCGATGAGCCCGTTGTCCTGAATCGCTTTCTGGAAGGGTCCAACGTGAATGCGATCGAACAGGTCACGCGCATGATCGAGATTCAGCGCGCCTATGAGCTGGGCCAAAGCTTTCTGGAAACCGAGGATGCGCGCGTGCGCGGGGCCCTCGACGCGCTGATGCGCTGACCTGAACAAGGAGAAATTGATATGCGTGCTTTGAAAATCGCAGCCACAGGCATGACGGCGCAGCAGATGCGGGTAGAAACGATCTCGAACAACCTCGCCAACATGAACACCACCGGTTACAACGCCCGCCGCGCAGAATTTGCCGATTTGCACTATCAGCAGATGGCGCGTGCCGGCGCGGTCAATGCTTCGGACGGAACGGTTCTGCCGACTGGCATTCAGTTGGGTCTGGGCGTCCGACCTGCTGCCGTCACGGTGCAATTGGCACAAGGTGCGATTTCGGCCACAGGCAGCGATCTGGACGTCGCCATCGAAGGGCGCGGTTATCTGGAGGTGGCTTTGCCGAATGGGCAGTCCGCTTTCACGCGCGATGGCAGCCTGAAGCGATCCGCAGAAGGGTTGATTGTTACCTCGGACGGGTTTGCCGTGGCGCCTGAGATCACGATTCCTGATGACGCACGGTCGATCTCGATCAACGTATCTGGTGAAGTCTACGCCTATTTCGACGACACGCCCGAAGGGCAGCTGCTGGGCGAGTTTTCACTCGCCAGTTTCTCCAATGCCAAAGGTCTTGAGGCAATCGGAAGCAACCTGTTCAAGGAAACCGAAGCCTCGGGCGCACCAATCCAGGGTGTGCCTGGCGAGGATGGGCTTGGGACCTTGCGACAGGGTTATCTGGAAGACAGCTCGGTCGATGCTGTGCGTGAGGTCACTGAACTGATCGAAGCGCAACGCGGGTATGAGATGAACGCCAAGGTCATCACCGCCGTCGATCAGATGATGAGCGCCACAACACAGGTGCGCTGATGAGGGGTCTTGGTCTGATCTTCCTGATCGCGGCGCCGATAACTGCACTTGCGGATATCGTGGTTCCGACCCGCACAATACGCGCGAAAGAGATCATCTCGGCCGCCGATCTGGAGTTGAAACACACTGACATGCCCGGCGCTGTAAGCGACCCTGCGGAGCTGATCGGGTTTGAAGCACGGGTCGCCCTGTATCCGGGCCGACCGGTGCGCGCAGCAGATGTCGGCCCACCGGCCATCGTGGATCGGAATGATCTGGTGGTCTTGGTCTTTAATCGGCAACCCCTGTCGATCAGCACTGAGGGGCGGGCCCTTGGGCGCGGCGCCGTGGGTGAGCGTATCCGGGTCATGAACCTGTCGTCCCGCACAACGGTCACTGGTCTGATCCGGCCCGATGGTCAAATCGAGGTGAAGTAATGTCTGGACTGTCTAAACCCCTTCTGCTGACGATTTTCGCGCTTTCGGCCTGTAGCCGTTTTGATCACTTGGGCAAACCGCCCAGCTTTACACCCAAAGACGACTCACCCGAGCAGGTGGCGATGCTGTGGCCTGGATTGCCTTTGCACACTCAAACCCAGCGCGCGGTGGATAGGTCGTCGCTCTGGAGTGGTGGTCAGCAATCCCTTCTGGGTGATCAAAGGGCGATCAAGAAAGGTGATATTCTGACGGTCGTCATTGAGCTGGACGAAGAGGCGGAATTCTCGAACAATACCAGCCGCTCGCGTTCGGGTTCGGAATCCCTTGAGGTTCCTAACCTGTTCGGCCTGCCTCAGCGCGCAGAAGACCACTTGCCCGAAGGGGTAACGTTGGAAGACGCGGTTGGGATTGAATCCGATTCCGCCAGTTCCGGCCGCGGATCGGTCCGGCGAAACGAGAAGCTGACCTTGCGGGTCGCCGCGACCGTGCTGGATGTGTTGCCAAACGGTGTTTTGTCGATATCGGGATCGCAGGAATTGCGCGTCAACTTTGAATTGCGAGAGCTTTTGGTTGCTGGCTATGTGCGCCCTCAGGATATCTCGCGCAAGAACGAGATCACATATGACAAAATCGCGTCCGCGCGCGTGTCTTACGGTGGGCGTGGCCAGATCACCGATGTTCAACAACCGCGCCTGGGTCAGCAAGTGCTCGACTCGCTTTTGCCCTTCTGAGGACTGCAGATGATGAAAATCTTGCTTCCAGTCGTGTTTCTTGTGCTGGGTCTGGGCGCCGGAATCGGCGCCGGGGCGTTCCTAATGCCTGAAAAAGCACCCGAGGCGGTTTCCGAGGATAAAGAGACCAAGGAAAAGCCAGTTAAAGGCGACAAGAAAGACAAAAATGATAAGAAAAAGGCTTCGAAAAAACCATCGAAAGACGATGAACCGGGTGGTTTTGAGTATCTAAAGCTACCCAAACAGTTTGTTGTTCCTGTGGTCAAAGATGATCAGATCACAGCGATGGTAACAATGTCTCTCAGCATTGAGGCTGATCCGGCTATCACCGAAACATTTTATGCCATGGAGCCCAAGCTGAGGGACAGGTTTTTGCAGGTGCTTTTTGATCATGCCAATACCGGCGGCTTTGATGGGATATTCACCGAGTCAGACAATCTGACCGTTTTGCGGAAAGCGCTGCTCGAGGTCGCGCGCAAGGATTTGGGATCGGATGTCTCTCAGGTGTTGATCATGAGCGTGAACCGGCAAGATGGTTGAACTCGCTCCGGCCTGACCGGTTGCAGTCAGGCCTTCAAAGGTTCGAGCGCGTCTTGTCTTTTGTCTTTTGCTTCGCATACCGCATGGTCTTGGATACAGATGCGATGGCCTGCTGGCGCCCAAAGGCAGTTCGAAGCTGTTCCATAGCGGCCAGTTTCTGTGCACGCACACGGGCCAGCTCCATGTTTAACTGGCGTCGTGTCGCAGATTCCCAGGCGTTCCAAAGGATATCTGTTCCCGATACACGGTAGCCTTCGGCTCCTGCACTGTCCTGTCGTGCCAGTGTCACCTGATGATCCAACCGCACCAACTGCTTTTGCACCAGTGCTTCTGCTTCGATCACCGGGCGCAGCGCCTGATGTTGCTTCTGGAACATCGCATCGGTTGCCATTTGCAGGGCCGAGAGTTTTTTCAGGTTCATCGGATCTGACCTTTCGCCCGTTTGCGCATTGCTTCGGCAAATCGGATCGCAGCCGCGACGGGGCGGTAGTGTTCCTCTGGAACTTCCTGGCCGATCTCCACCGTCGCATGCAGGGCACGGGCTGTCGGTGGGTCTGAATGGATGGGAACGCCTGCCTCACTGGCGGCGGATCTGATTGCGGCTGCAACCTCATCCACGCCTTTGGCCACGCAAACGGGTGCGGAACCCGGTGCGCGCGACCATTTGAGGGCTACGGCAAAATGGGTCGGGTTGACGATTATGACATCCGCCGAGGGTACGTCAGACATCATCTGGTTGGTTGCGATATCCTGCGCGCGCTGGCGTCTCTGCTGTTTTACATGCGGATCGCCCTCCGCGTCTTTGGTTTCATCCTGTATCTCTTTCCGGGACATACGGTTTTTGCGCATATGCTCGGCATATTGCCAGATGTAATCGATGACGCCGATGGCCAGCGCGATGGTGATCACGATGAATAGAAACCGAAACAGAAGGTTCATCATCAACAGGATCGACGATTTCGAGGGGGCCGCGCTTGCTGAAACAATCTCGGTCAGGTTCGCCTTCAGGAACAAGGCCAAGCAGGTGCCGTAGATCAGCAGTTTCGAAAAGCTCTTGGCAAACTCGAACAACCCGCCGCGCCCGAACTTGTTCTTTGCATTCGACACGATTGAAATGCGCGATAACTTGGGTTTCAGTTTGGTTGGCGCAAAGATCAGTGCGCGCTGGGCGATCAGGCTTAGCAGGACCGCTGCCGCAGGGATCGCAAAAAGCAGAGATACTGGTATCAGGGCACCTCGCAACAATCCGGCAACTGGAGCCGTGGCGGGTCCGGTTGTCAGCAACTGAGCCAATTTGTCCGATTGATCAATCATGACCATAAACAACGTGCCCAGATGCTGAGCCGTATACTGACCGGCGGCCAGCAGCGCGATGATCAGGCCGGTATAGCCGGCAACCACTGATAGGTCGCTGGATTTTGCCACCTCACCTTTTTCACGCGCTTTCTGAAGCTTCTGCGGGGTGGGTTCGAATGACTTATCGCTGTCATCATCCGATGCGCTCATGGTGTACCCCCGGCTGGGTTGATCAGAAAACCGTTCAGGGCGTCAGACCAGACTGACAAGATCAGCGGCGCACCAGCAAAGAGCAGAAACAGGCCTGCGAATGTGATCGCAGGGGCACCGACAAAGGCGACCATAAGCTGCGGCATCGCGCGGTTGATGACACCCAGAGCAAGATTGTAGATCAGCGAGGCGATCACGAACGGGGCCGCCAATGCAAAGGCGAGTTTAAAACTGGACGAAATCTGAGCGACCCCCCATCGCGACAGGTCCGAAGGGGCGGGAAGGCTGCCCATCGGGAACATGGCGTAGCTTTGGATCAAGAACTGGGCAGCGCGGACATGCAGCCCCAGAATGACCGCCAGTGTCAGCCCGGCCAGCATCAGAAAGTACCCCATCGCTGGAAGCGGGTCGGCAGCCGCGCCACCCAGCAATTGCGACAGCGATGTGCATTGCGCGGCGATGGCTCCGGCGGTTTGCAGGGCCAGAACAAACAGGCGTAGCCCGATACCAAGGACCATTCCGACTAGAACCTCCGTCCCCACAAGGCGCACCATGGGCAGAAAGCCGGGTGCAAGGTCTGGTGGCTGAACGGCGGGTAAGATGATCAGTGTGAAGGCAATCGAAATGCCCAGCTTCACACGCACTGGAATGCTGCGTTCTCCGAAAGCGGGCAGCAGAGATACAAAGGCAGAAACCCGCAGAAAGACTGCAAACAAATGCCATAGATTTTGGCCGATCTGCCCTAACAGCTCTGGTGGTAAGGCGATCATGCAGGAATGGTTCCGACCAGGGACGGGCGTGCCTCCAGCCCGATCTCTTCAAACGACAGAACCGGGTTTGCGATGCCCCGCGCCTGCACGATCGTGCGCAGTAACCGGCGGCGCCGGGTCGAGGTTACGACAGCCGGAAACAGCCCGCTATCTGCGGATTTTGCTACGCTGCTGACCACGCCATCGGCCAGTTTGTTGAACAGATTGGGGGGTAGCGCCACGTCTAGCGCGGCATTGGGTGCGTCGATCTGATAGCTGGCGAACGTATCCTCCCACTCCGGCGCAAGCTGGATCAGGGGGATCGATCCGTCTTCGCGCTTCATTTCGGCGACCAGCTGGAAGCCAAGCCGCTGGCGGACAATCTCGCAAATCCCCTCGGGTTGGGTGGTGGTCAGCCGTGCCTCGGCCACGCTTTCCAGGATCAGGGCCATGTTGCGGATCGAGACACGCTCGTCCAGCAACAGGCGCAGCACCGCGTGCAGCGTGTCGATCGGCACTTTGTCCGGAATCAGTTCGTCCAGCAGTTTCTTATTGGCCTCGGCCCGAACCGGATCGCTCAGCCGGGTCATTTCCGAGAGAAGGCGCCGCAGCGATTTCAGCGTCAACAGGCGCGAGAAGTTCTGTTTGATGATCTCCAGCAGATGGGTCGCCAGAATCTCGGGCGGTGAGACGATGGTGGCGCCACTTAGCACGGCGTCCTCCTGATCTTTGGGCAGAATCCAACGCGCAGGTGCGCCATAGACAGGTTCGGTCACGTCATTGCCGTCGGGCAGCAGGTCAAACCCGTCCTGTACCAGCGCCATAACCAGATCGGGGTTCAACACGCCACGGGCCTGTTCTACGCCCTGCACCTTGATCACATAAGTACCCTTAGGCAACTCGGCGCGGTCGGTCAGGCGAATTTCGGGTAGGATCAAGCCAAAGGTCGAGGCAACATAGGTTCGCATATTGGCGATCCGTGCATCCAACCCAGTGCCTTGGTTCAGCACCATGCTGACAAGATCGGGCGCAAATTCCAGATGGACATCGTCGAGGTCCAGAATATCCCCGATGGCTTGCGATACCGGTGCGTCTGCCTCGTTTGATTGAGGTTCTGGCACAAGTGCCGCTGCCTTCTGGCTGCGATGCACATGATACGCAGTATAGCCCAGCACGCCCGCGCCCAGGATAAACGGCAAAAACGGCAGGCCCGGCACCAGGGCAAACAGAACCATCAGCACTGCCACGGTAGCGAGTGCTGCGGGATGCTTGCCCAGTTGTGAGAAAATCGCGTTGTCGGTGGCACCTTGGGTGCCCCCGCGCGCTAACAAAAGGGCAGAGGCGATTGAGATGATCACGGCTGGGATTTGCGAGACCAGCCCGTCGCCAACGGTCAGGATGGCATAGGTCTCGAACGCGGACGTCACTGGCATTCCATGCACGATAACGCCCATCACCAGGCCCATGACAAGGTTCAGAAGCGTGATCAGAAGCCCGGCAACCGCATCCCCTTTGACGAATTTTGAGGCCCCATCAAGCGAGCCGAAAAAGGTGGTTTCCTGCTGCTCGCGCTCACGCCTTTCTTTGGCTTGCTGGTGATCGATGGCCCCAGCGGACATATCGCTGTCGATGGCCAGCTGTTTGCCGGGCATCCCATCCAGCGCAAAGCGGGCCCCAACCTCGGCCATGCGGGCGGCGCCCTTGGTGATGACCATGAAATTCACGATCAGCAGGACGCCGAACACCACGAGGCCCAGAAAGATGCTACCGCCCATCACGAAATTGGCAAAGCCTTCTATCACGCCCCCGGCGGCGTTGGGCCCGGTATGGCCCTGACCGATGATCAGCTTAGTCGAGGACACGTTCAACGACAGTCGCAGCATCAATGAGGCTAGCAGGATCGTCGGGAAGGACGAAAAATCCAGCGGGCGTTCAATGAACAGGGTCAGCGTAAAGATCAGAATGGCCAGCGCGAAAGAGGCAGCCAGCCCCACATCCAGCACCCAGGCGGGCATGGGCAGGATCATCATCACGATGATGGTCATCAGCGCCAGCGCCAGCAAAACGGTGGGCGAGAACAGGGATCGGGCGTCGATCTTGGGCAAGCTGAACTCCTAGTTGAAGGCGATGAAGGCTGTGGCGGATGTGCCGCTGGGAACCAGTGATCCCAGCATGCCCTGCCCGGATTGTGCGGGTTGAAGCGGGATCAGCGGGGTGGCAGTGCCCGTGAATGGATCACGCGACATCCCCGTAGCTCGTGCCGCTGCCGCAGTATCCAACTGGGCCAACACAGTTTGGAACCGGCCTTTGTAGGCGCGTGCCAGTTCGGGTGTGCGCGAATGATAGGCCCCTGCAGCGGCGGGCCAGGAGCCCAGCTCGGCATACAGGTCCTTCAGAAACCGTGCGGCATAAAGGGCGTTTTCATCCGGGTTGAACATCGCGTCGATGGAGCGGAAAGCCGTGCCGTGCCAACGATAATTGAGCTGGAAACACCCGACGTCAAAGCTGCGCGTGCCCGCTTTGAATACGCTAAACACATAAGATTTGGCTTCGATCTCAGTGTCGAACCAAACCCCTTGCCCCTCGACATTGATGGTCCAGGGCCAAGGGGTGTAGTGGCCGCCAAAGCTGCGACCGGTTTCAACTCGCGTGATCGCGCGCAGCACCTCCAGCGGCACATCTTCAGTCACTGACGCCCTACGTGCCGCCTGATCGCAGATATCGCCGGTGCGCGCATCGGGCAGGGCAAAACCCGCCTGTGCGGTCAGCACCTGCGAGAATAGAAGGGAAAACAAAAACAAGCGCGTTGGCATTCTGCCGGTCCGGGATTCTGATCTGTCCCGGCCAAGCTAGCCAAGCATTGGTTTACAGCCGGTTATCGAGCGCTCATTTCCGGTCGATGCGCCGACCGAACACCACGCTGGTATTGGTGCGCAATACGCCGGGGATTTTGGCCAGATCATCAACCAGAATATCTAGATCTTCGATCCGGGGGGCCTCGGCAGAGAGCAGCAAGTCAAACTCGCCATTGATGGATAGGCAGCGCTTGACCTCAGGATAGGTTTCCAGCCGTTTGATGATACGGGTGGTTTCCTTTTGCTGCACCTCAAGCAGTACAATCACCTGCACCCGAGGCGCGTCATCGGCAGTGTTCAGAACAACGGAATAGCCCGCAATCACGCCGCGTTCTTCCATGCGTTTAATCCGCTCGTGCACTGTGGTGCGGGCTAAGCCCAGCTTTGCTGCGATGGTCGTGGTTGTGTCACGGGCGTTGTGTTGAAGGGCCGCGATGATGCGGCGGTCAATCTGATCCATGAGATCTCCGGCATGGGGTCACACTGGTGTAAAGCAGGTTGGCACGGTGGCTCAAGGCTTCTGCGTCGCCTGGGGACGTTCGGAGCGTGGCCAGATCGACAGGGCGATGACCAGGCCAAGACTGGCAGCGCTGGCCATGCCAGCCAGAGCGATTGTTGCCCCAAACCGAGTCATCAGCCAACCAGCTAGCGGGTACAGAACCAGCCAACAGGCGTGCGATAGCGTGAATTGGGCGGCGAAGGTGGCGGGGCGATCCTCGGGACTGGCCGATCGGGTCAGCAAACGGCCTGAGGGCGTCATGGACATGGAATACCCTAACCCGGCCAGCGCCCAAAGCCCGGTCAGCATGGGCAGCGTCACGATTGTGGAGCTTGATACAAAAGCTGCAAGCACCATCGTGGTCGTGCCAATTGTGGCGCCAGTCAACATGACCCGTCGATCCGGCACCCGATCCAACAAGGGCGGTAACAGAAACGCTGCGATCATCGATCCTCCGCCGAATCCTGCTAGCGCAATGGCCACGGCACTTTCCGACAGGCCCAGATCGGATCGCACCAGGACCACCGTATTCACGATGACCATCGAACTGATCGCCGCAGCGCACCAACTGAGCGCCAGCAGACCGCGCAGGCGGGGTGTCGCCAGATAGAGGCGGATGCCACGTGTGGTCCGATCATAAATACCTTTGCGCCCCGACGGCCTGGGCGATGGCAGGATGACCGAGACCACCAGAAGGGCCGAGGCGATAAAGCCAAGGCTTGTGCCTAAAAACAGAGTGTTGAAGCTGACAAACAGCAGCAATAGCGCCGCCAACATCGGGCTCAGCAGGCTTTCAAGGTCATAAGCCAGGCGCGACAGAGACAGAGCGCGGGTATAGTCGTGCTCATCCGTCAGGACATCGGGGATTGTGGCCTGAAAAGCCGGGGTGAACCCTGCCGAGGCGGATTGCAGCACAAAGATCAGGACAAAGACCTGCCAGATATCCGTGACAAAGGGCAGGCAGAGGGCAACAGCTGCGCGAACAAGGTCGAGAACCACTAGCAGTTTGCGCCGGTCAAGCTGTTCGGCAAAGGCTGCCGCAAGCGGGGCGATGGTCACATAAGCGATCATCTTGATGGTCAGTGCCGTGCCCAGCACAAGCCCCGCGGCCTCGCCCGCCAGATCATAGGCCAGAAGGCCAAGCGCTATTGTTGCCAACCCCGTTCCCGTCAGGGCAACGACCTGCGCCGCCAGCAGATGGCGATAGGTTCGGTCGTGCAGAACGCTGAGCATAGGTCAGACATGCTCCGTAAGGAATGCGAGCGTCAATGGCCACTATCGTGTTCGGACAGGATACGACCACCGGGGATATTGGCTATTATGTGCCACTATCCAACAATTTAGGCGGATAACAAGACGCTTTGACCTTACAAGCCGGACGGCGTTGAGTTTGACGACCAAACCGCCTATCTCGGGGTGCGAGACCGCACAAAGGACAAATCCGTGGCGAACCATCTGTACAACAACGACCTGCCAGACGGGCTGGACCTGGGGCCTGTCGTGGCCATCGACTGTGAAACCATGGGGTTGAACCCACATCGGGATCGCCTGTGTGTGATTCAGATGTCCGGAGGGGACGGCAACAGCCATATCATTCAAGTTGAAAAGGGGCAGACCGAGGCCCCGAACCTGTGCGCTATGCTGGAAAATCCCAATGTGTTGAAACTGTTCCACTTTGGCCGGTTCGATATCGCGGCGATGTATCATGCGTTTGGGGCGCTGGCGGCTCCGGTCTACTGCACCAAAATCGCCAGCCGTCTGGTGCGCACCTATACCGACCGTCATGGGCTCAAGAACCTCTGTCAGGAGCTGATCGGCGTAGACATCTCGAAACAACAGCAGATGAGCGATTGGGGCGCGGAAACCCTGACCGAGGCGCAGTTGGATTATGCCGCGTCCGACGTTCTGTATCTGCATCAACTGCGCGACGCTTTGGACGGGCGTCTGGCCCGCGAAGGTCGGACCGAGATGGCGCAGGCCTGTTTTGATTTCCTTCCGATGCGTGCGAAACTTGACCTCGCAGGTTGGCCCGAAACGGATATTTTTGCGCACTCATGACCGATACCGAAGCATTCCTGAAGACAGCCCGCCAGGTTGTCACCGACGAGGCCCGCGCGCTGGATGTGCTGGCCGACAGTCTGGACGCGCATTTTGCCGAAGCGATCCAGATGATCCTAAAGGCCACGGGCCGTCTGATTGTCAGCGGGATCGGTAAATCCGGACATATCGGTCACAAGATCGCAGCAACTCTGGCCAGCACGGGCACGCCTGCCTATTTCGTGCATCCAGCTGAGGCGAGCCATGGCGATCTGGGCATGGTGTCGAAAGGCGATGTGGTTCTGGCGATCTCCAACTCTGGCGAAGCGCCGGAATTGGCCAACCTGTTGGCCTTTACCCGTCGGTTTGGCATTCCACTGATTGGTCTGTCCAGCAAGCCTGAGAGCTCATTGATGAAACAGGCGGATGTGCATTTGCTGATCCCGTCAATGGGTGAGGCCTGCGGGTTCGGTATGGTGCCTTCGATCTCGACGACATTGACCCTGGCCATGGGCGATGCGCTGGCGATTGCGTTGATGAAGTACCGGGATTTCAAGCCCGAGAACTTTCGCGACTTTCATCCCGGCGGCAAGCTGGGCGCGCAGCTGAGCAAGGTGCGGGACTTAATGCATACGGATATGCCGGTTGTGACCTCAGATACTCCGATGAGTGATGCCCTGCTTGTCATGAGCCAAAAAAGCTTTGGTGTTGTGGGGGTCACTGACGAGGCTGGCCGCCTGTTGGGCATCGTCACGGATGGTGACTTGCGTCGGAACATGGATGGTTTGCTGGAGAAATCCACCCGAGAGGTGATGACCCGCGACCCGATGACGATCGCGCCCAATGCCTTGGCTGAAGAAGCGGTGGCCATCATGAATGACCGCAAAATCACCTCACTTTTCGTGGTTGATCCTGACGCAGATGGGCAGGCGCAGGGGCTGCTGCATATTCACGACTGTCTGCGCGTCGGTCTGGGTTAAGGAGAGGCTGAGGTGGACCGCTATTCCCGCATGGTACAGTTCCTGAAGGTTCTGTTGCCGCTTGCGGCGATTTTGATGCTGTCCACCGTATTCCTTCTGTCGCGCAGCATCGAAACCAATGTCTCGGGTCCGTTTACGCAGCAGGACATCGATGCGCGTCTGGCCGAACAAGTGGTCACGCAACCAGATTATCGCGGTACTACCCGCAAGGGCGAAGACGTGCAGATCGGCGCTACAAAGGCAACGCAAGGCACCGAAGGGTCAGTGCCGACAGCCTCAGAGTTTCGTGGCCGGTTTGGGTTGTTAAGCGGCGGCGCAATCACGCTGGATTCGAATTCAGGAATGATCCGCCCCGATAAAGGCACAGCGACCTTTGTGGGTGATGTGGTGATCATGACGGCAGATGGGATCGAAGTCACCACCGATTTGCTAAACACCGCATTGGATGAAATCCGGGGCGATACGCCTGGCCACGTGAACGGAACCGGCCCCATCGGTGATTTTTCGGCGGGCCGCATGACCTTCGGGGCAGAAAAAAAGGACGGCCCGGTCCATATTCTTTTTACAGACGGCGTGAAGCTGGTGTATGAGCCTCAGAAAGCAGAAAGATAACCTGTGTTTGATTTTCGTTTCGCCCTTTTGAGTTTAGCGCTTGTAACAGGTGCTGTTTCTGCAGTTGCGCAGCAGGCGCAGGTGGCTTTTGGGGCCACGCGCGCGGACCCGACCCTGCCCGTCGAGGTGACCTCGGAAACTCTGAATGTGAACCAACAGGACGGTACCGCCGAGTTTGTCGGCAATGTGGTTGTCGTGCAGGGTGAAATGCGGCTGACGGCCGAGCGTGTTCTGGTGATCTACAATCAGGAACGATCCGCCATTGATCGGCTGGAAGCGACCGAGAACGTGGTTTTGGTCAGCCCGCCTGACGCTGCCGAAGGCGATTGGGCCGAATACACTATCGACAGCGGTGTGATCGTAATGCGGGGCAATGTGTTGCTGACCCAGGGCCCCAGCGTGATCAGTGGCGATCAGATGAATGCAAACCTGACCACAGGCACTGCAACCATGACCGGCCGGGTCAAAACGATCCTGCAGCAGGGGAACAACTGATGGCGCGTCCCCAACTGTCCGTCGCCGAAGGCAATTCCGGGCTTCGGATTGAAAAGCTGCGCAAGTCCTACCGGAAGAAAACCGTAATTCGCGATGTGTCGATGACGCTTGACCGGTCCGAAGTTGTCGCATTGTTGGGCCCAAATGGGTCAGGCAAAACCACGACATTCTATTCTGTGGCCGGGCTGGTCTTTCCCGAAGCAGGCACAGTGACGATTGACGGTCAGAATGTGACCACATTGCCGATGTATCGTCGTGCCCGGATGGGGATCGGATATCTGCCGCAAGAGATGTCGATTTTCCGCGGCATGAGTGTCGAGGACAACATCGCCTCGGTTCTCGATATCACTGTCAACCATGCGCACCGCCGCAAAGAGCGGCTGGAAGAACTGCTTTCAGATTTTTCCATCGAACATCTGCGCCGTGCGCCAGCGCTGGCCTTGTCCGGCGGCGAGCGGCGCCGGGTTGAGATCGCGCGCTGTCTGGCGGCTGATCCGAAGTATCTGCTGTTGGACGAACCCTTTGCAGGTGTGGACCCGATCAGTGTGGGCGATATTCGCCATCTGGTCGCGGATTTGAAAAAGCGAGGGATTGGGGTTTTGATCACCGATCACAACGTCCGTGAAACACTGGAAATCGTTGATCGCGCCTATATCCTGCATGACGGTCAGGTTCTGATGTCCGGCACGCCGGGTGAAGTGGTGGAAAACGAAAACGTGCGCCGCGTCTATCTGGGCGAAAACTTCCGAATTTCATAGGCTTGCGCGGAAATGCGCCGGGCGCATGGCGGAAATCGCGTATATACGCTCTTGTTTTGATTGACTCTTCCGCCGCCTCTTGGCTCAATTGGGCCATGGCATTTATTCGGTTCCAGACTGGATCTCGATGTCCCTTCCCCGAAGGGTCGGGTCAACAGCAACCGATCAGAATGTCGATACCCCCCACCCGATAAAAACAAGTACGTTGCGCGACGCAACGTCAAAATGGGTGTGAATTGTGAAGGAGATCACATGCGTTACCAAATCAGCGGAAAACAGATCGACATCGGCGCGGCCCTGCAAAACCACGTGCAGACCGAGCTGGGCGAGGTCGTTGGCAAATATGCCCAGCGTCCAACTGACGCCAACGTCGTCTTTTCCCGTTCAGCGCATGAATATGTTTGCGAAACCACTGTCCACTTGTCGACGGGCCTGACGGCGCAGGCCAAAGCCCATGCGACCGAGATCTACGCAGCGTTCGAGGGGTGCTGCGACAAGATGGAAACACAATTGCGCCGTTATAAGCGCCGTCTGAAAGACCATCACAAAGATCGGTCCGAGCCGGTTGAACTCTTTGGAGCGTCCTCTTATATCCTCGCCTCTGACGAATCGGACACGGCAGATGAACCCGAATCGCTGCAGCCCATGATTGTGGCTGAGATGGAAACAAAGATCCCATCGCTCAGCGTCGGTGAGGCCGTTATGCAAATGGAACTTGCTGGCGCCCCGGTGCTGGTGTTCAGAAATGAAAACAAGGATGGATTGAATGTCGTGTATCGTCGGGACGACGGTAACATCGGCTGGATCGATCCTTAACAGGCAAGATTGAAAAGGCGGGGCCCCGCATTTGCCGGGCCCGCTACGGAGCATGATCATGGAGCTTTCGAGCATTCTGAAGCCCGAAGCAGTACGTGTTTTGTCAGCAGCTTCCAGCAAGAAGCGGCTGTTTCAGGAAATCGGTGAGGTCGCCTCGGCAACGCTGGGTCTTGAGGCCCAGTCAATCGTTGATTGCCTGCTGGAGCGTGAAAGCCTTGGCCCAACAGGTGTTGGCCATGGCGTGGCTTTGCCGCATGCGCGCCTGCCCGATATAGCTGGCGTATCCGGCGTATTTGTAATGCTGGAAAAACCAATCGATTTTGGATCGGTTGATCGTCAACCGGTGGACATCGCCTTTTCCTTGTTCGCCCCCGAAGAGGCGGGCGCAGATCATCTGAAGGCGTTGGCCCTTGTGTCGCGTACGCTGCGTGACAGTTCGGTCTGTGCAAAGCTGCGCGCCAACCCTGATCCGGTCAAGCTTTATGCTATTTTGACCGAAGCACAGTCGATGCAAGCTGCTTAAAGACCTGATGAAAATATGAAGCCCCCGAAATTCGGGGGCTTTTCTTGTTTATGGTATTCGCGGATCAGCCGCCGGTACCCATTTCCAGCGTCCACCAGATTTTCCCGCCATTTTCCTGATGCCAGGCAAAACCCATCTGGGTCGCCTTGGGGTCCATGATCACCGCGCGTGGGCCGGATTCCTGCATCCAGGCAGCAAGGGTTTCGGTTTCGGTTTCGTAGGTTTCCGAGATCGCTTCGCCCAGGAACGTCCCGAAATATCCAACCCGAGCGGCGCGGTCGATGGGTGATGAGCCATCCGACCCAAAGTGCCAAGGGCGATTCTGCCGAGCCATATCCTTAGAGTGGGTCGCCGCAGCCGCATTCAGCTGTGCGTTCAGCTGAACGGCCTGTAACCCTTGAGCCTGGCGCAGCGCGTTGACCGAATCCAGCATCCGGAATTGCAGCTTTTCGGGGTTGCCGCGAATTTTATATACCGTGGGCAAGGGGCGGCCATCGGCACCCAGAGTTGTGGACTGTGGGGTGGTACATGCCGCCAGCGCGACAAAGCAAAGCAAGAGTAAAGAAACGATACGCGTCATGATCGACCTGATGTTTGTGTCGTTAACGGGCATACCGCGCCAGACAGTGCGGGGCAAACTCCCAATGTCACAGGGCCGCATGATTCTGCCGGTTTGATTTGCGACTGAAGCATTCTGGCAATAGAATGCCCAAAATTTCAGAACTCGCCCTCGCAAAGGACCGCACTCATGGTCAAGAAACGCATTTCCTCTCAGACCCGCCGGGGTTTCCTGTCTGGCGCGGCTGCCATGGTAGCAAGCCCGGCGCTGGCGCAATACATCCCTGGCGATCCGTTGCGCCCCGCGCCCGAGCCCGAAGCCGCGGTTCGCCGCAATGTCTCGGGATTCCGGGCGCTGGACTGGCAGCCTTACTTCTCGAACACCAGAAACGGGGCCATTCTGGTCGATACTGTGTCGCGAGCGCTGCATTATTGGTCAGATGACCAAACTGTGTACAAACTCTACCCGTCATCGGTGCCTTTGACCGAAGAAATGACCCGCCGTGGCCGTACCAGCGTCATTCGCAAGGTCGAGGGTCCAAGCTGGGCACCGACCCCTTCGATGAAGAAGCGGAATCCTGAATGGCCTGACTATATCCCGCCCGGACCAGATAACCCATTGGGAACACATGCTTTATATCTGGGGTGGAAGTACTATCGCATCCACGGAACGCATGACACGCGCAAAATTGGCCGGAAATCGTCGAACGGCTGCATCGGTCTGTTCAACGAAGACATTGCCGAACTGTTTTCGATGGCCAAGGTCGGCACGCAAGTGTTGCTAATTTGACGACATTTTCGCGCAGCTGGTGGCTTAGCGTTCAAGTTGCAATTGCATTCCAACCGCTTTGCTGATTAGAAAAAAACCACGAGGTAAGTCTTAGATGCGCGTTCCAAAGAATTGGAATCGCGCAAATTCTGGAGGTTAATATGAAAAAACTCGTTCTCGCCGCTGCTCTGACTGCTGCTGCTTCGACCGCATATGCGGGCAACCTGGAAGAGCCGGTTGTTGAAGCACCTGTTGTTGTTGAAGAAACTCAGGGTTCTTCGCAGGGCATCCTGCTGCCGCTGATCCTGCTGGTCGTTGTGGCCGCAGCTGTTGCAGCTGGCTAAGCTTACGAGCTTTATCCAGAGAAAAGGCGGTGGATCGCTCCACCGCCTTTTTTCATGCCTGAAAGGTGGGGCTGACTAGTCCAGCCAACCGCTCAGATTGTCTTCGATAATCTTGCCCAGCGCTGAAATGTGCGAATCGTCATCATTGAGGCAGGGAATGTAGGTGAAGCTTTCACCGCCCGCCTCTTCGAAGCTTTCCTTGATCTCTTCGTTGATCTCTTCCAGCGTTTCGATGCAATCGGCGGAAAAGGCCGGGGCGATCACGGCGATGTTCTTTTTGCCCTGACGCGCCAGATCAGCCACGTGATCCACTGTATAGGGCTTCAACCATTCCTCGGGCCCGAACCGGGACTGGAAAGTGGACACAATCTGATCATCCGACCAGCCAAGGCGTTCTTTCAGCAGCCTGGATGTCTTGACGCACTGGCAGTGATAAGGATCGCCCTGTTGCAGATAGCGCTCGGGCATCCCGTGATAGGAACAGACAAGTGTATCCGGCTTGGCGTCCATGGCGGCATAGGCTTGCTCGACCGATTGCGCCAGCGCCTCGATATAGGCGGGCTCGTCGTAATAGGCGGGAACGGTTCGGCTGGCCGGTTGCCAGGCCTCCTCCATCAGCGCGCGAAAGAACTGATCATTGGCAGTGGCTGTCGTTGCCCCGGCATAATGCGGATAAAGCGGAAAAAACAGGATGCGATCGCAGCCCTCTGCCACCATCTGGCGTACCTTGGATTTGGTCGACGGGTTGCCATAGCGCATGCAGAAATCGACCATCACCTGATCCCCATAGCGTGTCTGCATCGCATCGCGCAGCTTGGCGGTT
The DNA here is from genome assembly GCF_056541325.1 of Ruegeria sp. AH7. Taxonomy (NCBI): domain Bacteria; kingdom Pseudomonadati; phylum Pseudomonadota; class Alphaproteobacteria; order Rhodobacterales; family Roseobacteraceae; genus Ruegeria; species Ruegeria sp. AH7. The sequence continues at coordinate 47,293 of NZ_JBQFYF010000009.1, read as the reverse complement.
TGATCCTTGGTGATCGTCATCAACGGGCTTTCGCCCTTGTCGTGGTTCCAGATCGACTTATACGCCTCGCCCGAACTGAAAGGGCGTTTGGTCAGGATGATGCCCTGCAAGATCGGTTGCCACTTCCATTTGGGATAGTCGATTACACGTTGATCCGACAGAAACTCGTTCAGATAGCGTCGCATTGGCCAGTAGCTGTAGTCATCCGGCGTACCCAGGTTGGCGAGCAAGATACCCACGCGCCCCATTTTGACTTTGGGGTGATCGGCTGGAGCATGCGCAGGGCGAATTGCATCGAACATTTGGGTCTTCCTGAGTTTTTGCATTCTGGCCTGAGATAAAGGGAAAAACCCAATCGTCAATCGGACAGTTTGCCCTCATTAGTGTTCAGCGCGTCAGCAAGGCGCATTTGGGCAGATCCCGGGCGCAGCGGTTTGGGCTGGCTGTCGTCAGGTGACCAACCGGTCAGGCAAATCATTTCGAAGGTCGCAGGCAAGCGGCCTGTGCCGGTGCTGAAATGCCTGGCATAAATCTCTTGCGCACGTGCGAATACCTGCCTGCGCGTAGGTGATTTAAGCCGGTCCGCCAGCACGTTCGTTTCCCCCATCGCGCGCAGATCATGCATCAGATGGGTCAGATCGTGATACTCGGCCGTCAGAGGCACCGCATCCGCAACAGGCAAAGCTAATCCAGCACGCTGAAGCAGTGCGCCCAGGTCCCTAAGCTCTGCCATGGGGGCGATCCGGGGGCTAAGCCCACCTGTCACTTCAATCTCGGCCTGTCCAAGCGCCGCGCGTAGTTGATGCAGGGTTTCGCCGCCCAGACACACACTCAGCAACAAGCCATCGGGGCGCAAGGCGCGGTGGCATTGGATCAGTTGCCCAACCGGATCATTGGCCCAATGCAAAGCCATCGCATGCACGACAAGATCATGCGCGCCTTGGCTCAGGGCAAGCGTGTCGTCATCTGTGACGATCTGGGCACCCGGCAATACATCCTGCCAGATATGCGCAAACGGCGTCACAATCGCAGGCGCCGTAAATGTTCTGTTAACCATGCTCAGCCGATCCTGTACTTCGTCCACGGCGGCGCGATGCAGGAACAGGGCACTATCCTGAACCCGTGCGCGGCGGCGCAACAGGGTTGGACGGTCAAAAATCGAGGGCGCATTGGACGCAGGCAGTTTCATACCCCGCAGGTATCGCATTTGGCGGCGCGTGCAAACCGCGTTGCAACTGATCTACCCGCCCAGATGCCTGAGCTGCGGCGCCCTGACCGACTCGGATTTTGGTCTTTGCGGAGAGTGCTGGCGCGACACACCATTTATTGGTGGGACGGTTTGCGACAGTTGCGGTGTGCCTGTACCGGGTGAGGACGATGATCATCGGATCGAATGCGATGATTGCCTGAAAACACCGCGCCCCTGGCAAGATGGTCGGGCCGCCTTGATGTATGAGGGGCGGGCTAAGTCCCTGATCCTGGCGCTCAAGCACGGGGACAGGCCTGAACTCGCGCGACCCGCCGCGCTCTGGATGGCGCTGGCCGGGCGCGAGTTGATCCGGCCCGGCATGCTTATCGCTCCGGTCCCGCTGCACTGGTCCCGCTTGATGAAGAGGCGTTACAATCAATCCGCGCTTCTGGCCCAGCATTTGGCCGCTGAAACCGGGTCAAAAGTCTGCCCCGACCTGTTGGTGCGGCGCAAGCGCACTCCGGTGCTGGACGGCAAAACCGCTGCGCAACGGGCTGAGATTCTGGCAGATGTGATCGCTCCGCATCCCAAGCGACGGCAACGGATCTCGGGGCGCGACATCCTGCTGGTCGATGATGTGATGACATCCGGTGCGACGCTGGCGGCGTGTACGCAGGCGTGCCGCGACGCCGGGGCAAATCATATTTCCGTGTTGGTGCTGGCACGCGTTGCCAAGGATGCCTATTTCGCCCAAGATTGAGTGAAACCCGAAGGGACGGAAACATGAAACCGGTTGAAATTTATACATCGCCGCTTTGTGGCTTTTGCCATGCTGCAAAGCGTCTGCTGAAGCAAAAAGGCGTTGAATTCAAAGAAATCGACGTGCTGCTGCACCCCAAGCGCAAGCCCGAAATGATTCAGCGCGCGGGCGGTAAGCGCACTGTGCCCCAGATTTTCATCGGCCCTGACCACGTGGGCGGCTGCGATGACCTGTATGAGCTGGACCGTCAGGGCAAGCTGGATCGTCTTTTGGCGGCCTGATGAAAACCGCTCTGCTGCAAATCACCTCATCGGACGACCCGGCCGCGAATCTGGAGATGGTTCGCAACATGATGGCCGAGGCCGCCGCTGAGGGCGCGCAGTTCATCCTGACCCCCGAGGTCACGAATTGCGTTTCTAACAGCACCACGCGGCAGCGCGAGGTGTTGCAGCATGAGGAAGACGATATCACGCTGGCCGGTCTACGGGCGCAGGCGGCCGAGTTGGGCGTTTGGCTGCTGATCGGGTCGCTGGGGATCAAGACCCACGACCCGGATGGCCGTTTTGCGAACCGCAGCTTCATGATCAACCCGCAGGGTCAGATCGTTGCGTGGTATGACAAGATCCACATGTTCGATGTGCAGGTCACCGAAACCGAGACGTTCCGCGAATCGAAAAACTACCGCCCGGGCGAACAAGCGGTGGTTGCCGAGACTGATTTCGGCAAGATCGGCCTGACCATCTGCTACGACATTCGATTTCCCCATCTGCATGCCGCCCTTGCGCAGGCTGGAGCTCGTATTCTGACGGTTCCAGCGGCGTTTTCTCCTGTCACCGGGGCTGCACATTGGGAATCGCTGTTGCGGGCGCGGGCGATTGAAACCGGCTGTTGGGTACTTGCCCCGGCGCAAACGGGTGCACATCCCACCACGCGGGGAAAGACCCGTCATACCCATGGCCACAGCATGGTCGTGGCCCCGTGGGGAGAGGTCGTCATCGACGCAGGCACCAATCCGGGCATTCACTTTTTCGATTTGGATGATAGTTCTGTGACAGAGGCGCGCCGGCGTGTACCTTCGCTGACGCACCGCCGCCCTTTCGACGGACCCTGATCCAGACCGGACCATGACAGACGAGACAAATGCCCTTGCGGTCACGCTGTTCAGCGAGATCCTGACCGCAGATCAGTTATTGCGCAACCGGCTCAGCCGTGTGCTGCCCAAGGGCATGGAAATCTCGCATTTCTCGGTGTTGAACCATCTGGTGTTTGTCGGGGATGAGCGTAGCCCGGCACAGCTGGCCAATACCTTCCACGTGACCCGAGGGGCAATGACCAACACTTTGGCCAAGTTGGAATGGGCCGGATACATCCACATCCGCCCTGACTGGGACGATGCACGGCGCAAGATGGTGGCCATCAGCCCCGCCGGCCGCCGCGCGCGCGATCAGGCGATCGCGTCGATCGCCCCGTTGATCAACCGTGTGGTCGGAGAGCTGGGGTTGGAGCGTGTCCGCAGCACACTGCCGGTGCTACGAGATTTGCGGTTGCAGTTGGAGGGGGAGTAGGGGGCCGGGGCACCTTACGTTATTTGGCTTGGAGAACATTGCGATTTTCGCCGCTAAATATGCCTTTGAACTCCAGCCTGTAGTTCTGTCAGTTTCCCAAGATCGCTGCATCTAAGAACAGCCTCTTATCGCTATTCTGCGCATCTGGAAAATCGTCCGAATAAACTCCGGCTGCAACTGCCGCCGCAAGCAGAAGACAGGATTCTATTTCCTTCAAATCCTCGGTTTCGCCACCATAAACCAGAAATACGAGATACTCACCTTCTTCTTCCTTGGTCTCAGAGTACATTCTCAGGACGTTGCACTCCTCGTCCAAGAATTTGTGCGGTGCCAATAGTTCTAACGTTGCCTCCGGCAGCTCCACTCCACTTGGATTCACAAACCTACCATTAGAAACTATCTCAGGATGGATAAAGGTGGACAGAAGACTTGCCGTTTTTGTGTCATCTTTTTCCGAATTCGAAGCCAAGTATCGAGTTAGAATCTCCACGGCCATCTTGGCGACTCTCGGATCATCTATATGACCAGCTAGGGGAACCCCTTCATACTTATGTGCTACCAAACCTTTCGTTTTTTCGGGTACTTGTGCCCAAGCCGACGTAGAATTGAATAAGGAAAAAACAGAAACTGCTACACCAAACAGTATTGATCGTAGCAGTGCATAGTTTGCAAATCGAAACATAAAAAACCTTTCCTCAAATACTCAAACCTTATTCCCTGAAAGCCGGTCTTTCGCCTTTGGTAGTCACCGCATTGCATTGATAAGCAAGCGCAGGATGGGTTTCTAAACCATCATCAAATCCGGGAAACCACAGGTAAGATGGGTTGAAAACCCATCCTACCTCGGCTTCACACTCGCCGTCACATAATTCACGCTTAGATCCCGGTCCGAGATCGACCAGCTCCAGAGGATTGGATTGAACACGAACCCCTTGCGGTCCACCGGTTCCAGTCCGGCCTGGCGCAGCAGGTCGAACAGCTCGTCAGGAGTGATGAACTTGTTCCATTCGTGCGTGCCGCGTGGCAGCCAGCGCATGACGACCTCGGCCCCGAAGATGGCCATCGCATAGGATTTTGGGTTGCGGTTAATGGTGGAGCACACCTGAAGCCCGCCGGGTTTCAGCAGTTGCTGCGTGGCGGTTAGGTAGGATTGTGGGTCGGCCACGTGTTCGACGACTTCCATGTTCAGCACAACGTCGAACTGTTCGCCTGCGGCGGCCATGTCCTCGGCGGTGGTGTGGCGATAGTCGATCTCCAGCCCCGATTGCTCGGCGTGTATGCGGGCGACGGGCAGGTTGCGCTCGGCGGCATCTGCGCCCACGACCGTCGCACCAAGGCGAGCCATCGGTTCGCTTAGCAAACCTCCGCCGCAGCCGATATCCAGCAGGCGCAGGCCTTCGAACGGTTTCGCAGCCTTCAGATCACGGTCAAATTCCCCGGCGATCTGCTGTGTGATATAGTCCAGACGACAGGGGTTCAGCATATGCAATGGCTTGAATTTTCCGTTCGGATCCCACCATTCCGCCGCCATCGCCTCGAATTTTGCGATCTCGGATGGGTCTACCGTGTTCGGATGCGCTTGCATTCCTGTCTCCGTATGCTCTTTTACGTCTTGAGGACTATATAGGGCCATAATGGACAAGTACCCGGACCAAAAGCGCGCAGTGCAATATTTGTACCCGCCGATCGACCCGTTCGATCAGCGGTTGGTCAGCGTGGGCGATGGGCACCAGATTTATATGGAACAATGCGGTAATCCCGACGGCTTACCCGTGGTGGTTCTGCATGGCGGCCCGGGTGGTGGCTGCAGCCCTGCGATGCGGCGCTATTTTGATCCCCGCGTGTTCCGGGTGATTCTGTTTGATCAGCGCGGATGCGGGAAATCGCGGCCCCATGCCTCGGTCGAGAACAATACGACCTGGCATCTGGTTGAAGATATTGAACGCCTGCGGTCGCTGCTGGATATCGAGGAATGGACGGTGTTTGGTGGCAGCTGGGGCGCGACCTTGGCGCTGATCTATGCGCAGGCCCATCCGGATCGGGTGAGCCGTTTGGTGTTGCGTGGTGTGTTTCTGGCGACCCAATCCGAGCTGGATTGGTTCTATGGCGGCGGTGCAGGCAAGTTCTGGCCCGAACCTTGGGCCAAGTTCACCTCTCTGCTGGCCGAAGATGAGCTTTCGGATACGATCAAAGCCTATAACAAGCGCCTGTTCTCGGGCGATCGGGCAACCGAAATCCTGTATGCAAAGGCATGGTCGGCTTGGGAGAACGCTTTGGCTTCGATCCATTCCAACGGTGTGGTAGGCGAAAGCCCCGGCGAATATGCACGTGCCTTCGCGCGGCTCGAAAATCACTATTTCACCAACAACGCTTTTTTGGAAAAGGACGGGCAGATTCTGGATCAGATGGACCGGATCGCGCACATCCCCGGCCATATCGTTCAGGGGCGATACGATATGATCTGTCCGCCGCAAGCGGCGTGGGACCTGTCGGAACGCTGGCCGAATGCTGAGTTGAAGATGGTACGACAGGCCGGACATGCCTTGTCCGAGCCCGGTATCAGCGCCGAGCTTGTGCGCATCATGGACCGTGTGGCGGAGGGCTGGGCATGACCCGGATGGACCGTCGTGCTTTGTTCGCTTCGGGTGCTGCGGCTGCATTGCTCGCGGCTACGGGTGCGTCTTTGGCGGATACACCCAAAGCGGGCGGGACCCTGCGTTTGGCCGTGCCGCGCGATGACAGCCTGGAACAGGTCGCCCGTGGTGCTGTATTCGATACCCTGACCGAGATCGCGCCCGACGGGTCGCTACGGCCCGAGCTGGCGACCGCTTGGAAAACCGATGCGGATGCCTGTGTCTGGACGTTCAGCCTGCGCGAGGAGGTTCAATTCCACGATGGGTCTGACCTGGATATATCGGATGTTGTACCGGTGTTGGCCGAGTTTGGGCGGGCAGAGGCTTTGTCTGCATCTGCAATGCGCGTTGAGCTTGCTACGCCCAATACGGGGTTGCCGTTCCAGTTGGCAGACACAAGGTTTGTTATCGCGCGGAACGGTTCGGGTGTGACGCCATTGAAACTGGCCAATGGCACTGGCTGCTACCGGGTTGAAAGAGCCGAGGATGATCGGAATTTTCTGGGGCGGAAAGTGGCTGATCACTACAAGGGCAATACCGCTGGGTGGGCCGATAAGATCGAGGTTATTGTGATCCCTGACGCACAGGTCCGGGCCGAGGCGTTGCGCGATGGATATGTTGATATAGCAGCCCTGCCAGCGGGCGATCAGCTGCGCGACAAACGCGGCCTGCGATTTTTCCCGAATGACAAGGATTTGTCGTTGGCTATTGCGTCGCATGTCGGGATGCCCAGGCAGATCGGCAAAGCTTCGCTGGATGATGGGCGCATCGCCGAACGGTGGTGGCTGGTGTAAATTCGATCACGATTTTCGCCGGGGGTTGCAGACTCGGAAACTCCTGCGTATATGCAGTTGCAACAGCGGCGCGTTGGACTTCTGGTTCAAGGCTCCACCGGAAAATTCGACGGGCCGCGCGCCCGTTTTTTTGTGCCCGTTCGAAGGGTAGAGAACCTGATGACAAACGACCTGATAGCCAAAGCAGCCATCGATAGGCGACTGGCCGAGATCATCACCCCGGTGATCGAGGATCTGGGGTATGAGCTGGTACGCATCCGCCTGATGAGCGGCAAGACCACTACGATGCAGATCATGGCGGACAAGCCCAATGGCGGTATCGAGGTAGATGATTGCGCCGAGATTTCCAATGCGGTCAGCGCCACACTGGATGTCGAGGACCCGATTTTGGACGCCTATACGCTGGAAGTGTCCAGCCCGGGCATCGACCGCCCTCTGACCCGTCTCAAGGATTTCGAGACGTTCGAGGGGTACGAGGCCAAGATCGAGACCACCGAACTGATTGACGGTCGCCGCCGGTTCAAGGGCGAATTGGCCGGGATCGAAGGGGATGAGGTTCTGATCAACATCCCCGAAGGATCTGAGACCATCACCATCGGTCTGCAATTCGACTGGCTGAGCGATGCCAAGCTGGTCCTGACCGATGACCTGATTAAGGAAATGCTGCGCCAGCGCAAAGACGCCGGTGCCCTGAACGAAAACGCTTTCGACGAGATTGAGACCGAAGGGTCCGAAGAGGAGACGAACTGATGGCAATCACCTCAGCCAACCAGCTGGAGCTGCTGCAGACCGCCGAGGCCGTGGCCCGCGAAAAGATGATCGACCCCGGTCTGGTTGTAGAAGCGATGGAGGAATCGCTCGCCCGTGCCGCCAAAAGCCGCTACGGCGCGGAAATGGACATCCGCGTGTCCATCGACCGCAAGACCGGCAAGGCGACCTTTACCCGCGTCCGCACCGTGGTCGAGGACGAAGAGCTTGAGAACTATCAGGCCGAGTTCACCGTCGAACAGGCCAAGCAATACATGGAAAACCCTGAGGTCGGTGACGTCTTTGTCGAAGAAGTGCCGCCGGTGGAAATGGGCCGGATCGCAGCGCAATCCGCCAAGCAGGTGATTCTGCAAAAGGTCCGCGAAGCCGAGCGGGATCGTCAGTATGAAGAATTCAAGGATCGCGCGGGCACAATCATCAACGGTGCGGTCAAGCGTGAAGAGTTTGGCAATGTCATCGTCGATCTGGGCGGTGCCGAGGCTGTTCTACGCCGCAATGACAAGATCGGTCGTGAAAGCTATCGCCCGAATGACCGCGTGCGTGCTTACATCAAAGAGGTCCGCCGCGAGGTTCGTGGCCACCAAATCTTCCTGTCGCGCACCGCGCCGGAATTTATGGCCGAGCTGTTCAAGATGGAAGTGCCGGAAATCTATGATGGCATCATCGAGGTCAAGGCCGTGGCCCGTGACCCGGGCTCTCGCGCCAAGATCGCTGTGATTTCCTATGATGGCTCGATTGACCCTGTGGGCGCCTGCGTTGGTATGCGCGGCAGCCGCGTGCAGGCCGTTGTAAACGAACTGCAGGGCGAAAAGATCGACATTATCCCGTGGAACGAAGACCAGCCGACCTTCCTGGTGAACGCGCTGCAGCCTGCTGAGGTCTCCAAGGTGGTTCTGGACGAAGAAGCCGGCAAGATCGAAGTCGTTGTTCCGGAAGAGCAGTTGAGCCTTGCCATTGGTCGTCGTGGTCAGAACGTGCGTCTGGCCAGCCAGCTGACCAATCTGGACATCGACATCATGACCGAGGCCGAAGAATCGGCGCGTCGTCAGAAGGAATTCGAAGCTCGCACCCAGCTGTTCATGGAAACACTGGATCTGGACGAATTCTTCGCACAGCTGCTGGTGTCGGAAGGGTTTACCAACCTTGAAGAGGTTGCATATGTCGAGATCGAAGAACTGCTGGTCATCGACGGTGTTGACGAAGGCACCGCGCAGGAATTGCAGACCCGTGCGCGGGAATTCCTGGAGGCTCAGGCCAAGGCGGCGCTGGATGCGGCCCGAGCGCTGGGCGTTGAGGACAGCCTTATTGAATTCGAAGGCCTGACACCCCAGATGGTAGAGGCGCTGGCCAAGGACGATGTGAAGACGCTGGAAGACTTCGCAACCTGCGCTGACTGGGAACTGGCCGGTGGCTGGACCACGGTCGATGGCGAACGCATCAAGGATGACGGTGTTCTGGAGCCCTTCGGCGTCACGCTGGAAGAGGCGCAGGATTTGGTGATGACGGCGCGCATTATGCTGGGCTGGGTTGACCCGGCTGAGCTGGAGCAAGCCGAAGAAGACGGCGACGTTGTAGAAGAGGAGGCCGAGGCCTGATCTCAGGGCCTCGGGTGGCGCACATGGGTCGCGGTGGCGTCCATAAAGACCGGTCCGATGGGCCAGAGCGGAAGTGCATCGCCACGGGCGAGGTACAGCCCAAATACGGGCTGATCCGCTTTGTCGCCGGACCGGATGGGCAGGTCTATCCGGATGTCGCGGCAAAATTGCCGGGGCGCGGGGTCTATGTGGCGGCAGATCGCGCCGCTTTGGACAAGGCCGTGGGCAAGAAGCTGTTCGCACGTGGGTTCAAGGCGCAGGTAAATGTGCCTAAAGACCTGATCGACGAAGTGGAAAAGCAGGTCGCTCGTCGGGTGATCGAGCTGTTGAGCCTGGCGCGCAAGTCTGGTGATGCGGTTGCGGGCTACGAAAAGGTCAAGACCTGGCTGGACCGGGAAGAAGCACAGGTGCTGATTCAGGCCGCAGATGGATCGGGGCGTGGCAAGTCGAAACTCAGTACGCCACACTTTGGAAAGTACATCGGTTGGTTGACGGCAGATGAATTAGGACAGGCATTTGGGCGCCAAACGGTGATTCATGCGGCCTTGGCCTCTGGCGGTCTTGCCAAACGTGTTGTAGAGGAAGCGCAGCGCCTGCGTGGCTTGCGCGAAACGGATGACGGCGGCAGGGGCCGCGCGGAAGGGTAAGAAGCTTTATGAGCGATAATGACGGCAAAAAGACATTGGGTCTTCGTGGCGGGGCGCGCCCCGGAAATGTGAAACAGAGTTTCAGCCACGGACGTACCAAGAATGTCGTGGTGGAAACCAAGCGCAAACGCGTGGTGGTCCCCAAGCCGGGTGCCAGCAAGCCGAGCGGTGGAGCAACGCCCTCGGGTGATCCGTCGCGTCGTCCTGCTGGAATTTCCGATGCGGAAATGGCGCGCCGTATGAAGGCATTGCAGGCTGCCAAGGCCCGCGAAACCGAAGAAGCGGCACAGCGCGAAGCGCAGGAAAAAGCACGTGAAGAGGAACGTGCCCGTCGCCGTGCCGAGCAAGAGGCCAAGGAACGCGAGCAGCGCGAAGCTGAAGAACGCGCTCGCGCCAAGGCCGAAGAGGAAGAACGTCAGCGCAAAGAGGCTGAAGAAGCCGCCAAGCGCGCAGCTGCGGCTCCGGCTCCTGAAGCGTCAAAAGCCGCACGTAGCTCGGCCAGCAAACCTGCGCCAGCGGCGACGCCACGCAAGCAGGATCGCGAGCGTGAGCAGCGCGGCAACCGCGGCAAGGGGCGTGATGACAACCGCCGTTCGGGCAAGCTGACTCTTGGTCAAGCGACCGGTGGCGAAGGCAACCGCCAGCGTTCGATGGCAGCCATGAAGCGCAAGCAAGAGCGCGCGCGTCAGAAAGCAATGGGCGGTACGGTCGAGCGGGAAAAGGTCATTCGTGACGTTCAGCTACCTGAGGCCATCATGGTTTCGGAATTGGCCAACCGCATGGCTGAGCGCGTGGCCGATGTGGTTAAGTCACTGATGCAGATGGGCATGATGGTCACGCAGAACCAGACCATCGACGCTGATACTGCAGAACTGATCATCGAAGAGTTTGGCCACAAGGTGACTCGCGTCTCTGATTCGGATGTCGAAGACGTCATCAAAGAGGCCGAAGACAGCGAAGACGATCTGCAGCCACGTCCGCCAGTCATCACCATCATGGGTCACGTCGACCACGGTAAAACCTCTCTACTGGATGCAATCCGCGACGCGCGCGTTGTGGCGGGCGAAGCCGGTGGCATCACCCAGCATATCGGCGCCTATCAGGTGAAAACCGAAGGTGGCACCACACTGTCATTCCTGGATACGCCGGGCCACGCGGCCTTTACTTCGATGAGGTCCCGCGGCGCTCAGGTCACGGATATCGTGGTTTTGGTTGTTGCTGCGGATGACGCGGTGATGCCGCAGACGATCGAGGCGATCAACCACGCAAAAGCGGCGGGTGTCCCGATGATCGTTGCGATCAACAAGGTCGACAAGCCAGATGCGAATCCGGACAAGGTGCGCACCGATCTGCTGCAGCACGAAGTGATCGTCGAAAAGATGTCGGGTGAGGTTCAGGATGTCGAAGTCTCGGCCATCACCGGTCAGGGTCTGGACGAACTGCTGGAAGCCATCGCGCTGCAATCCGAGATTTTGGAGCTGAAAGCCAATCCCGACCGCGCAGCCCAGGGTGCCGTGATCGAAGCGCAGTTGGATGTGGGCCGTGGACCCGTCGCTACCGTTCTGGTTCAGAACGGCACTCTGCGTCAGGGTGATATCTTCGTCGTGGGTGAGCAATACGGTAAAGTCCGTGCGCTGATCAACGACAAGGGCGAACGCGTCAAAGAGGCTGGCCCCTCGGTTCCGGTCGAGGTTCTGGGTCTGAACGGCACGCCCGAAGCGGGTGACGTTCTGAACGTTACCGAGACCGAAGCGCAGGCGCGCGAAATCGCTGCCTACCGTGAACAGGCCGCAAAGGACAAGCGCGCCGCTGCCGGTGCTGCAACCACCCTTGAGCAGCTGATGCAGAAAGCCAAGGAAGACGAAAACGTCACAGAGTTGCCAATTCTGATGAAAGCGGACGTGCAGGGTTCTGCCGAAGCCATCGTTCAGGCGATGGAGAAAATCGGCAACGACGAAGTCCGCGTGCGCGTGCTGCATTCGGGCGTTGGTGCGATCACCGAAACGGATGTCGGCCTGGCCGAAGCGTCCGGTGCGCCGATCCTGGGCTTTAACGTGCGTGCAAACGCCTCGGCGCGGAACACTGCGAACCAGAAGGGCGTGGAAATCCGCTATTACTCGGTGATCTACGACCTCGTGGATGACGTGAAAGCGGCTGCATCCGGCCTGCTGAGCGCCGAAATCCGCGAGAAGTTCATCGGCTATGCGGAAATCCGCGAAGTCTTCAAGGTCACCGGTGTTGGCAAGGTTGCCGGCTGTCTGGTCACCGAAGGCGTCGCCCGCCGGTCCGCAGGCGTCCGCCTGCTGCGCGACAATGTGGTGATCCACGAAGGCACGCTGAAGACGCTGAAACGCTTCAAGGACGAAGTGGCCGAGGTTCAGTCGGGTCAGGAATGCGGCATGGCGTTCGAAAACTACGACGACATACGCGCAGGCGACGTGATCGAAATCTTCGAGCGCGAAGAGGTTACGCGGACACTGGATTGATTTGGTTCAGGATAGAGATTGAAAGCAGCGGTCCAATCGGGCCGCTGTTTTTTTGCGCAGCGAACTTTCGGTGCACTGTATTAGATATTCTGTTTCCGGTTGGTATCACTCACCATACAACCTTGGTCCTGCCGCCAAGTCGATTTGATCCAATGGCGGATGTGCGGGACAAACCCGCCTTTTGCCGCGGCCTCACCAATGGCTGCTCTTAGCTCTCCCGATATTCGACGAAGCTGTCGCCGTTCAAAATGAGTTTCCTTCCTGGCAAAGAGTCAAAAAACTCAATTAATCTGGCGCGTGCTTCTATATCTCGGCCCTTGAAATGGCGCGATCTCATTTTTGTTTTGTACCCTTTCTGGTCACCGTAATCCTCCATGATTTCCTCGTGAAACGGCCCTAGATCATCATAAACCCACCAGCCCGCCCAAAGGTCCTGCGTGCCTTTGGCAGCAGCTTCGGTACGACTCTTCAACGTTTCGATGTCCAGATCGGTATATATCGTGTACTCAATTGCCATCACAGCCTCCCAATGGTTCCGTTACGGCGAACGATAATCACATCGCCAAGCCCTTCAATGGGCCAGTTCTCAAACTGCTGTCTAAGGGCGTCTTCATCTACATTGCTATCATAAAGGCCGATGACGATGTTTGCAGTCTGGCCCTCATCAATTTTGTCTTTGACTTCTGACCAGATGTTTCGCGCGCGGTCCGTCGACGGCGCGTAGTGATCGTAAATCTCTCCGTTGATCAAATAATCAGGGTTTTTTGGCCCGTCGACCGCCGGGTTATGAATGATGTCAAAGCCATTTTGCCCCAAAATCTGGGCAGACTCATTTTCTCGCTGATGCCCGCGTTGTGTCGCCTCATCTGAATTGGGATTGATTGGTGTCGGATCACCTGGCCTGACCGCAACAATGTTCGGCCCTGTTTCCGCAGGGATCGGAGTAGAGATGATGTTGTCGGCCGGATCATCAGGGATCGGCGATCCGGTGTGATTAGGCAAACCAAGCTCTTCAATCGGGTACGTTTCAAGCCATTGTTCGATCCGTTCCGGAGTGAAGCCTGGCAGTTGCCCTAAGCGGCGTTCATCTTCCGTCAGTTCGGGGAACACCTCGACCCAGCCTTGTGCTAATTCGCCTTCCTGAAGCCTTAATTCACCTTGCGCAAATGCTTCGCCAGCGGCTTCAATAAAATCCTGTAAATCGAGCTGCTTAGCTGGGTCGCCGCCAATGCCTGTTTCCAGAATGGTGCCGGGATTCATCAACTCGTAAATCGCTGTGGCCTCTGCGCCGATACGCGCAAATTCGGGGTTCTTGGGTAAGACTCGATAACCGCCGCTACTGATTCCTTCTTGCACGAGGGCATATGCGGTTGCAGCCAGGCGGCCTTCGACAGTTGACACATCGACCCCGAGTTGCGCCCCTGCCGCATCTACACGCCGATCACGCATAGCTTCTGTCCAGTCTTGCAAGGCATCAGATGCAAGAAGCGCAGCGCCAACGCCAGTCAGAGCGCGCAAGCCGCGTATCGCATCAGTTGGGTCGAGAGCAGGGACACCATTTGCAGCGGGTGCAAAATCAGCAAGCACCACATTGCTCTGTACTCCCGGCAAAACAGGTTCGGCATAGCACCGACAATTATGTGCCTCGCCCGGATGGCCGCCTTCTGGGGGATTGTCCCATCGGAAAACACGGTCATCATATGCAGCGTGGTTATCACGTACCTTGGCATCATCTTGCGAGCGCCAGATATATTGCTCAATCCCGAGGTTTTCCTGCCGGAGCTGGTTGATTAGTCCTGCAAATGCCCGCACGAGACGTTCTTCCATTGCTGTTCGCAATGGCCGAAATCGTTGCGGATGATTTTGGTATTCGTTGAAAATACTCTCTAGACGTGCATCCCACGCGCTAAGTGCTTCTGCCTTTGCGTCTGACACGTCCCTCAGATCGGATGCGGACACAGTTGGTACTGTGTCAGGCGATGTGAGGGCGTTCAGAAGCGTCCGAGTGTTTTCGGAAATCACCTGGTCGAGACGTTCGTTCAAATCGGCTCGTAAAGCAGAGTAGTTTGGGAAACTCGATTTGAGCGATAGCCCCCCGCAGCGACCAACGATGCGGCCGTCGCGCCGAGCGAGCACATATTGGCCGTCGCCGCCATGTCTGAGGAAATCGCTGAAACTGTGTTGCATGGAGCCTCCGAGCAGGTGCGGTACAGGTTCTATTCACCAATGGTGAAGAAAACCTAAGATCACCGTTCGCAACGCTCTTGAGGAAAGCGAATCTCCACGCTCGCGTCATTAAACAGACATTCATGCGGTCCGCAGCATCCGTCGTTTCAGGCTCCAAGCAGACATTCGAAGCTCTGCCCAAAAAGTATGGTTGGTGACGGTTGTATCGGTCTAAGATGCGGAGAAAAATCTGACCGAAGTCCAATACTCTGCCTACCGTGACACTGCCAAAAACGTCCCCGAATGCATGATGATGTCGAAATGCTGCATCCCCTTTTTCAGGTCGAAACTGACGGCATGCCCGGCTTTGCGTAGCAGTTCCGCGTATTCCCGGCTTTGGCGGATGAACTCGGGCGTGTCCCTTTCGGCCACGGTCACGTGGTAGCGCGGGCCGGGGCGGGGGAGGTGGCGGATGGGCGACAGGTCGTTCACCTCGACCGGGGTTAGTTGCAGCGGGTCGTTCACCGGGGTCAGGCTGATCGGTTCCAGATCATAAACCCCGCTTATCAGGATCACATCACGCACCCGTAACCCGGCGCGGGCCAGATCGTTGGCTGAACGTGCCATGACCATACTGGCCAGGTGCGCGCCTGCGCTGTGCCCTGATAAGGTGATCCGCGAGGGATCAAATCCAAGCGTTTCGGCCTGCGAGGCCAGCCACAACAACGCGTTGCTGCATTCTTCGACCATATCTCCGATGCGGGCGCCGGGGGCGAGCGTGTAGTTCAGCGTTGCAAAAGACTGTTCGGCTTCGATCAAGGCCGGGGCCATCATTGCCGACTCGCGCTGGCTGAGCGCCTGCCAGTATCCGCCATGAATGAACACATGCAGCGGCGCGCCAGCGCCTTTCGCCGGAAAGAAATCCAGAACCTGAGTTGGGCTTCCGCCATAGGCGAGGTTCTCTTGCACCGTCATTTGGGCCCGGTGTTGTGCACTCAGGGCGGCATAGCTGTTCAGATAGGGTGTGAGGTCGCCGCCGACCATAGAACTGGGGGAATACTCTTGCTCCAGCTCGGACTGGGTAAATCCGCGATACAGCATCACCTACTCCTGATCTGTGTACATTAACTCGGTACGTACATCGTAGAGATCATGGAAGAACCGCAAATCCAAGGCCTTGCGCAAGAAAGAAACGCCGCTGGACCCTCCGGTGCCGGGTTGGTTGCCGATCACCCGTTCAACCGCTGTGACATGATCGAAGCGCCAGCGCTGGAACAGGGATTCCACATCCATTAGCTTTTCTGCCAGCGCATACAGCTGCCAATACCGGTCGGTATCACTGTATACCTTCGCCCAGATTTTCACGATGCGTGCGTCCCCTGAATAGGGTTGTGCATAATCGCGGTCCAACAGGTCTTGCGGAACGTCGAAGCCCTGGCGCGCAAGCATATGCAACACCTCATCATACAGCGACGGTTTTGTCAGCGCCGCGTTTAGCTGATTCATTACCTCGGGATCATGTTCATGAACCTTCAGGGTCGAAGCATCCTTGTTACCCAGAATGAATTCGATCTGGCGATACCCGTAGCTTTGAAAGCCGGACGAACTGCCAAGGGCCTGACGGAATGTCATGTAATCGGCAGGTGTCATGGTCAGCAGGGTTTCCCATGCTGTGATCAACTGCCGTTGAATGGCTTTGATCCGGTCGATGTTCTTCATCGCCGGGCCGAACTCATCCTGCTGTAGGAAGCGTCGCACTTCGACCAGTTGGTGATGCATCAGCTTCAGCCACAACTCGCTGACCTGATGGATGATGATGAACAGCATTTCGTCGGGCTGGGCCGGGTCCTGAAACGTACGTTGCAGGTTCAGCAGGGTCTTGAGCTGCAGAAAGTCGCCATAGCTTTTGCGATGGGTTTCGGCGAAATCGGTGACCAGAGAGTCCTCAATCCCGCGCTCAAGATACCGGTCTTCATTGGCTTTGTCGCTCATGCTGCCTTCCGCACCTGTGCTGTTTGCTACGTGTGTAGAGGCTGCGTTTGCAACTTTCCAGTGGTTCAAGTCCAGTCCAGAACAACCTTGCCGGATTGGCCCGATTTCATGGCTGCAAAGCCTTTGTCAAAGTCGTCCACGCCATAGCGATGGGTGATCACACGGCTGACATCCAAACCGTTCTGCAACATGGCAATCATTTTGTACCAGGTCTCAAACATCTCGCGCCCATAGACACCATTGATGGTAATGGCTTTGAATACGATCCGGGACCAATCGACCGGGGATTTGCCCGGGGGGATACCCAGCAGGGCAATCTTTCCGCCCATCACTAAGGCCTCTACCATCTGGTCTAATGCGGCCTGAGACCCGGACATTTCCAGACCGACGTCAAAACCCTGTTGCATGCCGAGCTCGGTGATGACGTCGTTCAGGCCCTCGGCGGATACATCGACAGGGCGCACGGTTGGCACCACATGTTCGGCCAGCTTTAGACGGTCGGCATTGATATCGGTGATCACCACGTTTCGGGCACCCGCATGGCGCGCGACGGCGGCGGCCATGATCCCGATGGGGCCAGCGCCGGTGATCAGAACATCCTCGCCCAGCAGATCGAAACTCAGCGCAGTGTGAACGGCATTGCCCAGCGGGTCGAGGATGGCGCCGATTTCATCTGGCACCTCATCAGGTAAGGGGACGACATTGAAGGCGGGCAGTTTCAGGTACCGGGCAAATGCGCCCTGCTCGTTAACCCCGATCCCGCGGGTACCAGGATCGAGGTGGAATTTGCCTGCACGGCTTTGGCGGCTGTCGGGGGTGATCAGATGGCCTTCGCCCGAGCAGCGCTGGCCGATCTCCAGACCGGTTACATTGCGACCGATCTCGACGATCTCACCGGCAAATTCATGCCCGGTGATCATCGGTACCGGCACCGTGGCGGCGGCCCAGTCATCCCAGTTCCAGATATGGATATCGGTGCCGCAGATGCCGGTCTTGTTGACGCGGATCAGAACCTCGTCTGGGTTTATCTCGGGCACTGGGGCCTGCACCATCCACAACCCTTCCTCGGGCTTAGACTTCTCCAGCGCTTTCATCGTGTTGGGGCGCATCAGATCACTCCCAGGTCCTTGCCGACCTTGCCAAAGGCAGCCAAGGCGCGATCCAGCTCCTCGCGCGTCAGGGCCGCATTCATCTGCGTCCTGATCCGCGCCTGCCCGCGCGGGACGACGGGGAAGAAAAAGCCCGAGACATAGACCCCTTCGTCAAACAGTTTGGCCGCCATGTCCTGTGCCAGCTGTGCCTCACCCAGCATCACCGGGATGATCGGGTGTTCGCCGGGCAGCAGGTCGAAGCCTAACTTTTCCAGCCCCGCGCGCCAGTATTTGGCGTTGCCAAACAGCTGGGCGCGCAGCATATCGCCTTCTTCAACCAGCCGGATCGCCTCAAGCCCGGCGGCGACGATGGAGGGCGGCAGCGAGTTTGAGAACAGATAGGGCCGCGCCCGCTGCCGCAGCAGGTCGATCACTGGTTGCGGCCCAGCGATATAGCCGCCGATTGCCCCCCCAAGTGCCTTACCCAAAGTTCCCGTCAGAATATCCACATCGACGCCGAAGTAATCTGGCGTACCAGCCCCGTTAGGCCCCATGAAACCGGTGGCGTGGCAGTCATCGACCATGACAATCGCATCGTATTTGTCGGCCAGTTCGCGGATTTTTAGTAGGTTGGCCAGATACCCATCCATCGAGAAAACGCCATCGGTGGCGATCATGATATGTCGCGCGCCGTCCTCGCGTGCCTGTTTCAGCCAGGCTTCGAGGTCGTTCATGTCGTTGTTCATGTAGCGATAGCGTTTGGCCTTGCACAACCGCACCCCGTCGATGATCGAGGCGTGGTTCAGGCTGTCAGAGATAATCGCGTCTTCAGGCTCTAACAAAGGCTCAAATAGCCCACCATTGGCATCGAAACAGGCAGCGAACAGGATCGCGTCGTCCTTGTTCAAGAACTTGGCCAGCTTCTGTTCCAACTCCCGATGAATGTCCTGGGTGCCGCAGATGAACCGAACGGAGGCCATGCCAAAGCCTTTGGGCTCCATCGCATTGGTTGCTGCTTTGATCAGTGCGGGATGATCCGCCAGACCAAGGTAGTTATTGGCGCACAGGTTGATGACTTGACGGTCGCCCACCGTGATCTCACCGCCCTGAGGCGAGGTGATCATGCGTTCACGTTTATACAAGCCCTCGGATTCGATTTGCGCGAGTGTGTCCGTGATGTGAGAGAAGAATGCATCTGCCATGGCGACCTCCGATCAACTGAGTCGCATATCTAGCATAACGGATACGTTTCCCAAATAGGGGAAATACAATATTCGGGAAAAATATCCGTGAAGACGGATTTAGCGGGTTAGGCGTTCTTGACGATCAAGAAGACGCGCGCTGCGTCAATCGCAGAAATGCAATGCGCAATATCGGCGGCATACCGCGCGGTATCGCCTTGGCGCAGTTCGGAAACCGCGGCGCCAGAGGTGATACGGACAGCACCTTCAAGCACGGTCAGCTGTTCCCGTGCCCCCCGCGCATGCGGCGGGCTGTTCAGCGTTCCACCGGCTTCGAACTGGATGTCATAGACCTCATGCCCTCCGGCCTCCTCCGGAGGAGAGAGGATGCGGATGCGGCATTTCTCGCCCATATTGTCGATGCTGGGCACTTCGGCCTGACGCAAAACTTCGATCTGGTCGGTGTTGTTGGCATCGTCCAGAAGGCCTGCGAAATCGACTTGCAAGGCGCGGGTCAGATTCCACAGGGTCGAGATGGTGGGACTGCTCTCACCGCGTTCGATCTGGCTGACCATGGACCGCGAGACGCCGCTGAGATTGGCCACGGCCTCCAGCGACAGACCTTTGGCGCGGCGCGCCTCTTTCAGGCGGGCGGGCAGGCGGGTCAGGATATCGTCTGTGTTTTCCGTCATGACGGAATCCATGCGTGTTGCGCGAGCGGATGTCAATTCTGACCGTGACGGGACGTCTTGCGCGACAGGTTCATTCAGCGGGTGCATAGTAAGTGCAAATTCAGGAGGATTGTCCCATGACCGATATCGTAATTCTCGACGGTGCGCGCACCGCAATTGGCACCTTTGGTGGTGCATTGGCCTCCACCGCGCCGATTGATCTGGCCACGGTGGCGACCGAAGCAGCGCTTGAGCGTTCGGGTGTTGAAGGTGCTCAGATCGGGACAGTTGTCTTTGGTCATGTGATCAATACCGAGCCGCGCGATATGTACCTGTCGCGGGTTGCAGCAATGCAGGCTGGGATCCCAAACGGGACACCTGCAATGAATGTGAACCGTCTGTGTGGTTCTGGTGCGCAGGCCATTGTGTCAGCGGTGCAGGCGCTGATGCTGGGCGATGCAGATTTTGCGGTAGCAGGCGGTGCCGAAAGCATGTCGCGCAGCCCCTATATCGTGCCTCAAGCGCGGTGGGGAGCGAAAATGGGTGACGTTTCTTCGCTGGACATGATGCTGGGCGCGCTGAACTGCCCGTTCGGCACCGGCCATATGGGAGTTACGGCTGAAAACGTAGCGGATGAGCATCAGATCAGCCGTGAACAGATGGATGCGTTTGCCCTGACCAGCCAGACCCGCGCGGCGGCTGCGATTGAGGCGGGATATTTCGAAAGCCAGATCGCCCCGGTTCAAGTCAAGGTTAAGCGGGATATGGTTGACTTTGTGGTGGACGAACACCCGAAGGCGACCACCGCCGAAGCGCTGGCTGGTCTGCGCCCGGTATTCAAGAAAGAGGGGCGCGTGACGGCGGGCAATGCCTCGGGCATCAATGACGGCGCGGCGGCGATGGTTTTGGCGACTGCGGATGCGGCGGAGAAGGCCGGGTTGAAGCCCAAGGCGCGGGTGTTGGGATATGCTCATGCGGGCGTCCGGCCCGAGGTCATGGGGATTGGCCCGGTTCCAGCGGTTCAGAACCTGTTGAAGAAGACCGGATTGTCAGCGGAAGACTTTGATGTGATCGAAAGCAACGAGGCCTTCGCTTCGCAGGCTTTGGCGGTCAATCAGGAACTTGGGCTCGACGCTGCGAAGGTGAACCCAAACGGTGGCGCGATCGCGCTGGGGCATCCGGTAGGTGCGACGGGTGCAATTATCACTTTGAAGACGCTGTACGAGCTGGAGCGCACGGGGGGGTCGAAAGGATTGATTACCATGTGCATCGGGGGCGGCCAGGGCATCGCCCTTGCCATTGAGCGGCTTTGATCTGAGATCGGGTTGGGGGGCTGTCTGCCCCCCCATCGCGCCATGGCGCGATTCCCCCCCGAGGATATTTTTGGCCAGATGAAGCAAGTGGGCTGAACCTAGCCAAGCGCCATGATCAGAAGAACACTGACGGCCCCGAGGACGGCGCCGAACAGGGTAGTGAGGATGCCGCGCAGAAGGCCTGAGTCTTTGGGCTCTTCTTTTTGGGTTTGTGCGATGAGTGCGTTTTCCACCAGTGCAGGCAGGCGTGGGCCGAATCTGGCCAGAACCAGAGCGGTTTTCCCAAAATCCCGCAGCGCGGCGCGTGGGCCGATTGAGCGTTTGATATAGTCCTCGACCACGGGGCGGGCGACTTCCCAGATATTCATATGTGGATCGAGTGAACGGGCGACGCCTTCGACGACAACCATAGTGCGCTGCAGCAGGATCAGCTCGGTCCGGGTTTCCATGCCGAAGCGTTCGGTGACTTCAAATAAGTAGCTTAGCAGCCGACCCATCGAAATATGCGTAGCGTCCATGCCGAAAATTGGTTCGCCGACTGCGCGCAAGGCGCGGGCGAATTCGTCGACATCCCGGTCGGCGGGGACATATCCGGCTTCAAAATGAACCTCGGCGACCCGCTTGTAATCGCGGCGGATGAAGCCAAACAGGATCTCGGCATAAACCCGGCGGGTGTATTCGTCGATATGGCCCATGATACCGTAGTCATAGGCGATGATATCGCTGTTGGCAGCGACCTTCAGGTTGCCTTGATGCATATCGGCGTGGAAGTAGCCGTCGCGCAGCGCGTGCAACAAGAACAGTCGCAGCACCCGTTCCGCCAGATCACGGCGGTTGTGGCCTGCGGCGTCCAGCGCGTTATTGTCGCCAAGTGGTATGCCATCCGCCCAGCTGAGCGTCATCACACGGCGGGCGGATAGGGACCACACCACCGGCGGTAGCCAGAACCCGGCATCATCTTTTGTGTTGGCGGCGTATTCTGAAGCGGCGGCGCTTTCGAGGCGCAGGTCTAGCTCACCGCGCACGACGCCGTCGAAATGTTCGATCACCTCCATCGGGCGCAGACGACGTGCGCCCGGGGCAAAGAGTTGAACGATACGGGCAGCGAAATAGAACGCATCCACATCCTTGCGGAAGGCGCGTTCGATGCCGGGGCGCAGGACTTTGACCGCCACATCTTCACCTGAGGTGACCAGCTTGGCCTTGTGAACCTGCGCAATGGATGCAGCGGCAATGGGGTCGCTGAATTCGCTGAAGATGTCACTGACGGGTTGCCCGAGTTCCTTTTCCACCTCAGCTATGGCCTCAGATTTGGAGAAGGGGGGGAGCTTGTCCTGCAAGACGCGCAATTGCTCGGCCAGTTCATCGCCGACCACGTCGGGGCGGGTCGAGAGCACCTGCCCGAACTTGATATAGGCCGGGCCAAGTGCGGTCAGGGCGCGCGTCGCAGGGGGCATATCCGGATCGCCCTTGTAGCCAAGCCATTGAAAGGGCTTGCCAAGAGCGTGGGCCACGAAGCGCAACGATCTGGGGGCTTCAAACGCATCCAGCACCACGTTCATGGCGCCGGTGCGTTCCAGTGTGGCACCTGTTCGGATCAGGCGAATGATGTTGTGCGGGCCGCGCATTTAGATTTTCCAGCCGGAATGCAAGGCGGCGATCCCCATGCTCAGGTTACGATATTTGGCGTTTTCGAACCCAGCACTGCGGACCATGCCCAGGAATGTCTCCTGATCGGGGAAGTTGCGGATCGATTCCACGAGGTACTGATAGCTGTCGTAGTCATTGGCGATCAACTTGCCCATGCGGGGGATGACGTTGAAGCTGTAGAGGTCATAAAGCTTCTGCAGCCCGTCATTGGGCAATTGACTAAACTCCAGCACCATCAGGCGCCCGCCCGGTTTCAAAACGCGATACGCTTCGTTCAGGGCCTCTTGCGGGCGGGTGACGTTTCGGATGCCGAAGGAGATAGTGTAAACATCGAAAGTGTTGTCTTCGAACGGAAGCGACATCGCATCGCCCACCACCCAGTCCAGACTTTCAGACATCTGATCCGCCTCGGCCCGTTGGCGGCCTTCGATCAGCATCGATTCGGTCAGGTCCAGAACGGTGGCGTGGCCATGGCCGGCACGTTTAAGGAAGCGGAAGGAAATGTCTCCGGTGCCCCCGGCCACATCCAGCAAGCGCTGACCCGGACGGGGCGCGAGCCAATCCATCATCGCATCTTTCCAGATCCGGTGAATGCCCATCGACATGACATCATTCATCACATCGTATTTCGAGGCGACGGAACTGAACACGCCTTGCACACGCTCTGCCTTGTCTGTCTCGCGCACAGTTTCGAACCCGAAATGAGTGGTGTTGTCGTTGATGTCAGACATTTGCCTTGCCGTTTGTCGAATTTCGCTTCTGTTATAGGGCCATGAGAAGCGGGCACAATGCGGCCCTTTGGTATAGGAGCCATGTAATGCCCGAGTTGCCCGAGGTCGAGACTGTAAGGCGCGGCCTTACTCCGGCGATGGAAGGCGTTGTGATCGCGCGGGCGGATGTGAACCGCCCTGACCTGCGCTGGCCTTTTCCGGACCGCATGGCGGAGCGTCTGACCGGGCAAAGGGTTGAGCGGTTGCGGCGGCGGTCAAAGTATATACTGGCCGATCTCAGCAGTGGTGAGACCCTTCTGGTGCATCTGGGCATGTCGGGTCGGATGACGATGTCAGGCGATCCGTTGGGCCAGTTCTTGCACGAGCACCCCTCGGCGCAGAAACATGATCATGTTGTGTTCCATATGGCCAACGGTGCGCGCGTGACATTCAATGATCCGCGCCGCTTTGGGGCGATGGATCTGTTGCCAACGGCGACGGCCGACGATCACAAGCTGTTGTCTGTTCTGGGGCCGGAGCCCTTGGGCAATGATTTTCACGAACAGCACTTGATTGATGCGTTCAAGGGGAAGAATACGCCGGTGAAATCGGCGCTTCTGGATCAGGGAATCGTTGCCGGGCTTGGCAATATTTATGTCTGCGAGGCGCTTTATCGGGGTCGAGTCTCGCCACGTCGCAAAGCTGGGCAGATTTCTAAGCCACGAATTGCAGCTTTGGTGCCGATCATCCGGGAGGTGCTTCAGGATGCAATTGATGCTGGCGGGTCGTCGTTGCGGGATTTCCGCCAAGCTGATGGAGAGCTTGGATATTTTCAGCACAGCTTTGATGTTTACGGGCGTGAAGATGAACCCTGCCGCACCGAAGGATGCGGCGCATTGATCAAGAGAATCACCCAGTCCGGTCGCTCATCCTTCTATTGTGCGCAATGCCAAAGATAACTTGATCCAAGTTTTTCGCGTGATAAGGAATCGTACTTGAACGGAACAACCGGAAGCTAAACCTTATGGCTTTTGAGACGATCATCGTCGAAATCGAAGACCACGTCGGGCTGATCAAGCTGGATAGACCAGACGCGATGAACGCGCTAAACACTCAGTTGGTGAGTGAGCTCTGCGACGCGCTGGAAGAAGCAGATCAGAACGACAAAGTGCGCTGCATTGTGATCACCGGCTCGGACAAAGCATTTGCTGCAGGTGCGGACATCAAGGAGATGTCCGAGATGAGCTTTGTTGATGTGCTTAGCGCGGATCTTTTTGCTTCGGTCAACGAACGCGTTTCGGCCATTCGCAAGCCAATCATCGCAGCCGTGGCAGGTTATGCGCTGGGCGGTGGATGTGAACTGGCCATGATGTGCGATTTCATCATCGCAGCCGATACAGCCAAGTTCGGCCAGCCCGAGATCAATCTGGGTGTGATTGCTGGCATTGGTGGCACACAGCGCCTGACGCGGTTTGTCGGCAAATCCAAGGCCATGGACATGAACCTGACAGGTCGTTTCATGGACGCGGAAGAAGCCGAACGCTCGGGTCTTGTAAGCCGAGTTGTCCCAGCAAAAAAGCTGATGGAAGAAGCCATGGGTGCAGCGCAGAAGATCGCTGAGAAATCGCTGCTGACGGCCGCTGCGGCCAAAGAGGCGGTGAACCGCAGCTATGAACTGCCGCTGAGCGAAGGTCTGTTGTTCGAGCGTCGCGTATTCCATTCGATGTTTGCTACTGAAGATCAGAAAGAAGGCATGGCGGCGTTTCTGGAAAAACGTGCTGCGCAATTCCGCGATAAATGAGGTCGCAACAAAGACCCCGCGAAAGGCAGGCTTCAGCCCGCTTTTTGTTGGGCGCGCTGCGTAAGAATCGGCTTGGCAAACCCGTAAAACTTGGTTAGAGACCGCCGTCATACATGCGCGTGCGGCCCGCCTGGCCCGACTCACACTCGTGATTTCTGATTCGGTGCGGATATATCCGTGGCGCGCAACCCAAGATAACCGTACCGAACAAAGGTCAAGAAACACATGGCTAACTCGCCCCAGGCAAAGAAGCGCGCGCGTCAGAACGAAAAGCGTTTCGCTGTAAACAAAGCGCGTCGTTCGCGCATCCGCACCTATCTGCGCAAAGTCGAAGAAGCAATCGAATCCGGTGACAAGGACGCAGCCACCGCAGCCCTGCGCGCGGCGCAGCCCGAGCTGATGCGCGGCGTCACCAAGGGTGTCTTCCACAAGAATACTGCATCCCGTAAAATGTCGCGCCTGTCAGCGCGCGTCAAAGCACTGGGTTAAACCTGCTGCATGACCTTAGGTCATGTCAGAAAGGCTGAACCAAATTCAAAGGCGTCGCTAAGTGCGGCGCCTTTTTTCCTGTTGCCGGAATGCCGCGTCCTCACGAAACCGAGAGATTCTTTCGCTGAAAGAGCCGAGTCAATATCAGAGTTTCGTTGCCGTGCCCTATGCCGTCTTGCTACCACTGATTCAGCGATTCACTCGCTTGGGGGGACAGGCTGTTTCCGCGATCATACTGACGGGCATCAGGACGATTGCGGGGTTGGCGTCGATGACCGGCTTTGTCCGGGCTGCCGATTTGCCACGGACCTTGGGCTAACCAATGGTTCTGGCTCTGTCTAGAAAATGTGTGCGCGACTTTCGACCCGGTTCGCCGGAAGGCTGTTTTTTGCCAGTCTTCTGAACCAGAGCGTGGCCGCCTGAAGGTGATCAACTCGCCGAACTATCGCGTTCGGCGCACCTAATCCCTATGCGCGGTGAATCCCTAAACCGGGAAACCGGTTCAGTATGAATAAGGCCGACAGGCCAATAAAGAATGGGATGCGTGAGGCGCTTAATGACACAAGAGAAATGGGGACTACTGCGTAACAAGTTGATTAAGGTAATTGGCCGGAACAACTATACGACCTGGATTGAACCTCTGACGTTTGAAGAGTTGCAAGATGGTGTCGCGGTGTTTTCTGCACCGACCAATTTCATGGGCAACTATGTCAGTCAGAACTTTGCCGACCTGATATTGTACGAACTGAACACCTCGGGAGAGTCAGTTCAGCGTTTGGATTTCCGCGTTGCTGCAAATACCCCCGCGCGTCCGAATCCGGTCGCGAAACCAGTGGTCGAAGAGGCAGCGCCTGAGACTGCCGCCGCCACTGCAGCGCCGCGCTCAGAGGCGGCGCAAGAGGCGTTGGATTCGATGCAAGCCGCGCCGCTTGATCAGCGCTTCACCTTTGACAGCTTCGTGGTGGGCAAGCCCAACGAGCTGGCTCATGCCGCTGCTCGCCGCGTGTCAGAAGGCGGTCCCGTCACATTCAACCCGCTGGTTCTGTATGGGGGTGTAGGTCTGGGTAAGACCCACCTGATGCACGCCATCGCATGGGAGCTAAAAACCAAGCATCCTGAGTTGAATGTTCTGTACCTGTCAGCGGAACAGTTCATGTATCGTTTCGTGCAGGCCCTGCGCGAACGCCGGATGATGGACTTCAAACATCTGTTCCGCTCGGTCGATGTGCTGATGGTTGATGACGTGCAGTTCATCGCGGGCAAGGATTCCACTCAAGAAGAGTTCTTTCATACCTTCAATGCGCTGGTGGATCAGAACAAGCAGATCATCATCTCGGCTGACCGCGCACCGGGTGAGATCAAGGATCTGGAAGACCGCGTGAAATCGCGCCTGCAATGTGGATTGGTTGTCGATCTACACCCGACCGATTACGAGCTGCGTCTGGGCATCCTTCAGAACAAGGTTCAACAGCATATCAGCACTTATCCTGATCTGGTGATTGCGGATGGGGTGCTGGAGTTTCTGGCGCATCGCATTTCGACCAATGTGCGCGTGCTAGAAGGCGCACTGACCCGTCTGTTCGCTTTCGCCTCGCTGGTCGGGCGTGAGATCGACATGGAACTGACACAGGATTGTCTGGCTGACGTGCTGCGCGCCTCGGAACGCAAAATCACGGTCGAAGAGATTCAACGCAAAGTGTCCGACTATTACAACATCCGTTTGTCGGACATCATTGGCCCTAAACGGCTGCGCTCGTACGCGCGCCCGCGTCAGGTGGCGATGTATCTATGCAAGCAATTGACCAGTCGGTCTTTGCCCGAAATCGGGCGCCGGTTTGGAGGGCGCGACCACACCACGGTTATGCATGGTGTGAAGCGGATCGAAGAATTGAAAGTCACCGATGGCCAGATCGCGGAAGACGTTGAAATGCTGCGCCGCGCGCTGGAAGCCTGAGGTCTAAGGCATAACCTGTCAACGATGCCTCGGATGTGATGTCCGGGGCGTTTTCTTGTGCGGTATTGCCCACGGTCGCGCGTGAACTGTACTTGGCGGCGCACGCGCCCCTTGACCGAATGGGTTTTCCGACCCAGAAATCCGTAAAAAATCCTTGTGCCTCAGGGTGGAACCGCTAACGTGCCAGTCCCGCCCATTTCGGCACGCAAGTCAGAGGAATTAAGGGTATGAAGATCAGCATCGAACGCGGCACCCTTCTCAAGGCCGTTTCCCAGGCCCAATCTGTTGTCGAACGCCGGAATACGATCCCGATACTGGCCAATGTGCTGATCGAGGCCGAAGGGGATCAGGTTCAGTTCCGCGCCACCGATCTGGATATCGAGGTTGTCGACAAAGCCCCCGCACAGGTCGAGAAGGCCGGCGCGACGACGGTGGCTGCGACAACGTTGCATGAAATTGTACGCAAACTGCCTGATGGTGCTCTGGTTACCTTGACAGCCGACAGTGCCGCAGGTCGTTTGACGGTTGAGGCCGGGCGGTCGAATTTCTCGCTGGCGACCTTGCCGAAAGAGGATTTTCCGGTGATGGCCTCGTCGGAATACGCGTCAAACTTTACCGCGTCGGCGGCCCTGCTGCGCCGGCTGTTTGATAAATCGAAGTTTGCCATTTCGACAGAAGAAACCCGGTATTATCTGAACGGTGTCTATATGCATGTGGCGGATGGGGCTGAGGGTGGCAAAGTGCTGCGCTGTGTGGCCACCGATGGCCACCGTCTGGCGCGTATTGATGCGGATCTGCCCGATGGCGCTGCGGATTTGCCGGGCGTGATTGTGCCCCGCAAAACAGTGGGCGAGCTGCGAAAGCTGCTGGAAGATGACGAGATGGATATCGCAGTTTCAGTCAGTGAAACCAAAGTCCGTTTTGCAACACCCGATATCACTCTGACCTCAAAAGTGATTGATGGCACCTTCCCCGACTACACACGCGTTATTCCGCAAGGGAACACCCGCAAGCTTGAGGTAGACGCCGCCGAATTTGCGCAGGCCGTAGATCGTGTGGCTACAGTCTCCTCTGAGCGGTCACGCGCGGTGAAGCTTCAGCTGGACGGGGACAAGCTGATACTGTCGGTCAATGCACCTGATAGTGGTGCGGCTGAGGAAGAATTGGCCGTGGCTTATGGTGATGAACGGCTAGAGATCGGGTTCAACGCAAAATATCTGCTAGAGATCGCGTCTCAGGTCGATCGCGAAAACGCGGTGTTCATGTTCAATTCGGCGGGCGACCCGACCCTAATGCGCGAAGGCAATGACCAGAGCGCGGTTTATGTTGTCATGCCGATGCGCGTCTGATCGCGCTGGCGCGCGATGCCTCCGGCGGAGGTATTTTTGAACAGAAGAAGGGAGGGGTCATGGGATTGGCCCTGACCGAGCTTACGGTCTCGCATTTTCGGTCTCACAAATTGGCGCGGTTGTCTTTGGATGGGCGCCCGGTGGCCATTCATGGGCCGAACGGGGCCGGGAAGACCAATATCCTTGAAGCGGTGTCTCTGTTTTCGCCCGGTCGCGGGATGCGGCGGGCCAGTGCGGCGGAGATGACCAGGCGACCCGAGGCCTTGGGCTGGAAACTGTCCGGCCTGCTGAGCGCGCAGGGCGGGCGGTATGAGATCGAGACGTGGTCCGAATGTGGCGCTGCGCGTCAAGTTCGGATTGATGGCAAGGCTGCCAGTCAGATTGATCTGGGCAAGCTCGCGCGCGTGGTTTGGTTGATTCCGTCGATGGATCGGCTGTGGAACGAAGGGGCTGAGGGGCGGCGGCGGTTTCTGGACCGCATCGCGCTGAGCTTTGATCCCGCGCATGCCGAGGCGTCGCTGACCTATGAGAAGGCCATGCGAGAGCGGAACCGGCTGCTGAAAGATCAGGTCCGGGATGCCCATTGGTACACGGCCTTGGAAGGTCAGATGGCTGAGACAGGATATCGGATTCATGCGGCGCGTATTGCAGCATTGGATCATTTGCGTGCCGCGCAGGATCAGGCCGAAACGGCGTTTCCTTCAGCCGAGTTGGAGTTGCTTCAAACGGAAGGTGCGATGCCCGAGACAGCGGATGATCTGCGCGAGGCGCTGAGCGAAAGCCGTTTCCGCGATCTTGCAGCAGGGCGGACTCTGGTCGGGCCGCATCGCTCGGACCTGTATGGGGTGTTCGCTGCCAAAGGGGTTCCGGCCAAGGATTGTTCCACGGGTGAGCAGAAGGCGTTGCTGGTGTCCCTGATCCTGTCAAACGCACGGGCGCTGGCGGGAATGGTTGGCGCGCCGCCGATTGTGTTGCTGGATGAGGTGGCTGCGCATTTGGATGCCGGGCGACGCGCGGCGCTCTATGATGAGATCTGTGCGCTGGGCGCTCAGGCCTGGATGACGGGCACCGGGCCTGAGCTGTTTGCGGAATTGGGCGACCGGGCCCAAACGCTGGTTGTTACCGAAGGCGATGAGGGCTCGGTCGTGTCGGCTTAGGCCGGTTCGCTGACTTTGCGTTCCCACAAGAAGCCGCGCATGACCTGATCGACCGGAGTTTTGGCCATGTGGTTGACGTAGTTCGACATGGTTTTCTGCGCCAGACCCAGAACAACATCCAGAACGGCGCGGTGCGAATAGCCTGCGTCAAAGAACGCCTGCAGTTGTTCTTCGGTCGGGTTGCCGCGGGTTTCCATCACCTGCAGCGTGAAGGTGCGCAGCGCTTCTAACTCTGCTTTCGGCAGCGGGGTTTCGTTGCGCAAAGCCTCGGTGATTTCGTCCGAAACCTTCATCATTTTGGCGATGCCGGTGTGGGCGGGGACACAGTAGTGGCATTCGTTTTCAACGTTGATGGTCTGCCAAACCACGGTTTTCTCATCATTGTCGAAATCGGTTTGCAGGAAGAGGCCGTGCAGAACCTGATAGCCTTCCAGATGCTGCGGGCTTTCTGCCATCACCTTGTGCAGACCGGGCAGCCGGCCAAAGGCGGCTTGCGATTTCTTCAACAGCGGTTTGGATCCCTCTGGGGCGGATTCGAGGTCGTGAGACGGGAAGTTGGCCATGTCAAAACTCCTGATTTCTGGCGCGATGAGTCGTATTTAGGGTTTCTTGAGCGATCACTCAAGTATATATTTGAGCAAGCACTCAAGAATTGGTGATCCAATGCCCCGCAAACCCGCATATGACCGAGACGCGCTGATCGCGCAGGCGCGTGATATCTTCTGGCGTCACGGCTGGGCGGGGACGTCGCTGAAGGACCTTGAGCGCGAGTTGAAGCTGAAGCCGGGCAGTTTCTATGCGGCGTTTGGCTCGAAAGATGCCCTATATGCGCTGGCGCTGGAGCGCTACGCGCAGGACGGGGTTGCCAGTATGCTTGCCTTGGCTGAGGAGCTGGGGCCGCTCGGGGCGCTCAAGGCGCAGCCCTATCGCGTGATTGCTGCCTCTGACCTGCCGACCAAAGCTTGTATGCTGGCCAAGACCTACGCCGAGTTGCAGGCAAAGGATCACGATTTGGCCGGTCAGGCGGGCGCGCATATGATCGCAATGAAATCCTGTTTCGCAGACCTGTTTCGCCGCGCCCAAAAGGCCGGAGAGATCAGCCCTGATCACGATCCAGAACGCCTTGCTGCGCGCTATCAGTCGGACCTTCTGGGCCTGCGATTGACGGCCGAACGGGACGACGTCAACGCCGCCGAAATTGCAGCTGATATCGCGGCAGACCTCGATCGGCTTTGATCCGCAGATAAATCGGATCTCAACCACAAAATCTTGGGGGAGCGCGTGACATTCCCCACCAGAAAACGTATAAGTTACCAAAATAATATAGGTACTAACGGCATGTCCGAAGACGCACAGGCACCCCAAGAATACGGCGCAGATTCCATCAAAGTTCTCAAAGGCTTAGAGGCAGTTCGCAAGCGTCCCGGTATGTATATCGGGGACACGGATGATGGATCGGGCCTGCACCATATGGTGTACGAGGTCGTTGATAACGGAATTGACGAGGCTCTGGCCGGTCATGCCGACCATGTGACCGTGAAAATTCACGCCGATTCCAGCGTCTCGGTCAGTGACAACGGCCGTGGCATCCCGGTGGATATTCACCCCGAAGAGGGCGTTTCGGCGGCCGAGGTCATCATGACCCAGCTGCACGCGGGCGGTAAGTTCGACAGCAACTCGTACAAGGTGTCGGGTGGTCTGCACGGTGTAGGTGTGTCGGTTGTAAATGCTCTTTCCGAATGGCTGGAGCTGCGCATCTGGCGCGCGGGCAAAGAGCACGTAGCGCGTTTTGAGCGTGGCGAGACCGCTGAGCATCTGAAAGTCGTCGGCGAATGCGGTGACCGCACCGGGACCGAGGTGCGCTTTCTGGCCTCGACCGATACGTTCTCGAACCTCGAATACTCGTTTGAGACGCTGGAGAAGCGCCTGCGTGAGTTGGCCTTCCTGAACTCGGGCGTGCGCATCATCCTGATCGACGAACGCCCTGCCGAACGGCTGGAGACCGAGCTATTCTATGAGGGCGGCGTCAAGGAATTCGTCAAATACCTCGACCGGTCGAAGACCCCGGCGATGCCCGAGCCGATCTATATCAAGGGCGAGCGGGACGATATTGGCGTCGAAATCGCGATGTGGTGGAATGACAGCTACCACGAGACGGTTCTGCCCTTTACCAACAATATCCCGCAGCGGGATGGCGGGACCCATGTGGCGGGTTTCCGGGGCGCTCTGACCAGGACGATCAACAACTATGCCCAGTCAAGCGGGATCGCGAAGAAGGAAAAGGTCAGCTTTACCGGCGACGACGCGCGCGAGGGTCTGACCTGCGTGCTGTCGGTGAAAGTGCCGGATCCCAAGTTCTCATCGCAAACCAAAGACAAGCTGGTGTCGTCCGAAGTCCGCCCTGCAGTCGAAGGCCTGATGAACGAAAAGCTGGCCGAGTGGTTCGAAGAAAACCCCAATGAAGCCAAAGGAATCGTTGGCAAGATCATCGAGGCCGCATTGGCCCGTGAAGCGGCCCGAAAGGCGCGCGAGTTGACCCGTCGTAAGACGGCGATGGATGTGAACTATCTGGCCGGGAAGCTGAAAGACTGTTCCGAGAAAGACCCGTCCAAGACCGAAGTCTTCCTCGTCGAGGGTGACTCGGCGGGTGGTTCTGCGCAGACCGGTCGCGACCGTCTGACTCAGGCCGTTCTGCCCCTGCGCGGGAAAATCCTGAACGTCGAACGCGCTCGGTTTGACCGGATGCTGTCGTCTCAGGAAATCGGAAACCTCGTGATGGCGCTGGGCACCGGCATTGGCCGCGATGAGTTCAACATCGAAAAGCTGCGCTACCACAAGATCGTCATCATGACCGATGCGGATGTCGATGGCGCACACATCCGTACACTGCTGTTGACCTTCTTCTACCGTCAGATGCCGGAATTGATTGAAGGTGGATACCTCTACATCGCACAGCCTCCGCTCTATAAGGTTTCACGTGGTAAATCAGAAGTTTACCTGAAGGACCAAGCCGCGCTGGACGACTATCTGATCAATCAGGGGGTCGAGGGTGCTGTTCTGAAGCTGGGCTCGGGCGAGGAAATCGTCGCTCAGGACCTGACCCGCGTCGTCGACGAAGCGCGCCAGTTGAAACGCGTGCTGGACGCCTTCCCAACCCACTACCCGCGCCACATTCTGGAACAGGCCGCCGTGGCCGGTGCCTTTGTGCCCGGTGCTGTCGATGCCGACTTGCAAGGCGTGGCCGACAAGGTTGCCGCCCGCCTTGACCTGATCGCGCTGGAATATGAACGTGGCTGGCAGGGCCGGATTACGCAGGATCACGGCATCCGCCTGGCCCGTATCTTGCGTGGTGTCGAAGAGGTGCGCACACTAGACGGCCCGATGCTGCGCTCGGGTGAGGCGCGTAAAACCGGCAGCTTCACGCAAAGTCTGCAGGAGATTTATAACACCCCTGCCACGTTGGTCCGCCGTGATCGCAGTCAGGACATCCATGGCCCGCTGGACCTCTTGCGGGCCATTCTGGAAGAGGGCGAAAAGGGTCTATCGCTGCAACGCTATAAGGGTCTGGGAGAGATGAACCCGGATCAGCTGTGGGAAACCACGCTGGACCCGGACGCCCGGACGCTGTTGCAGGTGCGCGTGGATGACATGGTCGAAGCGGATGATCTGTTTACTAAGCTGATGGGCGACGTGGTCGAGCCCCGCCGCGAGTTCATCCAACAGAACGCTTTGAGTGTGGAAAACCTGGATTTCTAAGGCGTCGTGTGGGCAGGATCGGTTTCTGCCCCTTGGCCTGTGTTGATTGAATCTGACGCGGCGCGCTGCCTCAGGTCTTTGTACATATAGGTGGTGGGCTCCAGCGTGGGCTCAAACGGGTTGCGGCAATAGTTTGGGATTTCTCCGGCGATCTGAAAACCTATGCTCTGGTAGAGCAGTTTCGATGGGTCAGTGCTGCGCGTGTCCAGAACCAAGAGGGTACGGCCAAGTTCGCGCGATCGGTCCATAAGCGCGCCCATGAGCACCCGCGCCAAACCGCGCCGCCTTGCGTTCGGGTGAACCAGAAGCTTGGCAACATCGGCACGATGCGGCTGATTTGGCATGTTGGCGGGGATCAGTTGGACCGTACCCAAAATGCGGCCAGCATCGTAAGCTACAAACAGGTCCAGCGCGTGTAGGTCCGGCCGCACTCGATTGTGCCAATAGCTGCGCGCGTCTTCCATCGAGAAGGGTAGAACGAATCCGATGCTCGCTCCGGTATAGACACACGCGTGCAGAATATCGGAAAGGTCATCGACTGCGTCATCGAAATAATCGTCCGAGAGTCGTGTGATCATATCAGTACCAGAATATAGCGCGCGCCGCGCGCTGCCGTGGTTTCAAATCGCGTCGGGCCAGACAGATGATAGCGCAGGCAATCCCCGCCGCTCAGCTCGTGCATGATGCCATCCACCGTGAGTGTCATCACTCCGTCCAGTACAATCAGATGATGTTCTTGCCCCGGTTTTGGCGGGGCTTCATATCGGATCACGGTGTCGCGTGGCAGGTGGCACTCCAGCACTTCGCCACTCAGCCCGGTGGACGGCGGTGAGACGGATCGGCGCGTATAGCCGGTTTCCGGATCGCTCCACTCTGTTTGCCTTTCAAGTGGAACCTTGGGGTCGAAACTGTCTTCGACCATCATCAGCAAGCGCGACATGGGCAGGCCGTAGGCGTTGCATAAACGGCCTAGGTTTTCAGCCGTTGGGCTGACGTCACCCTTTTCCATGCGCGATAGGGTTGCCCGGCTGATGCCGCTGTGTCGGGCCAGTTGATCCAGTGACCAGCCACGGCCTTGGCGTAGCTCACTTAGTCGGGTTGCCAGGCGGTTTGAGAGGGAATCCAGCATTGTCCATATAGTAGAAATATTCTCGATAATGAGAATAGTTGCAGATATATATAGATATAGCAACGAAAAAGGGCGCAGAAAAATCTGCGCCCATTGCAATCTACTAGAGATCAGTTGGTTTACTTCCAACCAACTTCGTTAAAGATCTTCTGTGCTTCTGGTACGTTCTTCGCAACGGCAGACAAGTCAACGCCGTCGCCCTTGAAGCCACCCAGTTCTGAAACCGAAGCCGAGATGGCAACGCCTTCAACTGCCGGATATTCGTCGTTCCCGGCTGAGAAATACTGCTGCGCCTGATCGCTTGCCAGATACTCAAGGAACATGATGGCGTTTTCCTTGTTCGGAGCGTTTGCCGCAACACCGCCACCGGAAAGGTTCATGTGCGCGCCATTGCCATTCTGATCTGGGAAGACCCAGCCGATCATGTCACGTTCGGCCGATACACCATCCACGTCTTTGCGAATGGCGCGGGCGAAATAGTAAGTGTTGGACATCGCGATGTCACACTCACCTGAAACGATCCCGCGCAGCTGGTCGGTGTCCCCGCCTTGGGGATCGCGTGCGAAGTTCGCAACAACGCCTTCGGCCCAGTCTTTCGCGGCATCAGCACCAGCGTGTTCGATGATCGCGGCCAGAATGGTCTGGCTGTACACGTTGGTGCCGGAACGGATGCAGACCTGACCCTTGTATTTCGGATCGGCCAGATCGGCATAGGTTTGCGGCGGTTCGCTGACGTCATTCTTATCATAGAACAGGATGCGCGCACGCTGCGAGAAGCCAAACCACTGGTTGTCGCTGTCTTGAAGGTTCGACGGGATACGCTCTTCCAGAACTGCGCTGTCAATCGATTGCAGAACACCCGCATTCTTGGCGCGTTCCAGGCGCGATGTGTCAACGGTCAGCAGGATGTCGGCGGGCGAGTTTGCACCTTCGGCTTCCATACGCGCGATCAGTTCGTCGGCTTTGCCTTCGATGCGGTTGATCTTGATGCCTGTCGCTTCTTCGAAGTCTGAATAGAGGCGTTCATCGGTATCGTAGTGGCGCGACGAATAGAGGTTCAGTTCACCGTCTGCAGCGGCGGAGGTGGCAATCAGCGCTGTCATGGCTGCGGCGATACAGGTCGAGGATTTCAGCATAGTGTCTCCCAACATTGAAATTTTTGGCGGATCATAATCCGACTGAAATTGTCAATTAAACGATTCCGGGTAAGATGCAAGAAAATCCGACTAAAATAGTTGGTCACATGGTCGCGGGTTCGACCCATCAGATCATTGGTTTACCTGTCGGGGATTCTCAGGAGATGGACACAGACCTCAGTGCGCTGTTTGCTGATGCAGTGCCTCGGGTGTAGATTTCAGAAATGACCTACCGTCTGGAGAACGCCACCAAAGAATGGGTTGGGCAGATCGCAAGGATCTGGGAAACCGGCTGGCATGACGCGCATGCTGATATCGTGCCTTCCCGCCTTCGTGCACTGCGTACTAAAGATAGTTTTTTGGAGCGCACGATGGAGAACCTTCTGGATACCCGGATTGCTGTCAACGGTTCCAAACTGCTTGGATTCTGCATGATAAAAGAGGACGAGCTATATCAGATGTACGTGTCGCAACAGGCGCGGGGATCAGGTGTCGCTCAAGCGCTAATTAGAGACGCCGAAAGCTGGATCAAGGCTGCCGGTCACGAAATGGCTTGGCTGGCCTGCGCAATGGGCAACGAACGCGCAAACCGGTTCTATGAGAAGACAGGTTGGGTCAAAGCTGGGCAGCGGGTTGTGAATCTCGACACCTCGGAAGGCGCGTTCCCAATGGAAGTGTGGCGCTTTGAGAAACAGATGACGGCCGGATTGGATGAATAGTTCAGGCAGCAGGTGGCGTTTCAAAACAAAGAAACCGCGCTCAACGGCGCGGTTTCTTCGAAATCTATAAGTGCAGTTCTTAGCCCTGGCGTGCTTTGAACTTGCGCTGCGTCTTGTTGATCACGTAGACGCGGCCTTTGCGACGCACAATCCGGCAATCGCGGTGCCGGTTTTTGAGCGAGCGGAGCGAGTTCTTGACCTTCATGGTCTGTCTCCAATCTGCGGCGCCTTCATCAAAGACGTGGCCAGCGCCTGGGTTAGTCGGGGTCCCGGAAACCGGAACAGTGAAACGATGGTGGGCGGTACAAGGATCGAACTTGTGACCCCTTCGATGTCAACGAAGTGCTCTACCGCTGAGCTAACCGCCCACGTTCCCGTCACGATGCCTACCCCATAACGAAATGGGGCGCGGATCACCGCGCCGGTAGCGGGGTCTATAAAAGGAGTCGTTCAGGGGTTCAAGGGGTTTGGTAGAACAAATTTCCGGTCTATGTTGAGCAACAGCAATGGAGGGGCTATGGCGAACGCAGCCTTTATACTGGACATGCCCGAGAACCGCAGTTCGAGTGTGGTGTTTTCGTCGCCTCATAGCGGGCGGGACTATCCACTGGCGCTGTTGGACCGTTCGGTTCTAAGCCCAAGGGCGATCAGATCTTCTGAGGATGCCTTTGTAGATCAACTGTTTACACCGGCCTCCGAATTTGGCGCGCCGTTGATCCGGGCCGCTATGCCTCGCGCCTATCTGGATTTGAATCGCAGCGCAGAGGAGCTTGATCCCGCCTTGATCAGTGGCGCGCGCCGCCAGGGGCACAATCCGCGCGTCGCGTCCGGACTGGGGGTGATTCCCCGCGTCGTGGCCAATGGTCGGGCCATTTATCGGGGCAAGCTGACCATGGATGAGGCGCGATTGCGGATCGATACCTATTGGCGGCCTTATCACGCGCGGCTGAAATCACTTCTGGCCGAGTCGCATGAAATGTTCGGGCAGGCCATCCTGATCGATTGCCATTCGATGCCGCATGAGGCCATCGCCGGGGCAGCGCATGAGAACCGCCCCGAGATTGTTCTGGGCGATCGATTTGGCGCGTCTGCTTCCGGCCAGATCGTCGATCAGATTGAAGCCGCCTTTGCCGCAGCGGGTCTGAACGTAGCGCGTAACGCGCCCTTTGCTGGTGCTTATGTTACTCAGACTTATGGTCGGCCTGGTCGCCAGCAGCATGCCATCCAGATCGAGATTGATCGCGCTCTTTATATGGACGAGGATAAGATCGCCCCCAACGCAAACTTTATGGCTTTCAGCAAACTACTGCGTCAGGTCATTGCCGAGATTACCAGTGTCGGCGCACGGCCTCAGCGGCTGGCGGCCGAATAGACCTCAGCGCAGGGCGCGGCCCTTGACGATGGCGTCGGTGCCAAAGCGTTCACGAATTTTGTCCGTTGCGCGCTCGGCCTGCGACCGGCGTGTGGCATCGGGGTCCAGCAAATCGCCTGAAATGTCAGCCTGATCTGCTGGGCACAGATCTGAAAGCCCACAACCCAACAGCCGATAAGGACCCTCATCCCCGACCTGATCAAACAGACCGCGCGCGGTGCGGTAAATCCGGTCCGCGATCTGGGTTGGATCGCGCAGCGAGACCCGACGGGTTATGATCTTGTGGTTGGCTTTCTTGAGTTTCAGTGTCACGACCCGCCCGGCCAAATCCTTTGCTTTGGCCCGGTCGGACACTTTCAACGCCATGCGCCAGATATGTCCGTCCAGAATATCGATGCTGGCTGTATCTTCAAAAAACGTAGTTTCGTTGCTTATTGATTTCATCGGCTCATGCGCCGACACGCGCCGCTTGTCCTGACCCCGCGCCAGATGCCACAGGCGATACCCCATCGAACCAAACCGGGCCGTCAACGCCTCCTGATCCCAGCGCAGCAGATCGGAGAAGCTGCGAATTCCGGCGCGTTCCAGCGATTCCTGCGCCGCTGGCCCGATGCCCCAGATCAGACGCACAGGTTTGTCATTCAGAAACTCAGCTGTCTCGGCTTTCCCGATCACCGAAAACCCGCGCGGCTTGTCGAGGTCCGAGGCGACCTTGGCCAGAAACTTGTTATGGCTTAGCCCGATGGAGCCTGTCAGGCCCAGTTCATCCTTCATGCGTTTGACAAGTCGAGCCAGCATGACTGCAGGTGGCGCGCCATGCAGGCGTTCGGTGCCGGACAGGTCCATGAATGCCTCGTCCAAAGACAAAGGTTCCACAACTGGCGTCAATTCGTCCATCATCTTGCGAATTTCGCGCGATACTTCGACATAAACCGACATACGCGGCCGGATTATCTCCGCGTCGGGGCACAGTTGCAGGGCTTTGAACATCGGCATTGCCGAGCGCACGCCCCGGATACGCGCCACGTAACATGCGGTCGACACCACGCCTCGCTTTCCGCCACCGATGATGACGGGTTTATCCGCAAGTTCCGGATTGTCGCGCTTTTCGACCGAGGCATAGAAAGCATCGCAGTCCATATGCGCAATGGACAGGTCAAACAGCTCCGGATGCGACGTGAGACGCGGGCTGCCGCAAGAGGGGCAACGCGTTTCATTGTTAACTGTGGTCAGGCAATCTCGGCAAAGACCGGGCATACGCGTCCTCGGGTGCTCCGCGAATGGATCAGGTGTTCTTTATATCACCGATTGATGGCGATCAAAGGGCTGACATCTTGCCCGGTTTTCGAAAAGAAGACCCCCCGCGCGTGAGCGGGGGGAGGTAACGAACCTCAGGAAGAAACGGTTCGTTGGGGAGTATTACGCCCCCAAGACTCACCGAAATCGCAATATTTAGATAGTTTCTAACCGTCGGGCCCAAAACTTGCCGTTAGCTGTGTGTATTTTGGACAACAGCGTGAGTTCGACCGAAGCGCTCAAAAATTGACGTAAGGTCAAGTTAATGAACGGAATTGTTGATCCAAACTGGATTCGATTCCCAGGGGCGCCTAGTGGCGTGTCAAAGAATTTAATTCGTTAAGCACAGCCTGGGCGGCAGCTTTTGGGTCGTCCGCTTGGTAGATCGGGCGCCCGACAACGATATGATCGGCCCCATCCCCAATTGCGCTGGCGGGTGTGGCAACCCGCTTTTGATCCCCCAAGGCGGCGCCCGCAGGTCGCACGCCGGGAGTGACGATCAGGCGGCCTTCGGCCTGCGGCAAGGCGCGGATCAGGGCGGCCTCTTGCGGGCTGGCGATGACACCATCCGCCCCGGCCTCCAATGCCCTGACCGCACGTTCGACGACCAGGTCCTGCACGTCGCCCGCTTTCAGCAGGCTAGCATCCAGATCAGCGCGGTTCAGCGAGGTTAGGATGGTTACCGCCAAAATCTTCATGTCCTTGCCCGAGGCCCCTTCCTTTGCTGCGCGCACCACATGCGGGTCGCCGTGAACAGTCAAGAAATCCAGATCAAATTGCGCCAGCCCCCGCACGGCGTTTTCGACCGTGTTGCCGATGTCGAACAGCTTCATGTCCAGAAAGATGCGCTTGCCGTGGTCCTGTTTCAGCTCATTGGCCAAAGCCAGCCCGCCACCGGTCAGCATCCCCAATCCGATCTTGTAAAAAGACACGCTGTCGCCCAGCCTTTCGGCCATGGCGAGCCCTTGCAGGGCGTTCGGAACATCAAGGGCTACGATCAGGCGGTCATCGGACATAGTGGGGCGCTCCTTTTTGGCAAACGTCTGCGTCCTAACGGTTTCGGACGCGGCTGTCCATCTGCGATACCGGGCGCGCCGGGTTTCATTCTGTGCTAACCTGTCTGGCATAGAACACGCGAATTCAATGTAAGGGACAGAATATGAAGAAACTGGTTTTGCTGAGTGTGCTTGTTGCGCTGGTGGCATGTGATGAAACCCCGCCTGATGCGCCAGAGGTCGGGGCGGCCCCTGCACCCACAACGGACGACCTTCGCCTGGTGGGTGGATATCGGTCAGAAGATGACTGGTGCCAGTTGACCGGAGAGACCGCGTTTACCATCGATTTTCTTGATCACACGGCGGATCTTGTGTCCTGCCCAACCGGCAGCGCAGCGGCGCAATCGTTGGTGGATGAAACCGGGGCTGTTCAGGTGGCAGAAACCGGCGG
Source organism: Ruegeria sp. AH7 (assembly GCF_056541325.1). Classification (NCBI taxonomy): domain Bacteria; kingdom Pseudomonadati; phylum Pseudomonadota; class Alphaproteobacteria; order Rhodobacterales; family Roseobacteraceae; genus Ruegeria; species Ruegeria sp. AH7. Next base: position 6,478 of record NZ_JBQFYF010000009.1, on the reverse strand, counting down.
GTATACTGTTTATACAATCCAGCGAGAGTAGCGATTTCTGCGGTTCAGCCTCTTGAACCTGCAAAGATATCTCCCAGATTGAATGTGAGGCCCAGATCGACGCGTGCCGCCAAGCGGGCGCATCATACCGGGGCGCTTTTAGAAGGAGAATGCTATGGACTTGAACAAGTTCACCGAGCGGGCACGTGGATTCGTGCAAGCGGCGCAAACTATTGCATTGCGCGAAGGGCACCAGAGGCTGGAACCCACACACATATTAAAGGCATTGATGGATGACGATCAGGGGCTGGCGAGCAACCTGATCACACGTGCGGGCGGCGCGCCCAACCGCGTGGTGGAGGCACTAGACGCTGCGATGGGAAAAATCCCTAAAGTCAGCGGTGACGCGAGTCAGATTTACATGGACGGCCAGACCGCCAAGGTTCTGGACGAGGCCACCAAGATCGCCACCAAGGCGGGCGATAGCTTTGTGCCCGTGGAACGGGTGCTGATGGCGCTCTGCATGGTCAAATCCAAAGCCAAGGACGCTTTGGAGGCCGGGGCAGTATCTGCGCAGAAATTGAACGAAGCCATCAATGATATCCGCAAAGGCCGCACCGCGGACAGTGCCTCGGCGGAAGAGGGCTATGACGCGCTGAAGAAATACGCGCGCGATCTGACCGAGGCTGCGGCCGAAGGCAAGATCGATCCGATCATCGGTCGGGATGAAGAAATCCGCCGCTCAATGCAGGTTCTGTCGCGCCGTACCAAGAACAACCCGGTTCTGATCGGGGAACCCGGCGTTGGTAAAACCGCGATTGCCGAGGGCATGGCCCTGCGCATCGTCAACGGCGATGTGCCGGAATCGCTGAAGGACAAGAAACTGCTGGCGCTCGACATGGGTGCGCTGATCGCTGGTGCAAAATACCGTGGTGAATTCGAGGAACGCCTCAAGGCTGTTCTGACCGAAGTGACCGAGGCCGCGGGTGAAATCATCCTGTTCATCGACGAGATGCACACTCTGGTTGGAGCCGGTAAATCCGACGGCGCGATGGATGCCGCCAACCTGATCAAGCCTGCGCTGGCTCGGGGTGAGTTGCATTGTATTGGCGCAACCACGCTGGATGAGTATCGCAAATACGTCGAAAAAGACGCAGCCCTTGCGCGCCGGTTCCAGCCCGTTGTCGTGGCTGAACCAACTGTCGAGGATACGATCAGCATTCTGCGCGGCATCAAAGAAAAGTACGAGTTGCACCACGGCGTGCGTATCTCGGACTCGGCGCTGGTGTCGGCGGCAACCTTGTCGCATCGCTATATCACCGACCGGTTCCTGCCCGACAAAGCCATCGATCTGGTTGATGAGGCGGCGTCACGGTTGCGGATGGAGGTGGATTCCAAGCCCGAGGAACTCGATCAGTTGGATCGCCAGATTCTGCAGATGCAGATCGAGGAAGAGGCGTTGAAGCTTGAGGACGATGCGGCATCAAAAGATCGTCTGGAAACCTTGCAAAAGGATCTGGCCGATCTGCAGGAACAATCCGCAGAGATGACGGCTCAATGGCAGGCCGAGCGTGACAAGCTGGCAGGCGCGCGCGATCTGAAGGAACAGCTCGACAAGGCTCGGGCTGATCTGGAAATCGCCAAGCGTGAAGGCAACCTCGCCAAAGCGGGTGAGCTGTCCTATGGCGTCATCCCCGAGCTTGAGAAAAAGCTGACCGAGGCCGAAAACGCCGAAAGCAACGCCATGATGGCCGAGGAAACGGTGCGTCCGGAACAGATCGCCAGCGTTGTCGAACGCTGGACGGGTATCCCGACCTCGAAAATGCTGGAAGGCGAGCGCGAGAAACTACTGCGGATGGAAGACGATCTGCATTCCCGCGTGATTGGTCAGGATGCCGCCGTGACCGCCGTGTCCAACGCCGTGCGCCGTGCGCGTGCGGGCCTGAATGACGAGAACCGCCCGTTGGGCTCGTTCCTGTTCCTCGGCCCGACGGGTGTGGGGAAAACCGAACTGACCAAGGCCGTGGCGAACTTCCTGTTCGACGACGACAACGCGATGGTGCGCATCGACATGTCCGAGTTCATGGAGAAACACGCCGTCGCCCGTCTGATCGGTGCCCCTCCGGGCTATGTCGGCTATGACGAAGGCGGTGTGCTGACCGAGGCCGTGCGGCGCAGGCCCTATCAGGTTGTGCTGTTTGATGAGGTTGAAAAGGCGCACCCGGACGTGTTCAACGTGCTGTTGCAAGTGCTGGACGATGGCGTGCTGACCGATGGTCAGGGCCGCACCGTGGACTTCAAGCAGACGCTGATCATCCTGACCTCGAACCTTGGCTCTCAGGCGCTGAGCCAACTGCCCGAAGGGGCCGACAGCGCACAGGCGCGACGCGATGTGATGGACGCGGTCCGGGCGCATTTCCGGCCCGAGTTCCTGAACCGTCTGGACGAGACCATCATCTTCGACCGGCTCAAGCGGGGTGATATGGATGGCATCGTCGATATCCAGATGGCGCGTCTGCAAAAACGTCTGGCGGCACGGAAGATCGAGCTGGCGCTGGATGATGGGGCCAAAGAATGGCTGGCGAACGAAGGCTATGACCCAGTCTTTGGCGCGCGTCCCTTGAAGCGTGTGATTCAACGCGCCCTGCAGAACCCGTTGGCCGAAGCGTTGCTGGCAGGTGAGATCAAGGATGGCGAAACCGTCCCGGTCTCAGCCGGAGCCGATGGTTTGATCATTGGTGATCGGCTGGGCACATCCGAACGGCCCAGACCGGATGATGCAGTGGTGCATTGATCAAACCTAAATCAACAGAAAGACCCGCTGCGTGAGCGGGTCTTTTTCATTTCTACCAACGCTTTTGAATGCCTGACCTTTAGCGCTCGACTGGGGTGTGAGGTATCGTTGTGAACCCATCAAGACATGGTCTGCCGAGGTGCCGGCAACGTCTGTCCAGCGCGGTAGCTTTGTTCCAAAAGTGCTTCGCGACGCTGTTTCGATCCTGTTGATCCATAGAGCATTTCCAGCTTACGGGGCGAAAACCCGAAATACCCGAAGGTGCCTTGTGTCCAGAGTGTCTCTATCGCGTTCAGATACCCGGCGTCTTCCATTTCGTCGGACCTTGCCCCAGCAGGTATCAGCAAGACCCCTGATCTGGGCCGTTGTAACGACTTTTCGCGATCATCCAGTTGATCATAGGCCCAACCCCAAGACCAGACGCGATCAACCCAACCCTTCATCATCGACGGCATCCCCCACCAAAAAAGTGGAAACGCGAGGCAGATGGCATCCGCGCGCGAGATTCGCGCTTGCTCGGATCTAATATCGGCGAGTGGCGCCGATGCTTTGTCCCCCTCTATGTCCGCCATAGACCAACGCGGATCGAAGCCCTCGGCATGCAGGTCAGCAAATTCAGTTGTGTGACCGGCTGCATTGGCTCCATCCATGAACATCTGTGCTGCGGCGGCGGTAAATGAGTTGGGGTCTGGATGATCGACGACGGTCAGCACGTGCATGAACGAGACTTTCTGTTGAAATTGGTCTTCCAAAGGCACTGTGATTGCTCAAGATACCTTTAGGTCAAGCACAAAACTGGCAGCTGAGTGGGTCAACGCAACAAAGGCTCTCCGACAAGGCGAGCCTTTGATGTGGCATTTTTGATTGTCGCCTTCAAACCAGCGCAAATATCCGCGCGGGCCCTCCCGTGCCGCCTTTGTGTTTAGGCGCGCCGATAACAAGCGTGGCGCCTGCAGCGGGGACGCGATCAAGGTTGGCCAAGCATTCGATCCCGAACCGGCCCGAAGGCAGCCATGCGTAGTGAGTGGCGAAATCGGCGGACATGCCATGGTCCAACGACAGTGTATCCACCGCAATTGACCGCGCGCCGGTGTCTTCCATCAGCATTTGTGCAGCCTCAACATGGAAGCCGGGATAGTGCTGTGCCTCGCCATCGAAGTTCCGAAACTCATCCGTTGCGGTTTTGCTGCCCCAGCCAGAATGCATGGCGACGCAGGCACCATCCGGAATGTCTCCGTTCGCGGCGATCCAGGCCTTTAGGTCGTCTGGTGTAACGCGGGTGTCGGCATCCTCGGCAGCGCGTGCGGCGATATCCACCACGCACAAGGGCGCAACCAGATCGCTTACCGGAATTTCGTCGACTGATGTGCCATCCGCCGAGAAATGCAGCGGCGCATCTATATGTGTCCCGGTATGCTCGTTGATCGACAGGTTGAATAGGTTAAACCCATGGTCGGCGAAGTTAAACGCCTGCTCAGCCGAGATGCCGGGCTCCCCGCCCCAAGTTGGGAAATCGGGGCTGAGCGTATGGGTCATATCCTCAACCCCGCCATGACCTGCAGCCAAAGCTGCCGGCGCGCTTAGTCCGGTTGCAGCTGCGGCCACGCCTGTGGCTGCCGCGGCTTTGAAGAAGTTTCGTCGCGACAGCATTTTGTCTTTGACGGCATTCATTACGCAGATGTCACACATATGAAGTCTCCCAGTCAGCATTCTCAGTCATTCATCGCAGATCGGACTGCGACTCGCTTACTATACTCAAATGTGACCAACTAACCTGAATCTTATGCGATGGAGTGTCGGGCAGGGGCGAAAGTTACAGCGACTTCGCTCAATCGTGACGCTTGTTTCCTTGGCGCTGTGCTATCAGGGCACTACGTCACACATGACGCTGATACAGGACGGAGACCCAAATGGCGCATCGCTGGACCAACACTTTGACACATGCCGATGTCACCCCTCGGGCGGCATTTCTGAACCGGCGGCAACTGATGGCCGGGTTGGCAGGTGTCGGGCTGGCTTCAATGGCGCGGCCCGCAGCGGCGCAAGAAGCCCTTGAGCCCAATACTTGGGAAGAGATCACCAGCTACAATAATTTCTACGAATTCGGGACCCGCAAGGACGACCCGGCCAAATACGCGCATATGCTGGTGACCGAACCCTGGAGCATTCAGATTGACGGTCTGGTCGACCGTCCTGGCGAATACGGGTTTCAGGACATTCTGTCCGAGATGACGATCGAAGAACGCATCTATCGATTCCGCTGTGTCGAGGCTTGGTCAATGGTTATCCCCTGGAATGGTTTCGAATTGGCGGACCTTTTGAACATGGCAGGTGTGCAGGAGGGCGCAAAATACGTGGCGTTCGAAACCGCCTATCGCCCCGATGAAATGCCCGGTACTCAATTCCCGATCCTGGACTGGCCCTACAGAGAAGGTTTGCGTCTGGACGAGGCGATGCATCCGCTGACGATCATGGCGACTGGCATCTATGACCGGCCGATTCCAAACCAGAACGGCGCGCCTTTGCGACTGGTCGTGCCGTGGAAGTACGGGTTCAAATCCATCAAGTCGATTGTAAAAATCACCCTCACCGAAGATGAGCCGCCCACCAGCTGGAACATGTCTGCGCCACGTGAATATGGGTTTTATAGTAACGTGAATCCGAATGTGGATCACCCGCGCTGGTCGCAGGGTTCGGAACGTCAGATTGGCGGTGGTCTGTTTTCCAAACGCATCCCGACGCTCATGTTCAACGGATATGAGGATGAGGTGGCTGGTTTGTATGAAGGTATGGACCTGAAAGAATTCTACTGATCAGATGCAGGCAATAAATCAGATACTACGCAAGATCCCCGTCTGGACGATTTATGTGCTTGGGGCGCTTCCTGCCCCTTGGTTTCTGTATCTGGCCCTGACTGGCGGATTGGGGGTCGAGCCGATCAAGGCGCTGGAACATGAGTTGGGCGAACTCGCCCTTCAACTTCTGATCCTCGGTCTGGCCGTTACGCCATTGCGTCAACACTTTGGTCTGAACTTGATCAAGTTCCGCCGGGCGATCGGGGTTTTGGCCTTTGCTTATGTCACGCTTCATTTGCTGGTCTGGTTGGTTTTGGACGTTCAACTGCCCAGCCAGATATGGGCCGACATCATCAAGCGCCCCTATATTACGGTCGGCATGGCGGGGTTTCTTCTGCTGCTGCCCTTGGTCATGACGTCAAACAACTGGTCTGTGCGCCGTTTGGGTCAGCGCTGGCGTAAGCTGCACAAGTTGGTCTATCCGGCAGTCCTGTTAGGCGGAGTGCATTATGTCATGCTTGCAAAGGGCTTTCAGCTCGAGCCGCTGCTCTACCTTCTGGTGATTGTCGGCCTTTTGGTTTTGCGATTGCCGATGTCAGGGCTGCTGTCTCGTACACGGCAAGCCGATTCCGCCTGAGTTTAACCTGAGTCTGTGGGTAACCTCGTGCATAACGCGTGTTTGGTGTTGATCCTGGTTGGAAGACACAGAGTATTGTGCCTTTAGCTTAGGTTAGAATTTCATTAAGTAATTGAATTTATTTAATAAAATTTGTCACTTCAGTTTTTTAATGGATTTCTGAATTTTCTGCTTGCGGCCCTGATCGCTAGACCTTAGAACCCCCTTCACCGGCGCAGCTGAGGTTGTTGTTGGGACGCTAGAGATGGCGGAGACGGGCCGGAGAGACGGTTG
>NZ_JBQFYF010000008.1:0-132199 GCF_056541325.1 Ruegeria sp. AH7 | reverse complement strand
CCAGTCCCTCAAGATGCCCCCGGTCTCTCCCGAGCGTCTCAACCGTCTCTCCGGCCCGTCTCCGCCATCTCTAGCGTCCCAACAACAACCTCAGCTGCGCCGGTGAAGGGGGTTCTAAGGTCTAGCGATCAGGGCCGCAAGCAGAAAATTACATCTTGGCGCATTTTTTTGCATGTTCAGAAATAAGTGATAAATAACAGATAGTTAACATCCATCTACATACAGGAATACAGGCATAATCCAGGGGTATGTCGCCTCGAACCATGAACAGTCCTTTTGTTTGCCAATGGCTTAGCACAACATATTGGGGCTCAGCGGCATCCGGGCCCAAGACGGTGCGGCTCGAAACACCGAGTCGAAACTCTATGAACCACCGATTCATCACAAGCCTCACACAAAAAAGATCGATCTCGCTCGATGGGTACACGAAAAATACTTCGCAAAACCCCATACGACGGTCCGCATATGAACAGACCTTGCGCATTATCGCCTGATACGGTCTGCTCCTGCCTAAACAGGTGCAATTCAAGACGTGGTGCATATGACCCTCACCCATTCTTATCCGATGGTGCGCAATGTCGGCTTTGATGTTGTACTGGTCACCTTTGCCGAAACCATGTCAGATCCCGCGAACCGTGCAGCCCTGTCGTTCAGGGCCGAGGTTGAGCGGCTGGACCTCGATGGGGTGTTGGAGACATCAGCCACGCTTGGGTCCGCTTATCTTCGGTTTGATCCGACCAGGGTGACCCACGCGGATATGGCAGGCGCCCTCAAGGAGCTGCTGAAGACAAGAGACTGGTACACTACGCCCCTCCCCTCAGGGCGAAAGCTATGGCGGGTGCCAACCGTCTATGGCACGGACCTTGCCCCACAACTCGAGGATGCGGCACGGGCGGCCGGTCTGAGCCCTGCAGAAGCGGTGCGACGACTAAGTCATTCTAAGGTACGTGTTTTAACAATCGGGTTCGCGCCGGGCCAGCCCTATCTCGGGCCACTTGCGCCCGAGTTCAACATCCCAAGACTGCAAGACTTGACACCCATGGTCCCCGAAGGCGCTCTGGTACTGGCCATATCTCAGTTCGTTCTGTTTTCCGGTCCCACGCCAACCGGATGGCGGCATATCGGTCAGACGGCTTTCCGATGTTTTCGACCCGATATGACAGAGACGTTCACTCTAACACCCGGAGATGAGTTGCTGTTCGAACCGATATCGCGTGATGATCTGGAGTGCATCCGCGCCGACAATGACGATGGGCTTGGGGGCGCGACCTTCCAAGAGATCACTTCATGAGCCTGATCGTCCGGCGCATCGGCCCCGCCTGCACCATTCAGGATCAAGGGCGCGTAGGGTATCTTGATCAAGGGCTTTCGCGATCCGGGGTGGCTGACATATTAGCGCTGCATGAAGGGGCGGCGTTACTGGGTCAAAGCCCAGATTTTGCGGCCTTGGAAATGGCGGGCATGGGTGGCGAATTCGAAGCCACCCAACCCGTGCGGATTGCGCTAACTGGTGCGCCAATGCAGGCCAGTATCGACGGGGCTGCGATTGTCTGGAATGCATCGCACCATCTGGAACCGGGGCAGCGCCTGACAGTTGGCGCGGCATTGCAGGGCAGCTATGGCTACCTGCATCTGGGAGGTGGGATCGACACTGAAATGTTTCTCGGTTCGCGTTCAACCCATCTGACCGCCAAGATCGGTCGCGCGGTCGCGGCAGGCGATACCCTGCCTGCCGGGCCAGACACGGGCGAGACCGGATTTAAACTGCCCCCTGCAGATCGGTTTGATGGCGGTACGCTACGCGTTCTTGCCAGCTTTCAGACCCCTCTCTTTGATCCGGAAACCCTGACCCGGTTCACTCGAACCGAATTCAAACGGGGACCCCGTGCCAACCGCATGGGAATGCAATTGGAATGCGCCGGCGAAGGGTTCGCTGCCAAGGATCAGCTGAACATCCTGTCCGAGGTCATAACCCCCGGCGATATACAGATGACAGGGACCGGCAACCCGTTCATCCTGCTGCCCGAATGCCAGACGACCGGCGGTTACCCTCGGATCGCTACTGTTCTTCCCTGCGACATGCCAAGAGCAGCACAAACTCCAGCGGGCGGGAAGATCCGGTTCGAGCTTGTGACACTGGATCAGGCGATAGAGCTGGATGCGGCCTTTCGGTCCGATTTGGCCCGATTGCCGGGGCGTATCGAACCGCTTATCCGCGACCCGCATGATATTTCGGACCTGCTGTCCTACCAATTGATCGGCGGAGTGATCTCTGCCAACGACTAAGGAGATGTGTTGATGCCCCGCGTGGATCTGAATGCCGATATGGGTGAAAGCTTTGGCCCATGGAACATGGGTGATGATGAAAGCCTGCTAAAGGTCATCACCTCGGCCAATATCGCCTGCGGGTTTCATGCAGGCGACTGGGATGTGATGGCCAGTACGATGACATTGGCCGCCGAAAACGGTGTGGGTATCGGCGCGCATCCGGGCTTTCCCGATCTTCAGGGCTTTGGCCGCCGCAATATGAGGCTGCCACATGACAGCCTTCGCAATCTGGTGCGCTACCAGTTGGGTGCGGCGATGGGTTTGGCAGCTGCGATTGGCACTAAGATACGGCACCTTAAACTACACGGTGCACTTGCCAATATGTGCTCGGTTGATATCGACATGGCGCGGGCCTGCTATCAGGGGGCGCTGGAAGTTGATCCGGACATCATCATCATGGTGCTGGCGGTGACAAATCAGGAAGCGGCCGTGCGCGAACTTGGCTGCAAATGGGTGGGCGAGATCTTTGCCGACCGCGCCTATAACGACGATGGCACTCTGGTCGATCGCAGCCTGCCCGGCGCGGTGATTCATGACCCCGAGATCGCCGGGTCGCGCATCCTGAACATGGTCCGCGAAGGGGCGATTATCACCGAATCTGGAAAACACCTTGAGACCTCAATCGATACGATCTGTCTGCACGGCGACGGGCCAACGGCAGTGCAGATCGCCCGTTCAGTCCGCGAAAATCTGATCGCGGGCGGGGTCGAGGTGACAAAATTCACTCGATAGACATCTGGGCGTAATCCGGAAGACCTAAAGTCTGGATGTTGCCCGAACGGGGTTCAGCGCCTAGCATGCATCCAAGTGCATGTTCTGAATACTGTTATTCCAGCTAATTTGGCCCGGCCATTGCGCTTGCAGCCGGATACCCCGCAAGGAGGCGCGCATGTCTTTCGATCTGATGTCTTACGAACCGCGAGGCGACAAGAAGAACTCGGACTTCTTTCATGAATATCTGCCAATGATCTACGAGCGGCGAACCAGCTCGGGCATCGCAGATCAGGTCGGTCCGATGCGAGCGATTGTCATTCAGGTCGAAACGACGGCCCTGTTCGATACGATGCTCGAACTTTATGTCATGACCCCCTATCGCCATTCGGCCAGCTATCTGGGCCGGACACATAAGTTCTCTGTCCTGCATTCCCATGCCGACTACCCTGCGCTGATCCTGATGGCCCCGCTGAGCGAAAGTTTTGTAGACTTCATTCCCCGGATCAACCGCATGTACCCGCTGGCCCGCAAAACCCCACAAACCCGCTATGTCGGAGAGGTTTTCGCGGCAAGCGATCTTAGCACGCTGACCAAAACGCTCGAAGATCAAAACATCCGCTTTGAGTACTCCGGCGACACCGAAAACCCGTTCTACACGCTGGATGGGTTCCGTTTCACCACACCTTCGGATTTCACCTGCAATCGCGTTGGATACTCCACGCTGGATTTCAACGACCCCGACAGCCTTGGCCTTGGGGATCGGGTGCTACTCAGCGATGCTGAAAAGGCAAAGCTTGAGGAAGCAGCCGCATTCGGCACTGATAGTAGTATCGCGCCATTGATGCTGGGCATTGACCACCTTGCCACGCGGGTTCTGGCGGGTGAACGCGAAGATGCGATCCTCGAATTTCTGACGATGGTGCCCTACTATTTTTGGGGCGCGTACAACATCTTTGACATGAATTCCTCGACCAATGTGAACCGCAACGCCAATGTGGATGACGACAAGATATCCCCGGCCAAAGTGTTCACCGCAAACAACACGCCGTCTTTCGTGAATTCATTTGCGAAGCTTCCAATGCCGACCGAAGACTTTGTGCGCAATTTTGGCCGCCGCCTACATCATATGGCTGTCGAGATTCAGGATGGCGACCATGGCGCGGGTGAGAAGAATGTCGATTTCGTCGTCAATACACTGAAGGACAAAGGTGTGCCGTTCCTGGCGCACGTGGTCGGGGAATGCAAAGACGATCCAAACCTGAAACAGATATTCTCGAAGCATTCGCAATACACGCTGCTGATCACCGAATATATCGAACGCTGCCACCACTATGACGGGTTCTTCACCAAGGATAACGTGGCAGCCCTGACCGCAGCGGCGGGGCAAGACGAACAATATGAACATGGCCACGTGTTCGACTAAGCGCCTCGGATAAAAAAAGGGCTGCGAAACTCCGCAGCCCAGATCCATCAGGAGAGAGAATGTCGGGTCTTATGACGGCCCGATCATGAAACAGGTGACATTGCGCGCCTGAAGGCGACGGCAGGCCAGATCGGCCTGTTCCCGGGTCATGCCCTGAAACGTTGCCTCGAACCCTTTCGAACTTTGGCTGACTTTGCGCAGCGTGCCTTCCAAAGTGGTCATTTCCGACAATGCCGTTTTCAGCAGGATCTTCTCGGCCTCATAGCGCGTTGTGTAGCGGCCCACATTCACGCCCCATAGATGCCCGCCAGATGTGGACAGTCGGGTCACAACCTCTTGTTCGGGTTCGGGCTGCTCAGCGGGCTTGGCTTGTGCCACGGTCAAGTTCTCAGGCCGCAAGGCTGGGCGCGTATCCGAGCTTTCGACCGGCGGGGCTGTTGGCGCTATATCGGCCTCAGCGATTGCTGCGGCAATACCGTTCTGGATGCGATCCCGGTTCTGGTTCGCGGTTTCAACAACGGCGCTGGCGACCTGTGTGGCCACCGGGCGAACAACTGGGCGCAGGCTTGCTTTGGGCGCACCGCTGACAGCCGCCACCTGGGTCGAGCCGCCAAGACCGGTGTTGCCCGCATAAGCAGGTCGTCCGGGTTTGCGAATGGGCGCACGCGACGGGGCGCGACGGAAGCCCATATCCAACAGCTCGGCAACCTTCGCGTTCCGAGACGCGCCCGACTTGCCACCAAATACGGTTGCGATGATGCGCTCATCCTTACGCTTGGCCGAAGCAACGAGGTTGAAGCCTGCAGCGCGGGTGTATCCCGTCTTGATCCCGTCCGCACCCCGATACGCGGCAAGCAGGCGGCGGTTCGTGTTCGGAACAGTCTTGATCCCGGCATTGGTCGATTGGCGCGAAAACAGGTTATAGTACTGCGGATAATCATACAGCAGGTGACGCCCCAGCGTGGTCATATCGCGCGCGGTAGACAAATGCCCCGCCTCGGTCAGACCATGAGCGTTCTTGAAGGTCGTGCGGCTCATCCCCATTGCCTTTGCGGTGCGGGTCATGCGACGCGCAAACGCGGCCTCGGATCCGCTCAGCGCGATACCAATGGCAGTGGCTGCGTCATTGGCCGATTTCACAGCCGCCGCACGGATCAGATACCGAAACGCGATCGTCTGGCCCGAGCGCAACCCAAGCTTCGACGGCGGCTCGGCTGCCGCTGCCTTGGTGATACGAACCGGCGTGTCCAGCGTGATCTCGCCATTCCGGACCGCTTCAAACGCTATATACAGCGTCATCATTTTGGTCAGTGACGCCGGATGCAGCCGAGTATCGGCGTTGCGCGAATGAAGGACCTCTCCGGTCCGGGCATCAATCACCATGGCCGCATACGGCGCGGCGAAAGATTTAAACGGCGCAAAAGAAAGCACCATCATCAATACAATGAGAAATAAGCCCATTCGGGCCGGAACTGTCCGCCGAACCTGCACGATCTTTGCCTCTGTCTGCCTCGCGCCGCCGGGTTTTCCCGGTCAGCTAGATTTTATTCTGCTTAGCGGCAAGGCTAACACAGAGGCCTTTTGAAATAAACCGAAAGCTGTGGTTTTTGCGGTTTCGTTGCGGTGTAAAAAGAGCGCTATATCTAGCTGTGCGATGCGTCCTGAACACTAGATCAGGGGCATCTCAGGGAACGCCGCAATCCACTCGCGGATTTTTCTTTGACTGAGGCGTAACAGCAACATCAAGAGATCGCGCTAAGCAAATCACTCAGACCGCCTAAATCACGCAGTTCTCGGAATCTCTTGGCGTCGACGGGGGCATCCGCATGCTCGACCTCCCAAACCAGACCGTGCGGCACGTAAACGCCCCAGCAACCAGCCTGTATCGGAGCCACCACATCGGACCGCATCGAGTTCCCGATCATCATCGCCGCAGCCGGGCCATCACCATGGGCTTCAAAGATCGCACGGTAGGTGTCCGAGGTCTTTTCCGACACGATCTCAACCGCATCGAACAGTTCACCCAGACCTGACTGGGCCAGTTTGCGCTCCTGGTCGATCAGATCGCCCTTGGTGATCAATACCACGCGATGGGCTTTTGCAGCTTCTTCGATCGCCTGCTGCGCATGCGGCAAAAGCTCGATGGGATAAGCCAGCATCTCCTGCCCGGCTTCTATCAGTTGGCGGATTACCAAGGCAGGAACGCGATCTTCGGTCACTTCAATAGCGGTTTCGATCATCGACAGAACAAAGCCTTTGATACCATAGCCATAGTGCCGGATATTGCGCTTTTCCGCCTCCAGAAGACGCTCCATTAGATGGTCATGTTCGGCATGATCGGACAAAAGCGATGTAAAATGCGCCTGCGTTAGCTGAAAGAACCGTTCGTTGTGCCACAAGGTGTCGTCAGCATCGAAGCCTATGGTGGTGAGTTTTTGCGTCATCCCGAATACGCCTGCTGCCTCTTTCCTCTGACGGGAACGACGTTATATAAGCGCAGAAGTAAACCCAATCCCTGAATCGGACAGTTGCGCGCGATGCTGGAAAACCAATGGATGATGTCTGACAAGTCGGACGACGACGGTGATGCGTCCGTTCTGGTCCAGACGCGCCCAAAAACCAAGCGCCCGCCTTTGTACAAGGTGCTGCTGCTGAACGACGATTACACGCCGATGGAATTCGTCGTTCACGTGCTGGAGCGGTTCTTTGGCATGACCCATGCGCAAGCGTTCGAGATCATGTTGACCGTGCACAAGAAAGGCGTGGCTGTCGTGGGTGTGTTCAGCCATGAGATCGCCGAAACCAAGGTGGGCCAGGTCATGGATTTTGCCCGCAGGCACCAGCACCCTTTGCAATGCACTATGGAACGAGAAGAGTAAGCCCCGCGCTGCTGTTCAACATATTCGGCCATGTCACCTCGCCTAAACCTTGCCCTGCAAAGCGGTTTGACGCTGTCACAGCCGCTGACCGTATTTGGCCCGACGCCAGATGATGATTTGTCGGATTTGTCTCGTGAAACGCAAATCGTCCAACCATTCAAACCGTTCCACGATTGTTTTGCGGCGCTTGGGTTCACCGCCGTGCCCGAGGCCATCGGGCCCTGTGAGGATGCAATTGTCCACCTGCCTCGCGCCAAGGCGCTGGCCCGTGCCTTGATCCATCGCGCCTGCAGTCAAGCCACTGGCGTTATTGTTGTCGATGGCGCAAAGACCTACGGTATTGACGGTGTGCTGAAGGACATACGCAAGCGCGTCGCTGTTGAAGGGCCCCTTTCGAAAGCACATGGCAAGATATTCTGGTTTCAGTCTGATCCCGCAGCGTTTGCGGATTGGGCCGCGCCGGAAACTCAGAGTGTCGATGGATATCAAACCGCACCCGGCGTGTTCTCGGCAGATGGTGTGGACCCCGCCTCGGCGCTGTTGATGCAAAGCTTGCCTGCCAAACTGGGGGGGCACATCGCAGACCTTGGCGCCGGATGGGGATATCTTTCCGCCGAACTTTTGAAACGCGGCCAGATCGAAACACTGGATCTTGTCGAAGCAGATCACGCGGCGCTCAACTGCGCGCGGTCAAATGTGAAAGACGGCCGGGCCATGTTTCACTGGGCCGATGCAATCACATGGGCGGCCGCCGATCCCAGGGATACAATCATCATGAACCCGCCGTTTCATACGTCGCGCAGCGCTGACCCCGCCCTTGGTCAGAGGTTCATCGCCTCTGCGGCCCGCAACCTGACCCGCAATGGCGATCTTTGGATGGTTGCCAACCGCCACCTGCCTTATGAAGCCGCGTTGACCGAGCATTTCATCAAGGTTGATGAAGTCGCCGGTGATAATCGGTTCAAGGTGTTTCATGCCTCTCGCCCTCGACGCTGAGGCCCGCTAACCTGCCCACCTAATCAGGAGGATTCGGATGTCCTTTTCCATAGCTGGCAAGACAGCAATCGTGACTGGCGGGGCCAACGGGATCGGATTGGCCATCGGTCGTCATTTTGCCGATGCCGGGGCCAATGTTGTCTTTGCAGACATGGACGAAAAGCGACTGGTCGAGGAGCTGGGCGAACAAGCCGACGACAGCAATATTCGATATTTCGCGGGGGATCTGCGCGAAAAGCTGACCATTGCCAACCTGCTGTCAGCCACTTTGGACGCGTTCGATCAGGTCGATATTCTGATCAATGGCGCAAGGCAGGTCATCCCATCTGATCCGCTGGATCCAGATGATGATTCTGTTCGCACGTTGCTAAATCAAAACCTGATGCCCGCACTGCGGCTGAGCCAGCTGGTTGCTAAACGTATGATCAAGCAATCAGAGAATGATGATGACGAAAATCCGGCAGGCTCGATAATCAACCTATCATCCATCGCCGCACGACGAACCCATCCCGACTTGATGGCCTATTCGGTTTCGACGGCAGCGTTGGACCAGATGACACGATCACTGGCCGTGGCGCTGGCCCCCAATCGGATTCGCGTGAATTCAATTGCCTTGGGGTCGGTGATGAGTGCATCGCTCCAGTCAACGCTTAAGGAAAACCGGGATTTTCGCGACGATATCGAAAAGCACACGCCGCTGGCCCGCATCGCCGCCCCAACTGAACTGACCGAGACCGCCCAGTTCCTGGCATCCGACGCCGCTGGCTTTATCACAGGTCAGATCCTGACAATCGATGGCGGCCGGACCCTGTTGGACCCGGTTGCAGCACCGGCTCATTAACACTCATGTTCGAAACGGAAAAAACCACCGCATCCGCATGGTTCCGTCAATTGCGGGATAACACTGTCGCCGCGTTTGAGGCACTGGAAGACAGTCACGACACCGGACCGTTCTCGGATGCCGATCCAGGGCGGTTCAAGGTCAAGGAAACCAAGCGTCAATCCGACGATGGCTCTGACGCCGGTGGCGGTCTGATGTCGGTGATGCGCGGCGGGCGTGTGTTTGAGAAGGTGGGCGTCAACGTCTCAACAGTGTACGGCACTTTGGGCGCACGGGCGCAGCAGGCCATGGCCGCGCGCAAAGGCATCCCCGGCATGAAGGACGATCCCCGTTTTTGGGCCTCGGGCATCAGTCTGGTTGCGCATATGCAGAACCCGCATGTTCCGGCGGTCCATATGAACACACGCATGTTCTGGACCCCTCATGCCTGGTGGTTTGGCGGTGGGTCGGACCTGAACCCCTGCATCGAATATGATGAAGACACTGCCCATTTCCACGCGACCCAAAAGGCGCATCTGGACCCACATGGCACTGAACACTATCCGCGGCTGAAAGACTGGGCGGATGAGTATTTCTATATCCCTCATCGAAAACGCGCCCGCGGCGTTGGGGGCATCTTTATGGATGATCACTGCACCGGGGACTGGAACACCGATTTCGCGCTGACACAGGATATTGGCCGCGCGTTTCTACCCGCCTTTGTCCCGCTGGTTGAAAAACGCCGGGTTCAGGCCTTTGGTGACAATGAAAAGAACACCCAGCTAGTGCATCGCGGTCTCTACGCCGAATACAATCTGGTCTACGATCGCGGCACGAAATTTGGCCTTGAAACAGGTCACGATCCGGATGCGGTGTTGATGAGTTTACCGCCGTTGGCGAAATGGGTTTGACCCTTAAAAGCCAAAGTCGATGAAGTTATCGTAACAGTAGTTCTGCGCCGAAGAGGCCGACATATTCTCGCCCACGCGCTTAACCGTAATCGAGTATCCCGGGTTCGTATCCGCACCGGGCGGTGGCGTCAGCGAGAACTGAACTGTTCGTACGCCGGGCTCATAAGCCTTGGAGATGTATATTCTCTGGTTATTTGGCACGCCAAGTGTTCGCAACGCATAATCCCCGATCCCGCACCAATAGTTGACCGGGGCTGAGGAGCCGATTGCTTTGACCTCATATATTCCGTCTTTCAGAGGTGTGATCTCCGTCCGAAACTGCGGGGTGACATTCAGTCCAAATCCAACGGCCCCTGCCAAACTTGGGGCCAAAAGGGTCGCGCCAAACGCACATATTCTGAACAATGACATAGCAGACGCTCCAAACCAGAATCCGTGTCTGCTTCTAAAAATAGATACTTGAAGCTCCGAGTAAAGCCGACCAACAGCGATGTGACCCTTTGTGTGATGCCGTTTGGGCCGCGTCACAAGATGCGTCCCCCGACATCCTGCGGCGCCAAGGCCACGGTTTTGATCACCGCATAACAGGTCGCTCCAGTCTGCAAACCCAATGCGTTGACCGAGCGTCGTGTCACCCGCGCCAGAACAACGCCGGCAGGTGTTTTAACCGAGACAATCGCGCCCGGTCCATCGCCTGACCGGATCGTCTCAACCTGTCCACTGAGCACATTCAAAGCTGACAGCCCCTGTGGTGGCTGGCTTGATAGAATGACCTCCTGCGCCGGGATACGAATGCGCAAGCTCTCTCCCACCTGATGTGCGACGCGGGGCAGAAACAGGCGCTCCCCGCCGGCATCCAGCTCGGTCAACCCATCCGAGTGATGTTCTTTGACCCGCACCTGCAAGACCGCACCTATTGCGCGCACGCCAGCAGGTGCAACTGACGGATCAGACAGGACATCGGAGGCCGGACCCTGGCCAGCAACTTTACCATCCTGCAAAGCCACAACGGATGTCGCAAGCCGCGCCACTTCGGCGGCCGAATGGGTGACATACAAGATTGGAACCGAAACCTCATCCCTAAGCCGCTCGAAATAGGGCAGTATCTCGGCTTTTCGGGCCTCATCCAGTGCCGCCAAGGGTTCATCTGCAAGGATCAGACGGGGGCTGGCCAGCAAAGCGCGCCCGATCGCCACACGCTGCTTTTCCCCACCCGATAACAGGGCCGGTCGGCGGCTCAGCAAATGGCCGATGCCCAGCATCTCGATGATCCGATCAGGGTTTTCTTGCTGCGCACCACGCGGCGCAAACCAGCGACCGTAGGACAGATTCTGGCGAACGGTCAGGTGTGGGAAAAGCCTCCCCTCCTGAAAGATGTAACCCAGGCGACGCTTATGGGGCGGCAGCCAGTGCTGTGCTTCGGTATCAAACAGAACCCAGTCATCCACGACCACCCGCCCCGCTTCGGGCCGCAACAGGCCTGCCACTGCGTTCACAACCGTAGTTTTGCCTGATCCCGAACGCCCAAACAGCACAGTTACCCCCTGCGGCGCGTCAAAGGTCAGATCAAGATCAATGCCCGACAAATGGTGTTTCAGGCGCACAGATAAGCTCATGACCCGGCCACCCTTGCAGCCGCACGGCGCCCCACATATTCAGATAGAAGCAAAGCCCCCATGGCGATGATGATCGAGATCACGACCAATCGGGTGGCAGCAGCTTCGCCCCCTGGCACTTGTAGGAAAGCATAAACGGCCGATGGCAACGTCTGGGTTTGTCCGGGAATATTTGACACGAACGTAATCGTCGCCCCGAACTCTCCCATCGCTTTGGCAAAGGCCAGGATCGATCCGGCGATGATCCCCGGCAGGATCATCGGCAGGGTCACAGTCGCAAACACCATCAGCCGCGATGCCCCAAGGGTCGAACCCGCCTGTTCCAGCTTTGGATCCACGGCCTCAATCGACAATCGTATGGCGCGTACCATAAGGGGAAACGCCATGATCCCAGCAGCCAGCGCGGCGCCGGTCCAACGAAAGGCAACGACAATCCCAAACTCGGCCAGAAACCGCCCTATGGGCCCCTGAATGCCAAATGTCAGCAGCAGCAAGTACCCCGTGACAACAGGCGGCAAAATAAGTGGCAGATGGACCAAACCGTTCAACACCTGACGTCCCGGAAAGCGCCATCTTGCCAACGCATAAGCCACAAATATCCCGAATGGCAAAGTAGCCAGAGTGGCCGACAATGACACGCGCAGCGACAGCCGAAGCGCTTCCAGTTCAGCCGGGCCCAACCACTCCATCCCGATCACCTGTCCGGCAGGGAAAACCCCTGCCTCAGGAAAACAGACATAGCGTCATTGGTTTGAAGAAACTCTAGAAATGAAGCAGCTTCAGGCGTTGAAAACCGCATCAAGGCTGCAGGGTAGACAATGGGGGGATGCATCTCGGCTGGTATTTTACTAACAACACTCACCCGTGGGTCCGCTATCGCGTCCGAACGATAAACTACGCCTAAGGGTGCCGCCTCGGTTGCCACAAGCGCAAGCGCAGCGCGCACATTATCCGTCTGCGCCACCTGCCCTTGAACCGCGCCCCAAAGCCCAAGATTTTCCAGCGCTGACTTGCCATAGATCCCTGCAGGCACCGCGTCGACCAGCGCCATGGCCAGGTAACCGCCTGCCAGCTCAGTCACGATGTCATAGTCTGAACCAATGTGTTCGACCGGTGCCCGCTCTGATGCCCCAATCAGAACCAACCCGTTACTTAGCAAATCCACACGCGAAGCCGGATCAATCAGCGCTTGATCCTGCAGCAAATCCATCCAATTGGAATTTGCCGAAATGAAAATATCCGCAGGTGCACCCGCCTGAATCTGGCGGGCTAGTACGGATGAAGCTGCATAGGAGACCGTAATGCTCACACCAGTTTGTGCGTTGTAGCCAGTCGCAAGCTCATCCAGCGCCGTTTTCAGGCTGGCAGCGGCAAACACCAAAACACCATCGGCCCCGGCCCGGATCGGAGCCAGAATGAGCGTAGCCAGTACCAAAACCGCCACAACCGCACGGCGGGTCATTAAAAAAGCCATCCAAACTCCGGGCCGGGAAACGACCGTCTGGTTCTGGAATATCGGAGGCAATGGGTCACCCGCAAGCATGTTTCCCACGATCAAGTGGTGTTTGTGATATCTGCCATACCTCGCTTGAGAATGCGGGCGCCTGTCTGCGCTCCGGCCTCTGACCCGTTGACAGTACAGACGGTTTCACAGATCAGAGTAAAACAATCCGATAAAATCCACTGAACCCTCTTGCACCCGCCCACAGGCTTGGCTAAATGCAGCGCTACGGGTGATTAGCTCAGTTGGTAGAGCGCTTCGTTTACACCGAAGATGTCGGGAGTTCGAGTCTCTCATCACCCACCATTCTAACCTTTTGAAATAAAAGAAAACCCTTGCAAACAAGGCACTATGTCCGTTTGAAGGTTACAACTTTGGTTACAAAAGGTGTTCCCATGGCAGGTAAGATTCGTCACCTCGTTAACCGTTCCGGGCGGTATCATGCACGTGTCGTGGTTCCGAAAGACCTGCGCGGAATCATTGGGAAGACCGAGTTGCGCATCGCTCTGGGTGGTGACTACCGCGAAGCGCTCAAACTTTTGCCGGGCGCAGTTACGCAGATTCAGCATCAGATCGCGGTGGCAGAGCAAAAGGCGAACCCAAACCAACCACAAAACGCCTCTGCCCGCTTCCCTCTCGCACCGGATCAGATCGCACACAGCCACTATCACCAGCGCATGGCCTTTGATGATCAACTCAGAAATGATCCACGCTACTCTGCCGTCGGCATTGATGATCTGCTAGTTGGCCGCCTACGCGCTGCCTTAGCAGGGAATGCCAATGACGTTGAGCTAGGTGAGTTGGTCGGCGCGCAGATTGAACGCTTCCGGGCAACTGGCAATGTAGACGCGACACCGGGTAGCACCGAATGGCGAGAGATAGCCCGTGCCCTTTGCCAAGCAGAGCTGGAAGCCCTTGCGCGCTCCGCTGAGCGTGACGAAGGCGATTTTACCGGCAACACCCACTGCGCCAATCATTGTGGACGCACAGCCCCCGGAAAACGCCCCTACTCCGGTCAGTATCAAACAGCTCTGGAAAGACTACGTGGCGCACCGCCAGCAAGCCGGGTTTATGCGGTCTGGCACTGGTCGCCAGCAGCCAGTCATTGATAAACTCGTCAAACACCTGAAACACAACGATGCCACACGAGTTACCAAGAAAGACTTGATTGATTGGCGCGATCAGTTGATGGGTAGCTTATCCGCCAAGACGGTTAGCGATGTGTATCTCTCCACCATTCGGTCACTGTTTTCATGGGCGGTCGAGAATGAAATTCTAACTGAGAACCCGGCTGCCAATGTGCGGCAAGCAAAGCCCAAGAAGCAGCACACTAGGGAACGCGGCTATGTAGAGGCCGAAGCGAACAAGCTCTTGAAAGCCAGCCGCACCTATACTCCCAACGAAGACGAGCGCGGTTACGTTAGGGAGAAATCGCATTTGGTAGCCGCTAAACGCTGGGCACCGATCATCTGTGCCTTCACTGGCGCGCGCGTTTCAGAGATTACTCAGCTCCGCAAAGAAGACGTGCGCAAGATCGATGAGCATTGGATTATTAGGATTACGCCAGATGCCGGTTCGGTTAAGACAGGTGGATATCGTGACGCTCCGCTGCATCCCCAAATCATAAGCGAGGGCTTCATTGACTTTGTCGAAGCTGCGAAGCCCGGCCCATTGTTCCACGGCGGCACGAGACAAGAGGACTATTCACGCAAGGCGAAGCGTATCGCAAATCAGATTGCAGCATGGCTTAGAAAGTCCGGGCTGGCGCCAGAAGGATTGCTGCCCAATCATGCATGGCGGCACCGTTTCAAAACGCAGTGCCGTGAACTCTGTATATCTGATCGTGTTGTCGATGCCATTCAGGGCCATGCAGGGAAAACGGCAGGTGATGACTACGGTGACGTGACGCAGAGAACCAAGATCGACGCAATCAACAGACTACCTCACTACATATTGAAGTAGCTCATGCGAGATTTCTCGTTGCAGTCTTGCAGTTACAAGGCGCTCTCGTGTGCCGTATTTTATTGGTCAGAGTGAAAGGGTTCGAACCTCCTACCCTTGCCTCCCGAAGATCGGGACTGAGGACCAACTTATTGATTTTTAATCAAAGGAACCCTGTTTTTTGGGCGTCGCCTCCAATCAAACCAGCCAAGTTCAGGTCCGGCAGATTCATTGAACCTAAGAGCACTGTCTACATTGGCCGAAAGTTATCTTGGTCTATGATCAGTGCTAGTTTGCTTTCTATATTTTTGCCCAGATCCAGCCCACTTATGCACGGTGAAGAGTCCTGCCATGGGTCAGGCCACTCACTTTTTCCAGGATAGCGTCTGCGTCAATGCAGTGATGGCGATATAGATCGCCGATCGTTCCGGTCTGACCAAAATGCTCGACGCCCATGGGAATAGTCTGATGCCCAAGCACTGCCCCGAGCCAGGATAGAGTTGCAGGATGACCATCGATAACAGTGACAAGCTTGCAGTGTGGCGGAAGGTCGGACATCAGGGTCTCGATGTGAGAGCGTGCCGCTTGGTTGCCGCGAGAACGCGCTCGTTGAGCGGCGGTCCATCCAGCATTCAGGCGATCTGCGGATGTCACGGCCAATACACCTATGTCGCGACGGCCTTCACCAATCATACCGGCGGCCTTGATTGCCACCGGCGCGACTGCTCCTTGATAGGCGATTACAACTTCGCAATTGGGTCCCGGTTTTCTTAACCAATAAGCCCCATCGATGGCACCTTGGCGGAACTCATCGTCGACACGCTTTCCGGGCTGTTCAATCGGGTTGGTGGTCAGGCGCAGGTAGACAGACCCTCCGGTTTCATCGCGCAGCCATGTGCGCTCATCCGGTTGCCCTTCGCCGTCGCGCTGCAGGTAGTCGAAGGCCCATTCCATAATCACCGCTAGCTCGTCGGCAAAGGCCGGTTCAAAAGCGGCCAAACCGTCTTGGCTCATCCCGATGAGCGGTGTTCCAACGGATTGGTGTGCTCCACCTTCGGGGGCGAGTGTCACGCCCGAAGGTGTGCCAACCAGCATGAAACGCGCGTCCTGATAACAGGCGTAATTCAGCGCATCGAGGCCGCGGCTGACAAATGGATCATAGACGGTGCCAATTGGGATCAACCTCTTACCGAACAGGGAATGCGACAGGCCCGCCGCTCCCAGAAGCAACATGAGGTTCATTTCGGCTATACCAAGCTCGATATGCTGCCCTTCCGGCGTGAATTCCCATTTCGCCGTCGAAGGGATCCGGTGTTCTATGAAGGCGTCGGCTTGCTCGGATCGGGCGAACAGTTTGCGCCGGTTCACCCAAGGACCAAGGCTTGTTGTGCCTGTCACATCTGGGGAGGTCGTCACTATGCGTTCGGCCATTGGGCCGTCGCCTTTTGACAGATCGTCAAGGATCTTGCCAAACGCCATCTGGGTCGAGATTTCACGGTTGGTGTCGATTTCGATTGGCGGCACTTCCAGCTTGTCATCAAAATAGCGGCGCGGACCTTTAGCAAAGAACGGCGTGCTGGCCAGAAAATCTTTGAATGCGTCTGGGTCCTGCACTGTCGCGAGCGGCTCCCATTCTTCGCCCTTCGGCACACCCATATGCGACTGCCACGCGGCGAACTGGCTATTGTTCATTAGCCCGCCGTGATTGTCCTTGTGACCTGCAATAGGGGTGCCCCATCCTTTGACTGTGTAGGCCAGGAAACATGTTGGGCGATCATGATCGATGGCGGCAAATGTTTGGGCCATTGTCTCGACGCAGTTGCCGCCGAGGTTCTCCATAAGGTCTGCGAGCTCTGCATCCGTGCGCCGTTCGATCAGAGCGGTCACATCCCCCTGATCCCCCAGATCGTCCATGAGACGCTGTCGCCAGTTCGCGCCACCCATGAAAGTCAAAGCCGAGTAGTCTTGGTTTGGGCAAGCGTCGATCCAATCTCGCAGGCGATCTCCGCCGGGTTCTTTAAAGGCCGCGCGTTGAAGAACCCCATATTTGACACGAACGACATCCCAGCTGAACGCATCGAAGATTTTCTCGATCCGTTCGAACAAGCCTTCCCGGACGATACCGTCCAGCGACTGTCGGTTGTAATCGATGATCCACCACGTGTTTCGCAGGTCGTTCTTCCATCCTTCCTGTAATGCCTCATAGACATTGCCTTCATCCAGTTCGGCATCGCCTACCAGGGCTACCATACGTCCCATTGGCGCGTTTGAGCCCCAGCTTTTGGCCTTGATGTAGTCTTGAATGATCGAGGCAAACGAGGTGATCGCGACACCTAAACCCACAGACCCGGTCGAGAAATCAACATCATCTATATCCTTTGTCCGGCTGGGATAACTTTGCACACCCCCAAATCCGCGAAAATTCTCCATCTTTTCGCGGGTCTGATTACCCATCAGATACTGCATCGCATGAAATACCGGCGACGCATGGGGTTTAACTGCAACCCGGTCCTCAGGGCGCAAGGCCGAGAAGTAGAGCGCGGTCATGATTGATACCATCGAAGCAGACGAAGCCTGATGGCCACCGATCTTGATCCCATCCACCTTTGGTCGGACATGGTTGGCATGGTGGATCATCCAATGCGACAACCACAGCAGGCGCTGTTCGACGGTCTTCAGTTGGGTGGGATCAATGTGCATGGCGGTCTCCGGGTTCAGGCGGCGCTGCGAGCAGGGTAAGGCAAAGCTTGCTCCAGGTCTGCAAGGATATCTTCGACATCCTCCAGTCCGACCGACAGGCGGATCAGGCCATCGCTGATCCCATGCTCGGCACGTTCTTCCGGCGTATACGTCGAATGAGTCATGGACGCTGGGTGTTGGATCAGTGTTTCCGCGTCGCCCAAGGACACCGCACGCTGGATCATGTTCAGGCGGTTCATGAAATCAATCCCACCGGACAGGCCGGACTTGATCTCGAACGCTATCATAGCACCGGGTTGGGACATCTGTCGCTGCGCCACATCGTGCTGAACGAAACTCTTAAGACCAGGGAAATAAACCTCACCGACGGCGGGGTGCGCTTCGAGGAAGTCCGCGACGACTTTGGCAGATTCACAATGACGATCCACACGCAGATTCAGTGTTTTCAGACCACGCAGGACTAGCATCGCGTTGAAAGGCGCCATTACCGCGCCTGTCATGTCCTTCATTCCAACAAGGCGGATTTCAGCAATCTGTTCGGCGGTTCCTACCACCAGACCGGCCACCACATCCCCGTGTCCGCCGAGATATTTGGTAGCAGAGTGCAGAACGATATCTGCACCATGCTCGATCGGGCGGGTCAGATACGGGCTGGCATAAGTGTTATCGACGACGACCGTTGCTCCGACCGAATGCGCAATTGCGGCGCTTGCGGCGATGTCCACCAAGCGCATGTTCGGATTGGCCGGAGTTTCGAAATAGACAACGCGGGTTTTGTCAGAAATGGCCGCTCTCAGGTTCTCCGGGTCTGTCATGTCGACATGTGTGATCGTGACACCCCATTTTGCCAAACCGTGGCGCATAAAGGCGAAGGTGCAGCCATAGAGCGTTTTGTCCACGATGACTTCGTCACCTGGCGACAGCAGGGTCCAGAGCACTGCCGTGACCGCCCCCATACCGCTTGAGAGAGCTAGCCCGGCCTCGGCCCCCTCAAGCACGGCAATGCGTTGTTCAAGAAGGTCGCATGTTGGGTTCGAAATGCGGCTGTAGATATGACCTTCACGCTCACCTGCGAACATCTCGCCACCTGCTTCTGCGGTTTCAAAGGTAAACGTGGACGTCAAATGCAGGGGTGGCGTAAGCGCGCCGTCATTTTCCAGAGGGTCATAAGCGTGGTGAATGGCGCGGGTGGCAAATCCGGTTGAAGGGGTCATTGCAAGCTCCTGATACATGTTGGAGCCAGTTTGCGCCTTTACTTTGGGCCAATGGTTGCTAAAAATGCCAACTTAAGCTTTAATATTGGCATACTATGCCAAAAAAGAGGATGAAATGGACGCTAAGGACAGGCAGATCATTCGAGCGCTGCAGCGCGACGGGCGCATGACGAACCAGGATCTTGCCGACGAAGTGAACCTGTCTCCCTCACCGTGTTTGCGCAGGGTCAAAAACCTAGAAGCCAATGGAGTGATAAAGGGATACAGCGCCGACGTCGACGCTGCCGCCTATGGGATGGCCATTACTGTCTTCGTGCGTATCAGATTGGAGCGACACAACGAAACGGACGTTCAGAACTTCGAGAAACGTGTTCGGATGATCGATGAAGTTCTTGAATGCCACGTGCTGACCGGGGCAATGGACTACCAATTGCGGGTTTTAGTATCGGATCTAGAGGCCTACGAGGAATTTATTCGTCACCGAATTCATCCGATCGGTGGGATTGCCTCGATCGATACCAGCTTCGTCTATGGAACAGTAAAAAAGACTTCTGTTTTTCCGCCCGGATAGATGGACCCAGTTAGAATGAGTTGTTGTCGATCGGCTAAACATTTTAGTTTATTGATTTTTTCCCTCCGCAATTTCCCATTCTCTCCGTCGCTATATCAAAGACATGCAGCGCGTGCTGCATCACTTCTGAGAGGATAGCGATGACAAATAAACCGTATGGAGACACCCGGATGGCGACGTATTTCGAACGGAGGGTGCTCGAACTGAAACCTACCAAGAGCCAAGCCGAGATCGCGGCGTAGGTGGGATACGTCGACCCGAACATGATCACGATGATCAAGCAGGGTAGTTCCAAGGTGGCATTGGATCGCGTCCCGGCTTGGCGAACGCTTTGGAATGCGACGCTGCCTACCTTATGCGCCTCGCAATTGAGCAGTCGATCAGCCTGACTGCAGCTAAGGCAGTTGTCGAGGTATTCGGAGAACATGTCACGTCGAATGAACTTGGCTGGCTAAAAGCAATTCGCAAGGCCTCTAATAACACTGATCCCCGGCTGACCAGTCGGTCAGAGACGGCGATCAAGACCATCTTCGGGAGGTAGGTGCCTTGCATGACTTGAAAGACGACCTAACATTGAGTGAGCGCGCCTGGTTGCAGTTCCTCCGGGACGTGAGCAACGGAAATGATCCTGAGCCTACCTTACGGCGAGTGCAGCTATTGAGGCGCCTTTGTCGACCACACAAAGAAAAATGGAATGGGTTTTCGAGATAGCGGCGAGGAATGGCTGGTGAACCCTGCCTCGCCGGGTCCCTCGCTGATTGAACTGAGGTTGCACAAGGTTGACAAAAGTTTACATCCGCCTTCCCGGGATCGACGGAATGTAAACCTTTGAACCAGACAAACCCATAAAAACAACGGTTCTTGGAAAACACATATCAGAAGACATGCCAGAAAAGCTAACAGAAGAGCGAAACACAGGCCAGACGACACCAGACACATGTAAGAGAACGGACGTAGCTCAGGCCAGTATGGAGAGCTACTGAGAGAGCGAGATAGAGAGCGTAAGCACAGGTCTATGTCAGGCAGCGTATTGAGCTACTCCCGAGAGAAGAAATCGACGATTGCTCATAGACAGGGAATAGATGCACCTAGATCGCAATCACGATAGATAGCACCAACACGCAACAGCGCCCTAGAGAGCGACAACCTAGTGTAAGAGGTGTCAAGGTAACTGGGTGCTAGAGAGGAAAGGTGATCGTAGGGAAGAGCGCTCAGGGGCGGCACCCGATTTGCGCTTATGTTTACCAGAACTTTTGTATGCTCCGTTGCTTCTGAGTGCTCATTGGTTAACCGGTGACTCGCCTTGGAGCGTAAAGACGGCTGCACTTTGATTGTATGTGCTGTAATTTCTTTGGAGTTTCGTATGGCGACTTCAAGAGAGAAGCTTCATTGAACCCTTGAGACGTCTTTCCGCATCTTCTGCAATCGCCCTGAGTCTTTCCTGCCGAGTTGGCTCACTAGCGGCGTCGCTCACTGGTCTAGCTTTGCTATTGACGGGGCGATCCGAGTTTTCATTGCTCGACCGGCTTGGAACACTTTTCGGCGTAAGCGGATTCTTAGATTTTGCCATTGTGCCTTACTCCTAGCCTCGCCGAAAATAGAGCGATGGTTGTTTTCTGGCAACCGCTCGGAAATCAACACCAGCAACTCAGACGTGCCGCCCCTTCGCACCAGTGGCGCGGTCGTATAACTTGCAGTTCGTTACGCCCAACTGGGCGGCTCAAAAAACTGATCGGGGGCCTGGAGTTGGACAAACTGTCAGTCATGCAAGCTTTTTGCCGTATCGTTGAACGCGGTAGCTTTGCCCGTGCGGCGGAAGACCTTGGTGTTTCTCCTGCGCTTCTCAGCAGAGAAATCAAGCTTCTGGAAGAGAGCCTGGGAACCGTCCTCCTCACCAGAACGACCCGATCGATGTCACTGACTGACACCGGCAGCCTTTATTACCAGGATGCAATTGGAATCCTCGATGCAGTCGAAAAAACGGAACAGACCATTAGGGAAGGTTCAAAAGCGATGCGTGGGCACCTTCGGGTGAATGCGTCAAGCTCCTTCGGCCAAACCGTTATCGCACCGATGATTCCAGAGTTCTTGGAAACCTATCCAGATCTGCGATTTACTCTTTCGATGGACGACAAGGTGATCGATATGGTCGAGGGCGGGTTCGATCTGTCGATACGAATCCGAGCCGCGATGCCGGATTCGACCCTTGTTGCGCGACGGATCGGGGTGATGCGACAGCGGATTTTTGCGTCTCCTGACTATTTGGAGCGATGTGGGACGCCGACCCAGCCAGCGGATCTGAAAAACCACGCGATCATCGGCTTTTTGCTTGCTGATCATTTGACGAGTTGGAAGCTCTCGGCCGCCAACGGTGTCACAACATTAGAGCTTGATCCGCGCGTGCGGGTTGGCAATAGCCTCGTTTTGCGCGATCTGCTGATAGCGGGGCAAGGTATTGGAACCCTGCCTGAGTTCGTTTCTGATGCTCCTGAAGTTAGTGGAGCTTTGGTGAGAGTTCTTCCTGACCACGAATTGCCCGCGCCAGAAGTATTCGCAGTTACAGCATCTCGCTTGGGAATGGACGCAAAGGTTACAGCCTTTCTTGATCATCTGCGCCTGGCTCTCAGGTCGTGACATTATTCAATACAGGTAAAGAGTGATGTCAAAGAGCGCAGCTTAATTGGCGGTGCAACAAATTCCATTCTCTCAGGGAACAAATCACAGCCCTGAGAGGTATCCTATGTCACGTATTCTCGTTCTCTACTATTCAAGCTATGGCCACGTCCGCACATTGGCCGATGCCGAAGCTGAAGGCGCAAGAAGTGTTCCCGGCACCGAAGTTGACGTTCGGCGTGTGCCCGAAACTGTCCCTGAGGAAGTCCGCCAGCAGGCTGGCTATGTCGTGGATGACACGCCTATCGCCTTGCCGACAGATCTCGAAAACTATGATGCAATCATCATTGGAACACCGACCCGATTTGGCATGATGGCTGGCCAAATGAAGTCCTTCCTTGACCAGGCTGGCGGGCTTTGGGCCAGGAATGCACTGGTTGGTAAAGTCGGGGCGGTCTTTGCGTCTACGGGTTCGCAACATGGCGGGCACGAGGCGACCCTTCTGACAACGCAAGTCCCGCTTCAACACTTTGGGATGCTGATTGCCGGAATGCCCTACACATTTGCTGGCCAGACTACATCAGACGAAATTATTGGTGGTGCACCATATGGTGCGGGAACCATCGCTGGTGCCGATGGTTCCCGCACGCCTACCGAAACTGACCTGGCCGGAGCGCGGTTCCAGGGTGCTCATGTTGCAAGGATTGCAGCGTGCCTCGCTGGATCAAACCTCCAAGCGGAAGCAGCGTAACCCGCGCGCCTCTGACGTCTCACTCAAATTCTCAAACGCCTCAGCTGGGAGACATACCATGTCACGCTCAACCGATATTCTTCTCACTTCGCTCGCCCCAGCGGTATGGGGAAGCACTTATCTGGTAACGACCGAAGCGCTCCCGGCTGGCTACCCGATTACTCTGGCTGCGTTACGAGCTCTGCCTGCTGGGTTGTTGTTGCTTGCAGTGACGCGTTGCGTTCCACCACGCGATTGGTTCGGTCGAGTTTTCGTCTTGGGCAGCCTCAATTTCGCTCTGTTCTGGGTGCTCCTCTTCGTTGCTGCGTATAGGTTACCCGGTGGTGTGGCCGCCACCCTAGGATCGTTGCAAGCAACGATCGTGATTTTGATGGCGTGGGGATGGCTGGGAACCCCAATCCGACTTGGTGCACTTGGCGCCGCCGCGACTGGCGTAATGGGTGTGTCTCTGCTGCTGATCGGACCAGAAGCACAACTTGATTGGATTGGTATAGCAGCGGGTTTGGGAGGAGCCGCGTCAATGGCTGCTGGCACTGTTCTCAGCCGGAAATGGCAACCTCCGGTCTCGGCACTGAGTTTCACAGCGTGGCAATTAACAGCCGGTGGTTTGATACTGCTGCCAGTCGCACTGTTTCTTGAGCCGCCTCTCCCTGCGCTCAGCGCGACAAATGTCGCCGGCCTTATTTGGCTCGGGTTGATTGGTGCTGCAGCAACCTATGCTCTTTGGTTTCGCGGCATAGCGCGCTTGGATCCCAGTGCAGTTTCGATGCTAGGTATGATGAGTCCTGTTACAGCTGTCGCGCTCGGCTGGGTATACTTGGGGCAAACGCTTAGCCTCACCCAGTCCATTGGAGCAGCCATAGTTTTTGGCTCTGTTGTGGTTGGCCAGAGCGTGAGTCGAAGAGACAATTCGGGTTTGAAAAATTTGAGACCAGCAACAGCTGGATCTGTCTGAGGGGCGTTGAGTCGCAAACAATGGGTCCAATCACGCAAGCGGGCGAGGAATGGCTCAGCGCCTCGCTCAAGCCCGTTCGCCAGATCCCTAGAATATCGAAGCCCTAGGTTTCCCCACGGATGATTAAGGGGATGGGTTCTGGGTCCGCAGCATCCGGACGGTCCTAACCTCCTGTAGCAATGGTAACATTGTGGTCGAACTCGCTAAGTGCTGAGGGCGCTCAGAGCGTGCGTTATAACATCAGTGCTGTCTTGCGTCGGAAACTGCGTTGGACGCTGCCAGTGAACGTCCCAGCCGGCCTGTTGATGTGCATAGGAGACTACGGCATTGCACGCGTGTTCTATACAAATCTACTGGCCCCGTGTGCCAAACGCAAAACTCTCGCGCTCAAGATAAAAGTGCATTTCGCCCTGGAAATCGCTTTGTGGGCGAAGCTGAATTTTGGTGTTTGTAAGAGGCCGTTACAGCAGCACAAAGCAACAAGCAGTCAGCCAAGAACAACGCGCTTCTATGCCTATGTTCTTTGACACCTCATACCAGACCAACAAGAAACGCCGGCGCCGGGAAAATGACCGGGCAGCGAGTCACCTATCTGGAAGGTGCAGGAAAGATCACTTTGGATCGCTCCCCGTTGGAAAGCATCGGACGCCCCAAGTGGTTGCCGCCAGTCGTATGACGAAATGGCACAGAAAGACGGTTGCAATGTGCGTCGGGCTTAGACCCGGGTCACAACAACCGATCACGTCTAGGTTGGAGGAAAGCCGGACGTGTTGCTCAGTCGAAAGACTGTAACCGCTTGGCCGCAAAGCCGGGATCGGAGCGCTGCTAGGTCAATGGAAGCCACCTAGTGTTAGAAGCTCTTCACCACCTGTTATATGCAGATTATTCCCCCAGGACATCACAGAAATTGTTTGTGTTGTCCTGGGGGGAAAGTCCTATTTCTGCAGGGATTTTTGATAGTCATTCATTCCGTGCATTTCATGCTTCTGCCGGCAGAAGAAACAGAACCGGTGGGCGCGAAGCGCCCGAAAGCGAGCGTTAGCCAGCGCGCAGGACTTGCGGCAGAGATGATCTCTGCCTGAAGCACTTACAAGCTCGCGGCCTATGCTAGTCCGGGGCGGCGATAAACAAATAGACCTGAAAACATTTCTGCCAGAGCTGCACGCGCTCGCTGAAAAACACCGGGACCAAAACGAATTTATTCAACATCTGACGTAAAATTTCTTGTAATTTAACGGATAAGGATGGGCTTCCAACTACCTTCTCTCCGAACCCGGCACTGGACCATCAATGCGATGTAAGCCAATCGGCGCAGGGTTCATGTTTTCAGCGACAAGTAAGCAATTAAACATAATTAAAACAACGATTTAAGTCAAATTTTCTCTTGCGATCCAGATTCCAGTCATGCGTGTCTGCGCACACCAAATCATCTTAAAGAGGAATAGTTTCGTGCAGGCTACTACCAATACCCAAGAAATCTATCTGCCGGATCACATCTACCACGCACTGAAAGCCAAGCTGGAAAAGCTGGTGTCTGAGCCGTTCGAAGAATGCGGCACTGACCCGGAAATCTTGGCTAAACACTTGATGATGGAAATGCGGCTGGCTTGAATTGCCGCCAGATCGATGTTGAGAACCCGTCGGTGTAAGCTGGCGGGTTTAACCCTTGTCGCTAAGCATGTGCCTGTCGAGCTGCGCAAGCCAACGCACCCAACCATACCCTTGTGATATCATCAACACAGTTAGTTCTTCTGGTGGTTGTGCAGGCTCAGGTTGACCATCAGCATGCCGGTAGAAGTGAGCCGCCTCAACCCAATTCTTGAACCCGTCACATTGCTTGAGCGAAGTAATTTTGACCGTTTTGCGATCCGCATACGTAGCCTCAATTGCGGGCCGTAGCTTTTCCTTAATTGAGCTATTGTTAATGTGCGTTGCTCCCGCAAACATCATTTTAAAAATGTTCTCTGCCGCATCAAAGATTGATCTAATTGCCTGTCGGTAGTCCGCGTGAGGTCCCATCAATGCTTTTTCGGTGCAGTCCAGGTGCGCCCTCGCGGCTTCAAAGCGTTCAGAAGATAGGCCTGCAAGCGCACTAGCCCGTGACTGTTCAAACGAAGCATCAACAAAGGGATGAACACCACAAAGTTCATCGATTTGATATCGCATGTTGCGTTCGCGAAATATGCGCTGCACCGTAGAGCGAAATTCATTAGCACTTAATGCTTGCAGGCGAGCCCTTAGAAAACGAAAGAGATGAGTAATAGAATCCAATAAGTCTACTAAATCTGCTCGATCAAAAAACGTTTGCCAATCAACGTATGGTGCTGCAGGCCCCCTATTGACCAGTGAAAAACCCAGTTCTTCTTCCAGGTATCGGCCCGCGTCGACGCTAAGAGAACCATTCCCGCGAAGTGATTTCTGCAACGCTAGTGCAACACGCCTACGCATGCGTGGACAGTCGCTCAACGTTTCATCGTTTTTTAAATACAACAACGAGAACAGTTGTCCGGTCGGAGGCTCTCTTTCTGTCATATGCGTCCTACTAAAATATTTCCTGACACGACATATCTTGGCTGTTAATGCAGGTAATCACTAAGGTTTGCAAACACATAAGCCTCAAGTTACCCGATCACCTCGCTACGACTTGATGAAACGACATCTGGCCGATTTAGGGTTGATTAGCAGCAGCTGAAACAACTCCTACCTCTGCTCCAGGAACGATCTAGCCACCAGTGCAAGCTGGCGGGTTTCTTGTATCAAAATCATACCTTTTAACCAGTTCGATTCTCATCTACCCCTCGTGTCATGGTTGCAAAGCTTAGGAGCTGCTATGCGAGTTGAAGTTCAGGTCACTGACACCACCCTTGAAGGCGATTACCGGGAAGTAGACGGCCTGTCAGGTCAGTGCGAACAGTGTGGTCACATCGTTGAAGTCTATGGCGATAGCGACGCGTCAGAGCGAGCGCTTTGCGTAAAAATGCGGGAAGAATGCCCAGAGGGTGAAAGTAATTTTTATGTCGCTGTGCGATAGATAGTAATTGTTGACCAGCCATTGCTTCATCTCAAAAAGGGCCGATTATGATTGTCGCCAAACCCGGAATTTTGTCCGAAGTTGAGAATTATAACGAAACTTCTGTGCGTATGTTCGTTATTGATCCCATATTGCGAAAACTTGGATACTTCGAGGGTGGTGATGTCTATCTGAAGCCTGAAGAAAAACTTGAGTATCCCTATCACTTCATCGGACGAAAGAACTCTAGAAAGGACGTGCCGATTGGCCGTTACGATTATTGTTGCGGTTTAAAAGGTAGGCGAGGGTCTTTCATTGTTGAGGCCAAGGCCGCAACTGTGGGGTTATCAAAATCGGACGTAGAACAAGCACATAGCTATACAACGCACCCCCAAGTAGGAGCAAATTTCTTTGTCCTTTGCGATGGTCGCCAGTTTGTAATCTATGAAGCACTTTCCGGCCCGGATTGCCCGCCAATAGTTGCAATCCCATTGGCAGAGATCGACGCCAGATTTCACGAAATCGAAAACATACTGTCTCCGACCTATCTAGCTAAAAACTGTCAAACGGTATATGACACAAAACTCCGGTTGTGCGATGGGCTAGGTTCTTCTGCTAAATTGCATTCAGGTCGATACACCATGAGCAATTGGAGCTATCGAGTTCTTTTAGGCGAGACAGACATTACCGTGGTCGCAAAAACTTTTTTTCCTGCTCTATCCATGATGGAAAAAGAAATTGCCATGTTAGCCCAAGACTTCGAACTAAGGGTTGGCGATGGTCGCGTTGATCGAGATGCCGAAGGTCGTATCTATGCCAATGTGGAATTCTCCGGTGTAACAAAGAACAGCCAAGCGGCGATGGAACTGCTAGGCGTGGATAAGCTGTCATTTGCGACAAATGCTAAGTTTCTGTCTATTGAACCAGACAATCCCACCGTTTTCGAAGCTGAGAACGGGTTTGCACTGAATCAAGGCACAATGGTCCTGCCTCTATTTGGTGAAGCTGTCCCCGCGGTGAATGATGTAAAAGGCGACCTCTTTGTGAGCGCTCGTATGCACAACAGTGCAGACAAAATACTTGGCCAATACTACTCGCAAACCGAAATTCTAGTCCCGCAAGTTGATGCCGGTGAGCTCAAACTCGAATTGGACTTCCTTGGTGATGTCGAACTTCGGCTGCTACTATGAGCACAGTTGCAACACACTTGACGCAACGTAATCTAGCCTATTTTTGGGTCGGTTACACGGTTACAAAACTACACGTAAGTCATTGATTTTAAAAGATGCGGCGGGAGTTCGAGTCTCTCATCACCCACCATCGCAACACTTTAGTGCTAAGTGCGCCTCTTTGAATGAGGGCGTTTCGTCCGAGAGTCTCAGTCGCCCTCCGCGCGGATATCACTGACCCTCCGACCCGCGATTCCCCAATTTTCCAGTGGCACCTCGTCAATCACAACGAATGTCGTTGCGGGGTTTTTGTTGAGCACTTTGTGCAACAGGTCGGTCACACCAGAAATC
Source organism: Ruegeria sp. AH7 (assembly GCF_056541325.1). Classification (NCBI taxonomy): domain Bacteria; kingdom Pseudomonadati; phylum Pseudomonadota; class Alphaproteobacteria; order Rhodobacterales; family Roseobacteraceae; genus Ruegeria; species Ruegeria sp. AH7. The sequence goes on along the minus strand of NZ_JBQFYF010000008.1, from coordinate 103,736 downwards.
AACTGCGCCTTTTCTTCGGGTGACGGACCTGTACCTTCAGGTCCGCCCTCTTGTGTTACCTTGATATTTACGTAAGGCATCGTCCTAGTCCTTTCTCTCAACGAATGAGAACACCTTGGTCAGCACGCGCCAACCGTCCTTTGAATTGATCACTGTCAGCAAATCCTGATAGTTACGCCCCATCATGGTCATGCGCGCCTCGACGAGGCCGATCCGGTCGCCTTTAAGAGTGATCCGTTCGATAACTTCCTTGCGCGGATCGCCGCGCGAGGCGGGCGGCGTGCGGACGTCGATCCGGTCCATATAGGCCTCTAAACCCATAACTTCGTAGTCGCCGAGGGTGCCGTTCACATAGACCAGATCCCGATGAAACACCGTTCGCAGCACATCGCTGTTTGAATGGTAAAGCCCGTCAAAATAACGTTTCATCACGCTCTGGATTTCATAGTCTTTGTGAAGCTGCATCACGCCAATCCCTCTGCAATAAAGGCCGCGTTGACCGACTCGCGATCGGCGATGCGATCGGCGTAGGCGGCGATGTTAGGCCAGGCTGACAGGTCGATGGCCTTGAAGTTAGCCCAGTAGATCAGAACGAATGTGTAAGCATCCGCAACCGAAAACGTGCCGGCGACCAAGTAGGATCGCCCGTCAGACAGAACCTTCTCGATATAGTCGAATTTCGACCGAACCTTCGCCTCTGCTGCTGCCTTTTCCGCATATGTTGAGCTGTCGGAAAAGAGCGGCCCCCAGGCCTTGTGCAACTCGGCCGCAGCGTAGTTCAGGAATTGTTGTAACCGTGCACGCTCAATACTTCCAAGCGGCGGAGAATAGGCTTGATCGGCATGGGTATCTGCAATGTACTGAAGAATTGCTACGCCTTCGCTCAAATACACGCCATCCTCAACTTCAAGCGTTGGTACATAGCCGTTCGCATTGATTTCCTTATAATTTCTTCCGCTTTCCGTTTGCCCCTTGGCGGTGTCAACAGCCTCGATCTCAAATGTCTCACCAACCTCATTCAGCATGATATGGCTGGCCAACGAACAGGCTCCGGCTTTGTAGTACAGTTTCATCTCAACCTCCTTTTCATGAGTGCAGGCCAGAGATAGCAATCAAGTAAAGCGATTGATAATATCGTGTTTTCACCATAATGATCTTATATTCAGATCATTTGTGATGCGATATGACCTTAGACCAACTCATCGCTTTGGACGCGATTGTTGCCACTGGAACCTTTCGGGCGGCCTCTGAGCGTTTGAACAAAGCGCAATCTGCCGTCAGCCATCAAATCCGAAAGCTGGAGGCTGAACTGAAGTTTGATCTGTTCACACGCGAGACCTACCGGCCTAGTCTGACACCCGAGGGTCAGGTTTACTTTCGCGAAGCGGCGCGTGTTCTGGAACAAGTGCACAGGCTGCAAGCCGTCGCGGCTGGATTGCGCAGTGAACAAGAGCCCTCGATATCGATTGCGGTAACGGCCACAACCTCGCTGGACCCGGTACTGAGCCTGCTGGGCACTATCCGAGAGAGATATCCGGGAACCAACATCCATGTGGCGTCGGAAATGATGGGCGGACCGTTGGCACGGCTGATGGAAGGCAGCGCAGATATGATCATCGCGGGTCTTGAGGGCGTTCCAATTGACGATGTCGAAACGCTCCCCTTCGGAACCATCACGATACGACCCGTCGCAAGCCCAGACTTCCCGGCCGCACAACGCCGCGGAATCCGATCGAGGCGCGAGATGCAGGGCTATACGCAAGTTATCGTTTCAGGTACCGGCGGGCAGGATTTCGATCAAAGTCGGGATGTTTTATCAGGTGGGCATCGTTGGACGGTCTCTGATTTCGAAGCGAAGAAAACCATTCTCAAAGCCGGGCTGGGCTGGGGTGGCCTGCCCGAACACATGATGAAGGATGAGCTGAGGACCGGAACCCTGGTTCCGCTGCGCGTTGATGGTTACCCCACACGCCACACCGAGATTTTCGCGATCCGACGCAGGGACAATCCGATGGGCAAAGTCATGTCCGACATCTGGGCAGAGCTTGAGACGGCCCATTGATAGATGGATCTTCCTTAGGAACGCCCAAGCCGCGTTAGGGTTAACCTGCGGCTTCCAATTGCTTCAACCGGGGCATTAAATCCAAAAGCTCTTTGGTGTAGGAATGCTGGGGTGCCGAAAACAGCGCGTCTGTGTTCTGCACCTCGACCAATTTCCCCTGTCGCATCACACCCACCCGATCACACATCTGACGCACAACCGGCAGGTCATGACTGATGAACAGCATGGTCAGCCCAAGATGATCCTGAAGGTCTTTGAGGATGTTCAGGATTTGCGCCTGGATCGACACATCCAGCGCGCTTGTCGGCTCATCGCAGATCAGAAACCGGGGCTGTGTGGCCAGTGCGCGGGCAATACAGATGCGCTGACGCTGCCCGCCAGAGAATTCGTGCGGGTATTTGCGCCAGGCGTCTTTCGCCAACCCGACCCAGTCCAGAAGTTCCCTGACACGCGGTTCAACCTGGGATTTGGGAAGGATACGATGGTGCAGGATCGGTTCTGCAACAAGGTCGCCAACCTTCATCCTCGGGTTCAGGCTTGAGAACGGATCCTGAAAGATCATCTGAATCTGGCGGCGATAGCCTTGCAAAGCCTCTGTCACCATCGCCGTCACATCCTGCCCGTCAAAGACAACGCGGCCTCCGTCCACCGGATAAAGCGTGCCGATCATCCGAGCGACCGTGGATTTGCCCGAGCCACTTTCGCCGACAAGGCCAAAAACCTCACCGTCGCGAATGTCGAAGCTGACCTGATCAACGGCGGTAAAGTACTTGCGTTGCGATGGCAGTAGACCGCCCTTTTGAAGGAAGGTCTTGGTGATGTTCTCGACCTCAAGCAGCTTGCCGGATTTTGACAAATCGGTCTTGTCCCAATGGGCTGCCAGATCATCGATCTTGAAGGTTCTTTCCCGTTCGCCATAGCTGACCACCGGGAACCGTTCGACCTTGCTGTGTGGCCGTGGCACGGCGGCGATCAGGGATTTGGTATACTCATGTGTTGGCGCGCCAAGGATTTGATCGGTGGTGCCGCTTTCAACCACATGGCCGGAATACATGACGGTGACGGTATCGGTGGTGTCGGCGATGACGCCCATATCGTGTGTCACAAGGATCACGCCAACCTGACGCTCCTTGGCCAGTTCCTTGATCAGATCCAGTACCTGCGCTTGGACGGATACGTCCAAGGCTGTGGTGGGTTCATCCGCGATCAACACGCTGGGTTCCGTGCACAGCGCCAAGGCGATCACCACGCGCTGACGCATCCCGCCGGAAAACTGATGCGGGTACTGGTTGAACCGGTCCGCGGGGTCCGGGATGGACACGCGATCCAGCAAAGCAATCGCACGTTTCTTGGCCTCAGATGCGGACAGGCCAAGATGTAGCTGGATCGTCTCGACCAATTGCTCACCCACCGTGAACAGCGGGTTCAGCGAGGTCAGCGGATCCTGAAAGATCATCCCGATCTCTTTGCCTCGGATCCTGCGTTTGTCCTCGGCGTCCAGTTCGTCGATACGCCGACCGTTCAGCCAGACCTCACCCTCGGACACATGGGCCGGTGGGTCCAACAGACCGATCACGGCGTTTCCGGTCATCGATTTGCCCGCACCACTTTCGCCCACGACCCCCCGGATTTCACCAGGATGCAGGTCGTAGGTCACATGCTCCACCGGTTTGAAAATGCCGTGGCGGGTTGGGATTTCTACCGTTAGGTTGCGGATCGAGAGAACGGGATCGGTCATTTCAGCCTCGGGTTCAAAGCATCGCGCAGCCAGTCGCCCAGCAGGTTTACACTCAGGGCCAGCGCCAGAAGCGTGCAAGCGGGGAAGAACAGAATCCACCACTCCCCCGAGAACAGGAACCCCTGCCCGATGCGGATCAGCGTGCCCAGCGACGGTTGGGTGGGTGGCGCGCCGACGCCCAGAAAGCTAAGCGTCGCTTCGGCGATGATCGCCAGTGCAAGTGAGATTGTTGCAATCACCAGCACGGGTGATAGCACATTGGGCAGGATATGGCGCAGCATGATCGTCAACGGATTTTGCCCAATGATCCGCGCAGCCGCCACGTAGTCTTTGTTCTTTTCTACCAGCGTCGCGCCGCGAACGACCCTTGCGAACTGCACCCAATCAGACAGGCCAATCGCCAGGATCAACACCCAGATCGCCATCTGATCACGATACTCAACAGGCGTAACCCCCTTTGCGATACCGAAGATCAGCATGGCCAGAAGGATCGAAGGGAAGGTCAGTTGCACATCCGCCGTACGCATGATGATGGTTTCGGTCCAACCGCCGAAATACCCAGACAGCAGACCAAGAATGATCCCCAGAACCATGGCAAACAAAACAGCTGCGACACCGACAAACAAGGAAATGCGCATCCCGTAGAGGATGGTCGAGAACACATCCCGCCCTTGATCGTCAGTGCCCATAACAAAGCTTTCACCTGTAAAGGCATTTGGTTCCATCGGCGGGGTAAAGCCGTTCATCAGGTTCAGGCTGGATGGATCGAACGGGTTTGTCGGCGCAATCAGCGGTGCGAAGAGCGTGACCAGGATCAGCAGCGAGGCAACAGCAGCCGAAACCATGGCCACCGGAGATCGACGAAACGCGTAGAACTGATCGCTGTCCAGAATTCGTTGCAGGCGGCTCATGCGCTGACCCTCAGGCGTGGGTCGATGAAGGCGTAAAGGATGTCGACCGCAAGGTTAATCGTGACGAAGATGACCGAGATCATCATCAGGTAGGCTGCCATGACTGGGATATCCACGAACTGGATTGCGTTGATAAACAGCAGGCCAAGACCCGGCCACTGGAACACCGTCTCGGTGATGATGGCAAAGGCGATGATGGCCCCTAATTGCAGGCCGATGATGGTTATCACGGGCACCATGGTGTTCTTCAGGGCGTGGCGAAAGTTGATGGTCCGATCACTCAGGCCGCGCGCACGGGCGAAGCGGATATAATCCTGCCGCAGTACCTCCAGCATTTCAGACCGGACCAACCGCATGATCAAAGTCATCTGATACAGGCCCAGAGTGATCGCTGGAAGGATCAGGGCCTTTAGCCCACTACTGGTCAATAGACCGGTGTTCCACCAACCAAGATCCACAACCTCACCGCGCCCGAAACTGGGCAGCCAGCCCAGTTCAACCGAGAAGACATAGATCAGCAGAATGCCGATCAGGAAAGTGGGCAGCGAAACCCCGATCAGCGAGGCCGACATGATGAAGTTTGCTGCGAACCCATCTCGTCGGATCGCAGTGAAGACGCCCAATGCGATGCCCAGGGCAATTGCAAGCATAGCTGAGACCAGAGCCAGTTCCAGTGTCGCCGGCGCGCGTTCGGCCAGAATCTCTGCGACGGGCCGACCCTGACGGAAACTAACGCCGAAATTGCCCTGCACCGCCTCGCGCAGGAACTTCACATATTGCACCGGGAAGGGTTGATCGAGGCCCAACTGGCTGCGCAACCGTTCCACGTCTTCCATGGTCCGCTCCTGCCCCAGCATGTTGTCGATCGGGTCGCCGACAAAACGGAACATGGAAAAGGCAACGAGGCCCACGACGAAAAGAACCAGCGCCGACTGGGCTACGCGCCTGATAATGTATGACAGCATTTAGTTGACCGTGACCCAACGCAGAAGGAAGAAATTGTCGGGCCGTTGAGTCAACTCGATATTGCTACGAGCACCCCAGACCAGAGGCTGGACATAGAGGGGGACATAGGCGACCTCATCCTGAAGGATGGCTGTGACCTCATCCAACATGGCTTGGCGCGTTGGCTCGTCAATCTCGGACTGGATCATCGGCAGCAACTCATCCACACGCGCGTTGGAGTATCCGCCGAAATTCCACGATCCCAACTTCTTTTCCTCGTTAGGGGTCGACGCAAGAAAGCGCACGGGGTGTTCGGCATCAAACGTGCCCGGCGACCAGCCCAGCAGATACATGTCGAAATTGTCGGCCCGCAACTCGGGCCAGTAGTTCTGAACCGGCATTGCATCCAGTGTCACATTCAACCCTGCCTGTGTCAGCATGGCAGTAATCGCCTGGCAAACAGATTCGTCGTTCAGGTAGCGGTTGTTGGAACATTTGAAGCTAACCTCAGCCCCCTTGGCCCCAGATTCGGCCAGCAGCGCCTTTGCGCCCTCCAGATCATAGCCATAAGGGTCCGCGTTCGCTGCCGAATACCCGCGCATTGCAGGGCTGACCAGCTGGCTAGCGACTTCGGCGTTGCCGCGCATGATGGTTTGAAGGATGGCCGGTACATTGACCGCTTTTGCAACCGCCTCGCGGACACGCGGATCGAGGAACAGATCAGAGCCGCCCTGCCCGACCTCGCTCGCGCCTTCTTTCTGGTCGAAGCCCAGCATGATGACACGCGCTTCGATGCCTTGGATGACCTTTACATCCGGGTTGTTCTGCAATCGCGCAACATCCTGAATCGGTACCGGATTGATGAAATCAACATCGCCCGACAACAACGCTGCTAACGCGGTCGCAGGGTTTTGGATCGGCACCAGTTCAGCCTGGGTCAGGTTGTGCTCTGCATCGCCCCACCAGCCATCATACGGTTCCAGCACAGTGCGCAAGCCTGGTTCTCGTGCGGTGATTTGAAAGGCGCCAGTCCCGTTTGCGTTCAGTGTCGCATAGTTACCGGCCTCTTTGTCGGGCAGGACGGTATCATTCGCCTCGGCCCAGCCGCTATCCATGATCATCCAGTTGGCGATGCTATCGGGGAAGATCGGGTTTGGCGCATTGGTCATCACGTCGACGGTGTAGTCATCGACTTTCACGACCTCGGCGACGGGGGCGAACCAGCTGCGAGTGTCTGAACTTTCGTCGGACGCGCGCTGATAGGAAAAGATCACGTCATCGGCGTTGAATTCGGACCCATCATGAAACGTCACGCCCTCGCGCAGCTTAAACCGCCAGCCTGCGCCACCCTCAATCGGCTCCCAACTGGTTGCAAGCGCCGGTTCGATGGTCATGTCCTTACCGCGCCGCACCAGCCCTTCATAGACGTTGTTCAGAAACCCGAGAACCGGGGCGGAGTTGACCGCATGCGGATCCATGGTTTGCGGATCGGTGGTGACGGCAAAGGTGAACTCTTCGGCCGCAACAGGCATGGCAAGCGCGCCCAGCAGCACGGCAGTGGTTAGACGTTTCATGATAGCTCCCACTTCAAAAGTGGCCGGGCTCTGCAGAACAGAACCCGGCAACAAGGCTTTAGTTCAGGCCAAAATGTTTGACCATGGGTTGATCTTCCGGATCAACCTCGATGCCCAGATTTTCGGCCATACCCCAGTTCAGCACCTGATGGTGGATCGGGATATACAGCTGTTCGTCCTGCACCACCCGCCAAATATCGGCGATGTCCTGATTGCGTGCATCCAGGTCGGTGTTCGAGGCCAGTGACTTGATCTTTGCGTCCAGATCATCACTGTCGAAACCAGTGCCATTCCAGGTGCCGATATCGCTTTCACGTCCGTGGACCAAGAAGTTGAAGATGTATTCCGAATCGTAGGTCGGCACACCCCATCCCAGCATGTAGAAATCGGTCTTGCCGTCGGTGATCAGCGGGAAGTGCTGCGCCTTGGGCTTGGCATCCAGGTTCACGGTGATGCCAATCTGACCCAACATTCCAACTGCGGCCTGACAGATGCCTTCGTCGTTGATGTAGCGGTCGTTGGGGCAATCGAGGCGGATCGAGAACCCATCAGGATAGCCCGCTTCGGCCAACAGAGCCTTTGCGCCTTCGACATCCGTGCTGCTTTCGGCATCCATCTCTGCGGTCCAACCGTTCACGAAGGGCGGAGCAATCATGCCCGCAGGCTGCGACTGCCCGCGCATGACCACCTGCTTGATGGCATCCCGGTTGATCGCCTTAGACATCGCCTGACGCACACGTACATCGGCCAAGGGGTTCTTGCCGTCCACATTGTCGGCTTCGATGTCGTCCGCGCCTTGGTTCATCCCGAAGAAGATAACCCGGTTCTGGGGTGCCTGTTTGACAACCAGACCGTCTGCAGAATTGACCCGATCAAGGTCCTGCACCGGCATATCTTGCAGGAAGTTCACTTCGCCCGACAGCATCGCTGCGACTCGGGTCGCATCGTTCTGGATTGGCGTATAGATGATCTCGCTGATCGCCATCGGGAACTGATCGCGGCCCCAATAGTCTTCGTTTCGCTCCATCACGGTTTTCACGTCCGGTTCACGGCTGACCAGCTTGTAGGGGCCCGTGCCATTCACATTGGTGGTCGCAAAGGTGATCTCACCCCCTTCGAAATCCTGAACGGCAACCGCATTGTTTGCCTCGGTCCAGCCCTTGTCCATGATGAACAGGTCAGTGAGGTTTGCGGGCAGGATCGGGTTCGGGCCATCGGTCACGATTTCAACGGTGTGATCGTCCACGGCACGCACTTCGACGATCGAGTTGATCAACTCTTTCATGTCCGAGTTCGGCTGCTTCGCCCGGTTGATGCTGAACACCACATCCTCGGCAGTAAAATCGGCCCCATCGTGGAACTTCACGCCCTGACGCAGATTGAATACCCAGACGTTCGGATCATCTGTGCTTGGCGCCCAATCCGTGGCCAGCGCGGCTTCGAACGCACCCGTAGTATCGCGAATGATCAGCGGTTCATACATCTGATGGCGGACGGTATGCGTAGGCCCCTCGTTTTGCGAATGAGGGTCAAGCGTTAAAGCATCTCCCGAGCGCGCCCAGCGCAATGTCTCAGCTTGGGCCAGCGTTGTTGAGGCCATCAACATCGCCAGCGCGAACATTGGTTTCTTCATTGTTTTCTCCCTTATCTGCAGCTGCTTAGCTGCATTGAATTCGCGATACTAAGTCGCAAATTTCTGTTAACGCTAAAATCGAGGATAGCATACCAACTGCGTCGGCATGTCAATCGGTCAACGGCACACTAAACCGGAGAATGAAGATTTTAGAACGTCGCCAAGCAGATTTACAAACAAAACCAATGTCGACATCCAAACGCTGGGCAACTCCTGAGACTGCTCTCAAAGACACAAGTATCACCCTGGTCGCGCTAAAACACAGTCGATCTAAAGTCTTTCGATGTTTACAAATTAATACATTCATTTTAATGATTGTGTATGAGAAAAATCCAGCTTTCCCGGCGTATTTTTTTACGTAATGCTACCTGCCTTGCAGCACTCGGAGCTCAATCCAAGGTGGTACTAGCGGAATTGCAAATCGGCTCATCTGGCAGGTTGCAAACATTATCTGATGGATATCTGACCATACCGCCAGAAATGGTCTTTGGATCGATGCCACAGGATGAGCTGACGCCGTTTCTGAAGCACAGACAGATAGACGCGACAAGGTACGAACCAGAGTGTAACGTGACGCTCTACCGAGATGGCACGAACACCGTACTCTTCGATGTCGGTGCAGGACCAGATTTTATGCCAACATCCGGCAAGCTGCTGGATGCTCTTTCCGCCGTGAATCTCACCCCCGAAGACGTTACCCATGTGGTCTTCACCCATGCGCATCCTGACCATATCTGGGGCGTTCTGGACGACTTTGACGACATGCTGTTCGCCAACGCCACGCATTACTTCGGTCGCACCGAATGGGACTATTGGTGGAACCCCGCAACGGTTGAAACGATTGGCGAAGATCGCGCCGCGTTTGCAGTCGGCGCGAAGCGGCGCATGGAAGCGATCGAGGATCAGGTCATGTTCTTCGATGACGGGCAAGAAATCCTGCCGGGTATCGCCGCGCGCGCCAGCCTTGGGCACACACCCGGACATATGGCGTTTGAAATTCGCGAAGGCAGTGACTCGGCAATGGTTGTGGGCGACGCGCTTGGCAATCCCCATGTCGCCTTTGAACGCCCGGACTGGTACAGCGGCGCGGATCAGGACCCTCAGACCGCTGCCGCCACACGCAGCCTTCTGCTGGATCAGCTTGCTGAAGAACAGATGAAAGTTATTGGGTTTCATCTGCCAGATGGTGGGATTGGCCGGGTCGAAAAGACAGGCTCGGCATATCGATTCATAGGAGAGCCGTCATGATACGATCACTTTTGACTATCTTCGCCATAGCCGCACCCGCCTGGGCCAGCGAAGACATCGCTGATAAATATCCGCAAAGCGCACTCTACTCCAAGCCAGTCGAATACATCCCCGGCGTCTATTCTGCCATTGGCGCAACCGCGCCACCGACCTACGAAAACGCAGGCCACAACAACAACCTCAGCTTCATCGTCACCACAGAAGGCGTGGTTGTTGTAAACGGCGGAGCCGCCTATGTGTTGGCGCAAGCGCTACATCAGGAAATTCAGGCGATCACGGATCAGCCGGTCAAGCTTGTCTTCAACGAGAATGGTCAGGGGCACGCGATGCTCGGCAACGCCTACTGGTCGGAACTTGGCATTCCAATCGTGGCGCATTCGGATGCGGCCGCGGAATTTGAGGAATATGGCCCCCAGATTCTGGAGGGCATGCAGCGATACAATCGCGACAAGGCAGAAGGAACCTTTTTGGCTGGTCCGACCGAGACATTCGATGACGAATATGTGGTTGAGATGGGCGATTTTCGGATTGAGGCCAAATACCTCGGACCTGCCCACAGCCCCGGCGATATCTCAATCTGGTTGCCAAATCAAAGCCTTGTCATCGCCGGAGATATGGCATTTCACGAACGTATGCTGCCGATCTTTCAGGAGACCTATACAGCGGATTGGCTGGAAACCTGGGACAACGCGTTCGAGCCTTTGGGCGCTACGTATGTGATACCCGGTCACGGCCATCCGACAAACATGGATCAGGTGCGTCGCTACACGCGCGACTATCTGATATACCTGCGTGGCAAAGTGCGGGAGCATATGGATGCAGGCGGCGATCTGGCCGAAGCCTACTATGTCGATCAATCCCCTTATGCCCATCTGGACACGTTCGAAGAACTGGCGACCAAAAATGCCGGGCGCGTTTTTGAACAGATGGAGTTTGAATAGTTCAGGATCGCTGCAGAGCGGGCAGTCGCGTTGCGAAGCGATGTGTCACAATCGCGCCGACCCACATAAAGAACACCGCAAGCCAAGCAGTCAGGGACAGGGCGGACCCTCCGGACAGCCCTGCCCCCACGGCGCAACCGCCTGCCAGCATGGCTCCAAATCCCATAAGGGCAGCGCCAAAAAGGTACCGTTCCATCGGGGTGTCGTTGCCGAACCGTTCGATCTTCCATTCTCCGGCATAAATAGCTGAAGCCGCAGCCCCGATGGCAACACCCGGAACAAGGCCGATACCAAAGGACAATGCAACGTTTCGTTTGGCGACCAAAGCCATCAAAGTATCTGTGGCCGGGCCGGTAAAGGTAATCGAAGACACGGGTACGACCTCGAAAGAGGTCTGCGCAATTGCGAAGGTCATCAACCAGCCGAGCGCGACTGCCATCCCGACGCCTGCGGCAGACACGATCCGTATAGGCGCGACACGCCGGTAGACCGCGAATGCTGTTGCCAGAGCCAAACCCAGCGTTGCGATCGCTGTGTAAGCCTTTGGCGACAATCCAAGCAACTCTGACAGATCGCGCGATGCGCCACCTGAAATCGTCCAGATGCCAAAAAACGTTTCACGAACGGGACTAAGAACACCTGTATACGCCGCCTGAGCCACCAATGTCAGGACCAGCCCGGACACCAGCGCGCGCAGATTTCCGCAGGATGCCAAAACCAACAAGCGCGATGCACAACCGCGTGCCAGTATCATACCCGCACCAAACATCGCGCCACCGAGGATGGCGCCGCTCAGGCTACCGGTCGAGGCGATTGCACGTGTCTCAGACAGGTCCAACTGGTCAAATACGACGAGCCCCTGCACCATAGTCAGAGCCGCAGTGAAGGCGATCAGCCAAACCGCCAAACGCGGACCAAACGCGCCCTCGGCGACTTCGACAGTCGAGGCGCGCAGACAGAAATGAGACTTTTGGGCCGTCGCACCAAACAGGATGCCAACAAGCACACCTGCGCATGCCAAAGCGCCTTGGTCACCCAGGAAATCAATGAGCTTTTCCATCAGCGGAAACTCTCACACCGTTGCGGTTGCGTCTTTGTCTTCGGTCAAGTTGTCATTGCGCGGCCATCGGCCTGCGCGCCAATTGGCATTGCGTCCACAACTCAGCCAATGCAGAAACCAGACGATCCACGTCCTCACTAGAATGCACGGGCGACGGCGTTATCCGTAGACGTTCCGTTCCTTTCGGGACGGTCGGGTAGTTGATGGGTTGGATGTAGATCCCGTAGTCGCGCATCAGAACATCCGAGATGAAGCGGCACTTGACCGGATCGCCGACCATGACCGGGATGATGTGACTTGGGTTCGGCGTATGCGGAATGCCCAGATCGTCCAGCCTGTCCCGAACCTCGCGCACGCACTGCTGGTGCAGATGTCGTTCCGCATTGCTTTGCTTTAGGTGCCGGACTGAAGCCGCGGCCCCTGCGGCTACGGCCGGAGGTAGTGCTGTGGTAAAGATAAACCCGCTGGCAAAAGACCGGACAAAATCGACAAGTTCGTGCGATGCCGCGATGTATCCGCCGACGACACCGAAGGCTTTGCCCAATGTCCCCTCGATGACGGTGAGCCGATCCATCAGGCCTTCGCGTTCGGCAATTCCCCCTCCGCGCGGCCCGTAAAGCCCAACAGCATGAACCTCATCCAAATAGGTCATCGCGCCATAACGATCCGCCAAATCACAAATCTCGGCAATCGGCGCGATGTCACCGTCCATAGAATAGACGCTTTCAAACGCAATCAGCTTGGGCGCATTGGCGGGCAGATCAGCAAGATGCCGTTCAAGGTCCGCAACATCGTTATGTTTCCAAATCCGCTTCTGACAACGGCTGTGGCGGATGCCTTCGATCATCGAGGCGTGGTTTAGCTCATCCGACAAAACCGTGATGCCGGGGATGCGCGATGCCAAAGTGCCCAGCGCGGCCCAGTTCGACACATATCCGGATGTAAACAGCAAAGCCGCATCTTTATCGTGCAGATCCGCAAGTTCTTGTTCGAGCAAAACGTGCTGGTGAGTTGTCCCAGAGATGTTTCTTGTGCCCCCCGCGCCAGCACCGCTTTGGTCGATTGCGGCGTGCATGGCGGCAAGTACCTTTGGATGCTGCCCCATACCGAGATAGTCATTTGAGCACCAGACCGTGACGTTTTCGGGTCCATTCCCGGTGTAGCTGCGCGCCTTTGGAAACGCGCCGCACTGACGTTCGAGGTCTGCAAAAATCCGGTAGTTTCCGTCTTCTTGCAGCTGGTCCAATTGATCACGAAAGTACTGCTGATAGTTCATCTCAATCCCCGACGGCCTCTTCCACGATCTCGGACAACAGGGTCTGGACCTTTTGCATCGGTCCCTCGGGATAGCTTCGGTATCCCACCGTCACGCCATTGTCGTCTTCGGCCACGAAAATCCCATAGGGACAAAAGCCGATGTTCATCGGATCAGCTTCCATCACCTCGCGCGAGAGTTTTGCTGAGCAGAAAATGAAGATATCAGCGGCCGCGAATATCTGTTTGTCGCTGCCAACATCCGCACCTGTCCGGTTCAACATATCGCCGACATGGCTTACATAGTCGATGACCAGCCCCTGCCCGACTATCGCAGATTCAACCGCGAATGTGGCATCGTCGAAACTTCCGTCAAAAGGGGTGGTGATAACCTCTTGGGCCAGACCCTGACCGGTGAGAACGGTGGAAAATACAGCCGCAGCAATAATGTGTTTCATGGTCTTTACACTCCTCCTGAACCGCATTTTCGCAGATTGTCTGTCGGGGGCTTTGACACCGGTCAAATCCCCCGCAGCCCTTAGCTGAACATGTCCGAGGTGATACCCGCATACCAACCCAGCGATTCCTCGTAGGTTGCTTTCCTCAGATCGGCGTCTTCGCCGGTTTGGCTGATAAAGCCGTCCACCTTGGCAATCTTTTCGGGCGTCGCCTCATAGGTCGCGCCAACCTTCACACCATCATTGGTGTCGATCAGCGACCAGCACGTGTTCGAGAACTTGGCCGGGAACACTTTGGACCCGGTCAATGCACCGCGCACGGCATTCGCACAGACCTTCGCCTGACTGTTGGCCGAGAAACCGGATTTCGGCATATCGCCCTGCTGGCTCGCATCGCCAAGAACATAGATATCCGGATCAACCTTCGAGGACATGTCAGCCGCATTCACCGGTGCCCAATTGCCATCGGTCACATCGGCCATTTCCGCAATACGCCCGGCCTTCATCGCCGGTATGACGTTGCATACATCGACCTTGGTTTCTTCACCGTCGATGGTCACGGTCATTGCGTCCGGGTTCACGGAAACATTGCCACCGCCAAAGTCCTCTCCGATCCAATCGACCATACCTTCGTAGTGGTTTGCCCAGCCTTCCTGAAACAAAGCCATTTTCGAGAATTTCGGCTTGGGGTCGGCGACGATGATTTTTGCAGTTGGATTATTCTCTTTTAGAACATGGGCCACCATGGAAATACGCTCATAAGGCCCTGGTGGGCACCGGTATGGGTTTGGCGGCGCAACCATTGCATACGTCCCGCCTTCAGGCATTGCCATAACCTGTGCTTTCAAAAGCTCGGTCTGCGATCCGGCCTTGTAGGCGTGCGGCATCTTATTCTGCGCTGAAACATCCCAGCCTTCGACCGCACCATCGACAAAGTCGATACCCGGGCTCAGGATCAGCTTGTCGTAGGGAACGGACCCGCCCCCAGCCAAGGACACCGTCTTGGCATCACGATCAACACCAACGGCCCAATCATGGACCACGTTGATGCCGTAGTTCGCCGCCAGAGCACCATAGCTGTGCGCGATATCCGAAAGCTCTTGAAACCCTGCTAGATACAGATTTGAGAAAAAGCAGGTGTAGTAGGTCCGCGATGGCTCGATCAGAGTTACATCAATCTCACCTTTGCTGTCTTTGGCGATGTAGCGCGCGGCGGTTGCGCCACCCGCGCCACCACCGACAACAACGACACGGGGTTTGCCTTGCGCCAGCACCATCGGCGCCGATAGCCCAGCTGCCACAACACCTGCGGCCCCCAAGAATGTTCGTCTGTTGAATGTCATCGCGTTTCCTCCCGTATTGCGCTGTTATTCTGGATTATTGAAATAGGCCGCCAATGCCGCGATCTCGTCATTGCTCAGCCGTCCGGCAATCATCTGCATGACCGGATGAGGGCGCTGTTTGTCTTTGTAAGCATGCATCGCGACCACGAAATCTTCGTCTGGCCAGTAGACGATTGACGGGATGCCAGCGTCGCCCCCTTCGATCTGATGGCAGGTTGTACATTCGCTGCTGAGATAGGCGCCATATTCCGGGTCGCCCTGAATAGCCAGTATCGCCGGATCAACAGAATGATCCGTGCCCCTGGCCGTTGGATCCGCTTCGGGGATGTCCTGCGGATTATCAGAGAATCCGCGCAAAAAGGCGATGATGTTGGCGCGGTCCTCGGGGTCTTTCAGGCCCCGAAAACTCATCCGTGTTCCAGATGCAAATGCACGTGGATTTTCAATATAGGCCGATAGTGTATCAGCGTGCCATTCCAGGCCCGAATTTCCAGCACGCTCAAGACTCTTGGAGTAATTGAACCCGTCAAGGCCTGCCGCTTTGCGTCCAAAAACGCCATTCAGATGCGGGCCGATTTTGTTTTTGGCACCCTCACCGACCTGATGACATCCTTTGCATTTGGCAAACACCACTTTTCCGGCTTCGGCGTCGCCCAGGTCTTCGGTTGCGCTGACCGACGAGGTGGTCGCTATAGCGACCGCCGCATGGGTCAGTATAGCCGACCAGCGCATGATCAGTTTCCGAACGACTTGAGATAGACGATCACAGCCTCGATATCGTCAGGTTTTCTAAGCCCCGCAAAAGACATCCGCGTGCCTTTCATGTACTCTTTGGGTTTCGTCAGGAAGGCCGCCATTTCCTGGTCGGTCCAGACAAGCCCCTCCTCAGCAGCAGCGTTCAAGGCCTTGGAGTATTTGAACCCTTCGACTGAGGCTGCATTGGCACCGATGATCCCGTTCAATACGGGCCCTGTACTGTTTTTTGCACTTTCGCCGACCTGATGACAGGCTTTGCATTTCTTGAAGACTTTCTCGCCAGCGGCAAACACTTCTGTCGTTCCGTCCGTATCGCTGGATTCCTGAATGGTTGGCGTTGCAGCAGCTTCGTCCTCAGGCTTTGACGCCGCAGTCGGAATGAACGAAGGACCTTCTGCCGTAAACTTTGGCAATTCGTCCGCGCTGGCGTCGTTCATGACCGAGTTTGAACCACCTTCGGGCGGCGTCTCCACCAAAAAGACAGAGCGCATCGTGACGGCGGCTTCTGACTTGCAATTCTCCATGCATGGCTCTTGCCGCCACTCGGCGTACTCAGTTTCAGGACGTACATCGACGACAAAGCCGTTCATGTTGTACATTTCAAAGTCGGCGAAGTTGTCGTGGTTGAGCTCGAAGTCGTCATCCACAAGATCGTTCGAATACAAGATGTAGGCGACGATCGCATAGGTTTCATCCGCGGTCAGCGTACCTGCTTCGCCAAAGGGCATAGAGCGGGAAATATAGTCCCAAGCAGTCGACAGATGCGGCCAATAAGAGCCAACAGTTTTCACTGGATCTTCGTCAGCGAGCGTATCGAAACCACCGGCCAGAACAGGCCAATTGGCGGCCCCTTCGGCAAATTCCCCATGGCAAGAGGCGCAGCGGTCGACAAATACCTCTTCTCCGCTCCACACATCGCCTGATCCAACGGGCAAGCCACGGCCGTCGGGCAAGACGTCAACGTCCCAGGCCGCGATCTCTTGCTCAAGCGCGGGGCGACCAAGCCCATATGTGCCATCGCTGCTGGGCGCAGGCGCGGTCAGGTTCATTCCGTTTGCGACCCGCTCGGCCGCTGTGGCTTGGATTTCTTCGACCTTGGCCGCAAGTTCGGCTGCCCGGATGGACTCTGCTTGCGCGGTTTCCTGGGCTGTAGCTGCGTGCGCCTCAACTTGACTGATCCGGGTTTCCAAGGTTTCTATCTGCGACTGGCCATAGTTCCGGTTCGCGACAACAACCGCGACCGCAAGCACCAACGCCGTGCCGCCGAATACGGGCAGGAAAACCTGACTAAGAGACTTCGACATTCTCGGCGATCCCTTCTGCGCTCACGTACCAAGTCTGGATACAGTTGTTGTGGTAGACCGAGTTCTCTCCGCGCTTTTCGCGCAGTTGGTCTTTTGTCGGCTGCACATAGCCGGTGTCATCTATCGCCCGGGCCTGCAAAAGCATTGGTGCTCCGTCCCAGTTCGTGTCGAGATAGAAACGCGTCAAAGCCTTGCTTTCCCCCTGCTTGCCAAGACGCGCCGTCTCCCAAGTAATCCCACCGTCCTTGGACACATCGACCCGCGTAATTTGTCCGTGGCCTGACCATGCAAGCCCGGAAATGACCAGCGGACCCGGCCCGTGTTTGATCGGCATTTGCGGACTGGGTGAGGTGATGACGGATTTGGCGTCCATCACCCAGGTCCACTTCTGGGCTGTACCGTCCTCGTAAACATCGGTGTATTTTGAGGTTTCTTCGCGGCTTTCGACCGCCATATCGACGACCTCGATCCGGCGCAGCCACTTGACCCACATGTTGCCTTCCCAACCCGGCACGACCAGTCGCACGGGGTATCCATGTTCCATGCGCAGTGCTTCACCATTTGCCTTGAAAGCCACCAGCACGTCATCCAGCGCTTTTTCCATCGGGATGGAGCGACCATTGGATGACGCGTCTGCGCCTTCGACATAGACCCATTTGTCGGGTGAGATATCGGCGCCTGCTTCCTGCAGCAGCGTGCGCAGAGGAACACCGGTGTATTCCATGTTGTGGATCATGCCATGGGTGAATTGAACACCGTTGAGCTGCGCACCGGCCCATTCCATCCCTGTGTTCGCCGCGCATTCGCAGAAATACACGTGGTTTTCGCGAGGGAAACGTTCGATATCGTCATAGGTGAAGACCAGCGGGCGATCGACCAGCCCGTTGATCATCAGGCGATAGTCTTCCTTACGCAGCTCGATCGCGCCCGAGTGGTGGCGTTCAAAGGCGCAGCCTTGCGGCGTGATCGTGCCTTCAAGCGCATGGATCGGAGTGAAGTTGATCGACGAAATAGGAGAGGCGGTCAGCCATTCCACGTTGCGCCGAACGACATGAGATTCGAATCTGATCGGCATGCCATAAGGTGACTCATCGACACCGGCACCCGTGTAGGACGCCCAATCCTGCAGCTCGGTTATCAGTGGATCGGGCGTGTCAGCCACTGCCGCACCCGCGACTGACCCTGCGGCGACCGCAACACTGCCTTTCAGGAAGGCCCGGCGGGACGGTTTGAACGCGTCATCCATATCTCTTAGGTCTCCATCTGTTTCTTAAGCGCCGACAACATCGACGCTGGTGTTCTCTTGCACCGTGACGGTGCCAAGGTTGCGAATGTGGCTTTCGACGACATCCCAGATCGGCGGACCTTCGGTGCCTTCGTTGACGCTGGCCCAACCGGCCACGACGTAGGTTTTTGATGGATCAATCGCTTCACCCGTTTTGAGCAGAGTCATTTCGCTGATCCGCTGCCCTTGCGGCTTGGTCACATCGATGCGGTAGCCAAGACCACCCACGCGCACCATGTCACCGCCCTGCTGGTAGTAAGGGTCGGGATTGAACAGGTTGTCACCGACATCTTCGAGGATCACATGGATGAATTCGCCTGTCATTTCTGTGCGATAGGCATTGGGATATGACATCGATGTGACGTTCCAGATGTCCTCGCGCGTGATATCTTGTCCCGGCAGGATTGAGGGTCCCCAACGGACGCCAGGCGACATCGCGATGTCTGCCTCACGCTCATTGATCAGGGCATCGCAAATCAGGTCATCCCAGGTGCCGTTAAAGTTGCCGCGGCGATAGAGCAACGAATCCGTTTTTCCAATCACCTCGCTCAGCGCAGCCTCGTACGGCGCGCGCTGATCATTTATCAGAGCGGTGATCGCAGGATCAGGAGCGATGACGTCAGAGAAGATCGGGATCAGCTTGTGCTTCAGCCCCATCATCTGCCCGTCCCTCACGTCGAGATCGACGCGGCTGACGAATTTTCCGTTCGAGCCAGACGCGATGATATGCGTTTTTCCCACGAGAACAGGTTCCGGCAGTGCATCATGAGTGTGGCCGCTGAGGATCACGTCGATCCCCTGCACCCGGCCCGCCATCTTCTTGTCGACGTCAAAGCCGTTATGGCTGAGGACAACGACAACATCGGCACCGGCGGCACGCACCTCATCGACCATGGCCTGCATGTTCTCATCCCTGATACCGAACGAGTATTCGGGGAACATCCAGCCCGGGTTCGCAATGGGCATATAGGGAAAGGCCTGGCCGATCACGGCGACCTTTGCGCCGCCTCGGTCAAAGAACTTGTAGGGCTGGAACAGCTCAGCAGGTTCATCCCATTCGGCGTCAAAGATGTTCTGACCCAAGGCCGCAAAGGGCAAACCTTCGACAATTTCATTCACGCGGTCGCTGCCCAACGTGAACTCCCAATGGAACGTCATCGCATCGGGTTTCAGCGCGTTCATGACATTGACCATATCCTGACCCGCCGTCTGATAGCAGGTGTAAGACCCGTGCCAGGTGTCGCCTCCATCCAATAGAAGCGCATCGGGACGGTCAGCACGAATGGCGTTGATGACAGTTGAGACGCGGTCCAATCCACCGACCCGACCGTAGGCCTTCGCTAGCGCAGAGAAATCGTTGTAGGTCAGCGCATAGGCCGACGGGCTTCCATCTTCGATCCCGTAGGCCTTGCGGAACGCCGCCCCGGTGACATGTGGCATCTGCCCTCGCGCATCGCCGATACCAAGGTTGATCTCGGGTTCACGGAAGTAGATCGGTTTGAGCTGCGCATGGATGTCGGTGACATGGATCAGGCTGATGTTGCCAAAAGTCTCGAACTCCAACAGTTGATCCTGTGTCAGGCTTTGCTGTGCGGCAAGTCTGGCCCAATTGCCGAAACCGGACGCCCCATAGAGCGACGAGGCCGCCATTGAAACCTGTAAGAAGTCACGTCGGGAGATCATCAATCAGCTTTCCTATTTCACATATAAATATGTGAATGTTATTTCTGCTAAAAACCCGCGCAAAGCATTGCTTGCGCGGGGCCGTTGTTACTGGCGCACAGCCGGGGTTTCGACTGAAAGCCCATTGCCTCGGGATGCTACATACAGCTCCAAGGCGCGGAACTCGTCTGACCCTTCGGCAAAAGTTTCTGCCCGCGTATCGCGAATGCAGCCGCGGAACCGATTATGGC
Organism: Ruegeria sp. AH7; assembly: GCF_056541325.1. Lineage (NCBI taxonomy): Bacteria > Pseudomonadati > Pseudomonadota > Alphaproteobacteria > Rhodobacterales > Roseobacteraceae > Ruegeria > Ruegeria sp. AH7. Next base: position 83,311 of record NZ_JBQFYF010000008.1, on the reverse strand, counting down.
GCGAAATCAGTTTGGCCTGTTTCAGGCGATAGGTCGGGAACCCGTTGATCATACCCTGGCTCAGGTGGTCGGCACGGATCATGTTGCCCCAGTTGTCTTCGTGACAATTGGCGCAGCTAAGCTCTAGCTGGCCGTAGCGGGTGTAGTACATGTCTTTGCCCTGCTCCCAATACGGGGCGGCATCGCCATCGATCGCCACATTCATTGGCATTCCGCGCGACTGCAAACCGATCAGAGCGACCATCCCCTGCATGTCTCCTCCGGACCATTTCCAAGCATCCGCTTCCATACGATCCGTGCGGCATTTGTTGATCAGGTCTTCCATGACAACCAGCTTGCCGCTTTCAGCATCAACCTTGGGCATAGACGCGTGAAGCCCTTCAAAGCTCTCTACCCCATCGTGGCAGGACGCACAGCTTTCACCAGCGGCGCCATCAACCGTCTCGAACAGGTCGATAGCCTGATCGACAAAGATCATCGCCGGATTGTCAAAGTCATCAACTTGTAGCGCTTGCGTCTCATCTGTGCGGAAGTGCCAACCCGAATAGATCGTATCCAGATTTTCCAGATGTGCTGGCGCCTCGATCACCGAGGTCATATCCAGCTCATCATTGATCACAAGACTGTCTTCATCCGGTCCGGCCATTGCTGCCACTGGGAAAGCCAGAATTGCCGCGATCGCCGTCAATGCCTTGGTATTCATTACGTTCCTCCCTTGGTGGATCAGCGCCAGCTTCTTGGACCAGCGCTGATCTGCCTTAGTGTCGAGCCGTCAGGCGATCTCGATTGATTTTTTCTCGTCGTAAACAGAACCGTCATCATCGTACCAGGTGAAGACGAACTCACCGGCTTCGGGCACGACGGCTTCAAACTGGAAATACGGGTTGGTCGAAATCGCCGGCTCCATCGTCACATCAACCACCATTTCGCCATTAAACTCGCAGGTGAAACGGTTGATGATCGAACGCGGGATGACATTGCCTTCTTTGTCCTTGCGTTGGCCGCTTTCCATCTTGTGGCTGATCAGGGTTTTGATCGTGATGGTTTCGCCAGCAGCGGCTGTCTTGGGAACCTTGACGCGGGGTTTTACACCGGATGCCATGGATTAGTCTCCTGTTCTTCGGGGCGTGCAGGCGATCAGCCGCCGCAGCCGCCGATTGTCACTTTTACGGTCGCGGATGCCTTGGCAAAGCTGCCATCAGCCATCTTGGCCACGGCGATGACATCCTGCGTACCGGCCAGACGGATACGGGTTGATGCGGCTTGTTCAGCCGCCAACGGGCCAAAATTGAAGGTTGCAACACCAGGTTCGGGGTTCCCGGCCGCGACAATCAGAATAGACGTTGCGCCCGGTGCGCTGACTTCGATTGGCACGGTGTTTCCGTTTTCGGCGATTTCCGGTGCAGTCAAAGTGACACCGCCATCAACCATATCCGCACCGCCTGTGAACGCGGCAATCGCATCTTCAGCGGCCGCATTTGCGCGGAGCGGAATCATTGTCAGGAACGCGGCGCCCAGGCCAAGGGCCAGAGTCTCGCGGCGAGAGAGTTCCATTTTCAATCTCCTTTGAATCTTCGGAAAGTCACGCAAGAAAGCGCGGTTATTGTTCTTTCAGGGTCGCCAGGAACGCGACCACATCTTCAATTTCCTGTGCCGTTAGGATCGACGTCAAAGGCGCTGTCGGCGCTTTGCCTGTATAAGCATCACCAGGACGGATATAGCCGTCATCCTTGTAGAATGCGGGCATGACTGTTCCATCGAACGTCATCTTTGCATTTGCGATCAGCCCGCGCAGCTCGGCCTCGGACCAGCGATCACCCGCCCCATCCAGCATTGGCCCAACTTCGCCATGGAATGGAATGTCCGCCAAAGCCGAGACTGCGTGACAGGCCACACAGTTTCCTTTCGATTTATCCCCAACGATGAGCGCGCCGTTTGCAACATCACCAGCAACCCCGGTCAGAGATACCTCGACCGCACCATAGTCATCATAGGTTACGTCTTTAGGGCCTGTATCCGCTGCAAATGCGGCAACACCCGACACCGTGCAGACCAATGTTAAGAGTCTCAGCTTCATGATCCCTCCCATTTGCTACCGCGCCGATGGCGCTTTGCGACCCAAAGCTTTTGTGTACCGTAGTCGACGGGCACTGCTCTTCGCAACATTAAATTCATCTTATTGAATTTTTTTATTTGTAACGGCAGGCGCTAGTCTTGCGAAACATTGTTGCGCTCCTGAATACGCCGCGCGTGATACCGTTGAAAATCTTCACCATTCTCAAGGTCGTAACGTTTCTCATCAACCCAAGTGAAAAGATCCAAGGTTGTTGATTTTGAGAACGCCCCCGGCATGACAGCAACCGCTGCCTGGATGGCTGTGGCGTCTTCGGCAACCTCTTCAGGCAGAAAAACAAGCGTTGGGGTGAACAGAATCCCCCATTTGCGCATCAGGGCTCTTTGCTCTTCTTCTTGCCCGTCAAAGTCGGTTGCCGTGGTGCTGCCATGCAAATCCATCTGTACGACAAAGAAGTTTTCTTCGATATACGTTGCCAGATCGGGCTGTGGGAACACCTCCTCGTGCATCTTTTTACAATAGATGCAGCCCTGCTGTTCTATGAACAAAACCAACCGCTTACCTTCCCCCGCAGCCTCTTCAAGGTCCTCACGAAGGTCCTTGAACGTGTCACGCATCCACGGCGTTTTGTGCAGCCCGTCATCCCCCAGTTCAGCGGCAGAAGCTGGGGCGCTCACTAGAAGTAAGATCAGAATTAAAAAAGCTCGTTTCATAAAATCCTCCGCTACTAACCAATGGTCGCAAGCCACGGCATATGATCCAGCATCCACTGCGCGATGTGATTGATGGAATTGGTGGCGATCAACACGCCGAACAGGATCAGCAGACACCCCATCGCCTTTTCGATCAAAGGAAAATGCTTCCTGAACCGCGCCATCCATTGCATGAACGGGCGCACCAGAAACGCCGCCAGAACAAACGGGGCTGTCATTCCCACTCCATAGGCGAACAAAAGTAACGCGCCGCGCCACGCGGTCTCGGTCCCTGCTGCCGTGAACAAGATCGCGGCAAGCACGGGCCCCACGCAGGGTGTCCAGCCAAACGCGAAGGCCAGCCCAAGCACATAGGCCCCGATCAAGCTAACATTCGAGGTTTCGCCAACATCCGCACGATACTGGCGATACAGAACCCCGATGCGAATGAGCCCAAGAAAATGTAGGCCCATCGCGATGATGATTGCCGCAGCAATCCAGCGCAGGATATCAAAATATTCTCGAACCAATTGTCCGAAAATCGACGCCGTCGCGCCAAGCGCCATAAAGATCGTGATGATTCCTGCCGCGAATGCGATTGCTGAAAGTGTCGCCCGGCGACGTGTATTGGCGGGAATCGCAGCGCCTGCCGAGATCTGCTCCATCCCGACCCCTGCCAGATAGCTGAGGTAAAACGGGACAATCGGCAAAATGCACGGGGAAAGAAAGGACAATAGACCGGCGACGACAGCTCCTGCAAATGTGATGTCGAACATGGTCAAAACGGTCCTGTCAGGCTATCATTCACACATTCAAAATAGTAAAGATATATCGTCGCGGTCAATCGGAGCTTGAGATGCGCCACCTGTTTCTGCTGTCTTTGGCAATCACGTTGCTGGTTTTCCCTGTGGTTTCACGGGCCGAGATGACCCTTTTGATGGTCGAAGAAGACGGGTGTATGTGGTGTGCCCGCTGGGATGATGAAATCTCTGAGATTTACCCCAAGACACCCGAAGGAAAAGCAGCACCACTGCGACGGCTTGACATTCGCCAAGCAACGCCGGGCGACATCGCCTTGGAAAAACCTCTTTATTATACACCGACCTTTGTTCTGTTGGACAACGGTCAGGAAGTGGGCCGGATTGAAGGTTATCCGGGCGAGGACTTTTTCTGGGGGTTGCTTGGCGCTTTGATGCATGACGCAGGGATAGATATTGAGACTTCTGGATAAACAGCAACAAATCACATAAACTGATTTGAATGCATGAAGCCGAGAAAGCGGGGCAATCTTGTTGGACAAACCATCGAAACTGCCAGTGTTCACAAAGGACATGTGTGCAGACGACCTGGACAGAATGATGGAAAATGCCCAGACGGCATCAAACTTTCTGAAGGCGATTAGCCATGAGGGACGTCTGATGATCTTGTGTTACCTGTCCTCGGGCGAGAAATCCGTGACCCAGATGGAAGAGATGCTATCGGCCCGACAAGCGGCCGTGTCACAGCAACTGTCGCGCTTGCGGTTCGAAGGTCTGGTCAAAACACGGCGCGAAGGCAAAACAATCTACTACAGCCTGGCTGATGATCGATCGACGCAAATCCTGGAAGTCGTCTACGATCTTTTCTGTAGGGAGAAGTAGAGGCCGCTCGAGAAACCGCCGGCTTTGGGAGGAGACTGGCCATGCTCGAAACATTGGGAGACGCAAATACCGTTGCGCTGATTGGCCTGATGGGTGGCATCGTTTTGGGTCTTGCTGCACGTATCGGTCGGTTCTGCACATTGGGTGCAATCGAAGATTATCTGTATGCAGATGATGACCGGCGGATGCGCATGTGGGCCATCGCCATCGGTGTGGCAATCCTTGGTAGCCATGCGGCGATGGGGTTTGGATGGCTTGATCCCGTCGAAACACGATATCTTGCGCAGACATGGAATCCGATTGGTTCGATCGTAGGCGGCCTGATGTTCGGCTATGGAATGGCCATCAGCGGGAATTGCGGCTATGGCGCATTGGCGCGGCTTGGTGGTGGCGATCTTCGATCATTCGTCATCGTTCTGATCATGGGCCTTTCAGCCTATATCGCGATGTCGGGCCCGCTGGCCCATCTGCGGGTTTGGGTTTTTCCGGTGGAGATGAATCTCAGTGCCCCCCAGAGCCTCAGTTATCTGGCAGAACGACTAATCTCGATTCCCGCGTGGGTCTTCGGATCGGTTGTTGGCACGATCATGATCGTGCTTGCGCTGGCAAATGATCGCTTCCGCCGAGCCCCTATGCAAGTCTTTTGGGGCGCTGTGGTCGGGTTGGCGATTGTCTCTGGATGGCTTGGGACAAACTGGGTCGCCACATATGGGTTCGATGCTGAGAGGATCCAAACTCACACCTTCGCCGCACCATTGGGTGATACGATACTCTACCTCATGACCGCGTCCGGGAACACATTGTCGTTTGCCGTCGGATCAGTGTCCGGCGTTCTGATCGGCGCGTTTCTCGGGTCTTGGTCCAAAGGTCATTTCCGCTGGGAGGCATGCGAGGACCCACGTGAACTCAAGCGGCAAATATTGGGGGCAGCGATTATGGGACCCGGCGCAATCATCGCGGTGGGATGTAGTGTCGGACAAGGCATATCGGCCTTCTCGTTATTGGCCTACAGTGCTCCAGTAACCTTTGCCGCAATCTTTGCAGGTGCCACGCTGGGCCTGAAACAGCTTGTTTCGGGGCTGTCCTTCATAGCCGAACGATAAGTTGGAAGCCTTCGTCGGCGCACGCTGCTTCACGCGGAATTGCAAGACATCAAACCCGGTCGTACAGAGGGTATCGAAAGCAGAATGCAACTACATTTGTATGCAAATATGGTGCCCGGGGGCGGAATCGAACCACCGACACGAGGATTTTCAATCCACTGCTCTACCCCTGAGCTACCCGGGCACGGGAACGGCGCTTGCCGTTGGGTGGAGGCGTTCTATGACTTGCGCCAGGGACTGTCCAGAGGCTTTTTTACATTTTTTCAGTGCGGTCGCTGCCTGATCTCGCCTTGGTCCGTATCGTCCGCCTCAATGTCCTCTTCCCGCTGTGATGGCACCGAATAAGATCCGTTCAGCCATTTGGCCAAATCGATATCTGCACAGCGTTTGGAACAGAATGGGCGGAACCTTACGACCGTATCTTCCCCACAGATCGGGCAGCTCATTTCAGCACCTCTTTCAAGGGGATACGCGCTCTTTTCCGCTGCAACTCGAAATGGCCCAAAGGAGTCCAGCCAGCCAGTGTTGTTTCCACCGAGTCATGGCGGAAAGCAGTGCGCAGGGCTTGTTCAAAACCCCGACGGTCTTTCTTGGGCATTGGGGCAAGGTCCAGCGTGATCTGCCCACCCAGACCCCGTACCCGCAACGCGCGGGCCAACTGTTTGGCGCATGCAAAGTTCGCCTTCGTGCCAGCTGCCAGCGAAGTGTCGGCGCCCGTATTGACGTCTATCGCGACCAAAGCCCGCGTCGGCTCGATGAACAGATACCCTCCGCCCGCCAGCGGTTCCTGAATGCCGCGCGCGATGTCAAGCGCATCCAGAACGCCGTGGGTCTCAAACCCTCCAGGCTCAGTGAAAACGTCCGCCGGGTCGGTCCAATCACGCCAGGCCAGCACATGGGGGCTGTCGCCTTCGCTCAGAGTTTCGGGTTCAGTGCTCGGATCATCCAAAATCTGCTCGGCCTGCGCCAGCATCGCACTGATGTCTTCGGCAATCTCTTCGGCATCCGCACCGGCACAGCAGGAGCGTAGGATCAGGCCATAGGGGCTGTCGCCCATCATGTCATGGGCGATTTCCAGAAGCCGGTCCCGCTCGTCTTCATCCCGGATACTGCGCGAAATGTTCAGACCCGGCGCATCCGGCGTAACAATTGCATATCGGCTTTTGAACAAGACCCGATCAGTAACCGGAAGCGCCTTGCCTTCTTCGGCATATCCGGTGACCTGAACCAGCAGCAAAGCGCCCGGGGCCAGCCCTTTTGCCTGTCGTAGAAAAGCAGGTCCATCGGGGGTTGTCAGGAACATACCACCCTGCCCTTTGACAGGGCGATCTGCCTTGGCGCGGTAGATCGTTCCGGGTGGCGGGGCATCCCCTGCGATCAGAAAGTCATCCAGCTTACCATCCACCATCAAGGCTGCAGCTTCGCGGCCTTCAACATGGTCTAGAACAATCGTGCGACCCTTCATGGCGTCCCTCGATAAAGCGGGTATCCGATGGCTTGCAACAATCCCGACGTCTCGGCCAAGGGTAGTCCAACAATGCCAGTGAATGAACCAGAGATCCACGGGATGAACGCGCCTGCGGGTCCTTGAATAGCATAGGCACCGGCTTTGCCTTGCCAATCCCCGGTATTCAGGTAGGCGTTCACTTCAATATCCGACAGGCGCTTGAGCCGCACCTGCGAGACCACATCGCGTTGCAGAACGCGATCCCCGCGCCTTACAGCAACAGAAGTGATTACACGGTGGCGTCGACCGGACAGGGCATATAAAAACGCCGCGGCCTCGCCAGCATCCTCTGGCTTGCCTAGAATGCGACGGCCCAGGGCGACAGTTGTGTCAGCGCACAGCACGACATCATCATCACCCGCCGCAACCGCGTTGACCTTTTCCTGGGCGATGCGGTGGCAATAGGGAACAGGTAGTTCCCCCTTAAGCGGCGCTTCATCGATATCCGGAGGTCTGACCGCATCGGGCCGTACGCCAAGCTGCGCCAGCAGGTCCAGCCGCCTTGGGCTGCCCGATCCGAGGATAAACGCCATTGGTTAGAGCGTTACTTGAAGCGATAATTGATCCGACCCTTGGTCAGATCATAGGGGGTCATCTCGACCTGAACCTTGTCGCCAGCCAGAACACGGATGCGGTTCTTGCGCATCTTGCCTGCCGTATGTGCGATGATCTCATGGCCGTTTTCCAGCTCGACCCGAAACGTCGCATTAGGCAGGAGTTCCTTCACGACACCGGGAAATTCGAGCGTATCTTCCTTGGCCATGTTGTCTCCATCGTTAGGTTGCACTCGCAGAATCTGCGAGGATGTGCGCCTAAATGAGCCTATTTCGGCCTTATTTCAAGGCCAGAATCATTAAAGCGTTGAGATTGTGACCGTTTCGACTCGAGGGTTTTGCTCGTCCCAATGCGCGCGGTTTAGGACATGCCCATCCTCGCGGACGTTGGCGATGGCGCCCAGATTGATGTCGGCGTAGGTCCAGCCGGGCTGGTTCAGAGTACCCTCGGCCAGAACGCCGGTCTGCGGAAACCCTTTGTCGGGCGGGCCGAAGATGCCGCCTGTGCCGGTGTTCATATCCACTGCTTCGGACCAGTCATTGTTACCAACCAACGAGGCCATCACCGTCACGCATTGGTTTTCCAATGCACGCGACATCGCCCCGATGCGGACCCGCCAGTACCCCGAAAGCGCCTCGGTGCAGGACGGGACCAGGATAATATCCGCTTCTTTCAGGACGCGGCCCAGCAAAGGAAACTCACTGTCATAGCAGATCAGAATGCCGATCTTGCCCAGCGCGGTATCGAACAGTTTGAGCGGTCCACCGGGGGCGATGTCCCACTCTTCGCGCTCGAACCGGGTCATGATCTGCTTGTCCTGATGATCATGCCGACCGTTTGGCGTATAAAGCACCGCGCGGTTCACGGGGCGACCTACGTTACTCGCAACCGGGGCTGACGCGCCCAGTATATGAGTATTGTACGCCTGAGAGAGACGCTGATGCAGGGCCTGCACCTCTTGCACCCGGTCCGAGACCGCGCGAATTGATCGTTCGAGGTCAGCGGCGACGTCCGCACCATCCAACGTAGACAGCTCCATCGCGCCGTATTCTGGGAACACCAGTAACTCAGCGCCCTGCTCAGCGGCATCCGAAACCCAACGATCCAGCTTATCCTCGTATTGCGCCCAGCTATCGAGCCATTCAAGGTTATATGCAGCAGTGGCGACTTTCATTACGAACCTCTCGCACAAAGACACGACAAAGAACCTGAGACAGACCCATCATGGGCTTTGTTACTCATATCCTAAAAGAAACCAGATACCGGACGGTAGCGTATCATCATCCAAGGACATAAACGTGATCCAAAATCGTCTCAAAGACTTCTGATCCAAAACTGCAACGGCTTGAGCGTTTCGCCCTCTTCCCCCATATCCTTCCACGAAAACTGCGCGATTACACCCTGCAAAGGCTCATATCCTCGCGCGCGCCAGAACCCATCTAGCGGTCGGTAGTTTTCGGGTCTGAGCGGATGATCCGCTGGGCGTTGCACACTACAAAAAGCGCATTTGGCGAAGCCCAGCTCCCGGGCATGAGCTTCACGCAAATCAAAGAACTTATGCCCGACGCCCTGCCCGCGATAGTCAGACAACAGGACAGATTCCGCACAATAGAAGATCTGCGACAAGTCCAGACCCGTGCCATCGAAGGCCGCTGCGAAATCATCGGCGTGATCCATCAGCGGTGCGCCAGTCGAAGCACCAACCAGACGATCCTCATCAAACGCGCCAACAACAATGGCTTTGTCACTGTCGCGGTAGGATTGCAGATACGTCCGCTCATACTCCAGATCACCGTCGTACAAATACGGCCAAGCCCGAAACACCTCGATCCGCAGGCGTGCCACGTCGTCCAGAGCAGCCTCAAGCGCCGCTCCGGTCAGGGCGCGGACCGCGGTGACCTCAGCCATTCGAGACCTGCTTGGTCCAATCCGCAAGGTTGTAGAAAGTAGTGACGCGAGTGATTTTATCGTCTTTCAGATCGAAGAACGACCCGGCCGGCAGGCGATACGTTTGACCGTGGGCATCCGGCAACCCTTCGTCGGTTTCCAGATAGGTGCCGTTGACGATGAACTCGGCTGCCGCACGGGTGCCGCCTTCGGCCTCGAACACTACGATGTCGGTCAGGTTCTCGCTATAGCAGCGGTTCATATGGGCGCAGAAAGCCGCGAATTTCTCTTTGCCGACGCGAATCTGGCCTTCGTTCACGTGATGGGCCACGTCATCGGACAAACAGGCCAGCATGCCGTCTAGATCCCCGGCGTTGAAGGCATCGAAATAGGTTTGAACGGTCTGTTTCATGGGTCACTCCGTTGGTTCGCCCCAGCGGTCTTTCAGATGCTTGATGATCTGATCGCGGGTCTGTCGGTAGTGGTGTAGCTTTGTTTCGCGCGTCTCACCCATCCCGGTAGGGTCCATTATTGGCCAATAATCGACATCCAGGTGAAAAACCCGCGTCAGATCCAGCGCTTTGCGTTGGCTTGCAGGTGATAGCGCGACGATCAGATCAAACGAGCTTAGGTCGTCGCCCCACTCCTGCATCTCGTCAAAAGACCGCGAGCGATGGCGCGACAGTTCAACACCAATCTCGTGGCAGACTGAGATACAGAAACCGTCGATCTCCAGATCGTTATAGACACCGGCGGATTGCACGTATGTGCCGGTGCCGTAAAACTTCTTCATGATGCCTTCGGCCATCGGGGACCGAACCGAGTTGTGGTCGCAACAAAACAGGACCGACTGCGGCAGAGGCTTCACGCGTTACCCCCCGAAATGCAGCACGCAGATCAGCGTGAACAGGCGGCGGGCAGTGTCTGTGTCCACATCGGCCTTGCCCTCAAGTCGTTCCTGCAAAACACGGCTGCCTTCGTTATGGATGCCCCGGCGCGCCATGTCGATGGTTTCGATCTGGCTTGGTGGCAAGGTTTTCACCGCGTTGAAATAGCTTTCGCAGATCTGGAAGTAGTCTTTGACCACCTGTCGAAAGGGTCCAAGCGATAGGTGGAACTCGGCCGCTTTCTCGCTGCCTTCGGTGGCGATGTCGAAAACCAGACGTTTGTCACGGATCGATAAGTGCAGATGGTATGGTCCGTCTGGAACAGCACGATCGTCACGTGCGGGCAGGGCAAAGCTGTTGTCTTCCAGCAGATCAAAGATGGCAACCTTACGCTCCTGCTCGATCTCTGGGGTCGGCGGGGGCAGGTTACGGTCATCCAGTTCGATATGCGAAATACGGGTCATCTTTACGGTCACATTCCTTGTCGTCCGCCCAGACCTATAACAAGCGATATCGTTCGGCAATGTATCCACGCTGCGCTTTCGATACGCCTTTGCGTCACCTCATCCATTCAACCGATTCAAACGCGCGCTGACAGACAGCCCATGCGCCTCAAGGCTTTCAGACTGTGCCAGTTGCTCAGCCGCCGGGCCGATGGCACGCAGGGCTGCGGGTGTCATCTGGCTGAGCGTCGTTCGCTTGAGAAAGTCCATGACGCTCAGACCCGATGAAAACCGTGCCGAGCGTGCCGTGGGCAAAACGTGGTTCGGCCCACCGACATAGTCGCCAATGGCTTCGGGCGTGTATTGCCCCAGGAAAATCGCTCCGGCGTGGATGGTCTTTTCGCTCAGCGCCACCGGGTCTGCCACGCAAAGCTCAAGGTGTTCGGGTGCGATGCGGTTTGACAAGGTCGCAGCCTCACTCAAATCGCGCACGGTAATGACAGCCCCAAAATCCCGCCAACTGGCCCCCGCAATCTCACGCCGCTGCAAGGTTTCCAGACGTTTTTCAACCTCCTGCGCAACGGCTCGACCAAGGGCGGCATCATCTGTGATCAGGATCGACTGGGCGCTTTCGTCGTGTTCCGCTTGGCTGAGCAGGTCCAAGGCGATCCAATCCGGATCATTGTCTTTGTCAGCGATCACCAGAATCTCGGACGGCCCGGCGATCATATCGATGCCCACCTTGCCAAAGACGCGCCGTTTGGCCGCCGCAACAAATGCGTTTCCAGGCCCCGTGATCTTGTCCACAGCAGCAATAGTCTGCGTCCCATAGGCCAGCGCGGCGATGGCCTGGGCACCACCGATCCGGTAGATTTCATCCACACCGGACAATTGCGCAGCCAGCAGAACAAGTGGATTGACCTGACCGTCCGGTGTCGGCACCGCGATCGCCAACCGCCCAACACCCGCCACCTTGGCCGGAATCGCGTTCATCAGCACGGATGACGGGTAGGATGCCAGCCCACCCGGCACATAGAGGCCCGCCGCAGAGACCGCGGACCAACGCCAACCCAGCGTCGCACCGCTTTCATCCGTCCAACTTTGATCAGACGGCATCTGCCGCTCGTGATAGGCCCGGATACGAGCCGCAGCCAATTCCAGCGCGGCTCGATCTTCGGCAGAGACCTGTTCTACAGCGTCCGCGATCTTAGCCGCGCTGAACGCCAGCGTATCTGGTGTCAGGTCCAACCGGTCGAACTTGGCGGTCAGTTCAATGATCGCTGCATCACCGCGCGCTCGTACATCTTCGATGATTTCGGCCACAACCGCGTCCACGTCCGGGCTGTCTTCGCGCTTGGCAGACAGCAGAGTTTGAAAGGCGGCTTCAAACTCGGGCGATGTGGTCTCAAGGAAAACGGGCATGATCTGGCACTCCGAAACGTTCCAAGCGGACATATCGCTGGGGCCAGCAGGTCTCAACCCTTCTTGGCAAGGTGCAACGATTTGCGCATGGGGAATTGGGTCATCCCGTGCCACTCTTCCGGGTCGCCGGTCTGCGCCCAACCATCGCGCAGATAAAACGCGCGCGCGGTATGCGTCGCCTCCAAGGAAGCCTGCACGCATCCCTGATCTGCAAGCTCCTGCTCTAACCGTGCCAGCAAAGCACGCCCAATGCCGTGTCGGATGTACCATGGATCAACATAGAGCAGCGAAATTTTGCTCCCTCGCCGAACACCGCCAACAGCGGCAATCTGACCGCTCAACTCAGCCACCCAAAGCTCGGAACCGGATTGTACCCAGCCCCGAATGCTCTGCGGGTCTTTGTTGGCCGTCCAGAGCGATATAAGGCGCGGATCGTTTCCATGATCCGCCGCACACAGATGGGTAATGGACCGGATCAACAACCGGCTCATCTGAAACACGTCGAACACGGTGGCACGGCGCAGAACCGGCTTTTGGGCGGTATTCACGAACGCCTGCGATATGCCGCGCTTATTCTGGATGATGCGGAGCCTGCCCTGAGGGCGCCAGATAAGGGCGTGTCACATCCTTCAGCGTTGCATCGATCGCTTCGACCTTCAGCCGGATTGCACCATCCCCCGCCAAGGTCAGCAAGATCAGTCCGGACCCATCTTCACCGGGCTCAAAATCGACGGACAGCAGCGACAAAATCATATCTTTGTCGCTGCGATCTATGCCCTGGCTGGAGACTGACAAGACTGAATCAAAAACCAGCACAGACTGCACACGCTCAAACGGGCGGTCGCGACGGGCAGCCGCGTCCTTATCCTCCCACCGGAACCGGTTCAAAAGCAACCCAAAACGCCGTTGCGAGGGCTGCCATGTCATCTCGGTCACCGGGAACACAGCGTCTTGCGACAGGGTCGAGATGACCTGCAGATCATCTGCATCCTCGGCCCCCAGGTTCAATGGGGCCTCGCGCCCGTCTTCGAAACTTGCGTCTGTCATTCGCCCTTGATCCGTTCGATTTTGGCACCCACACCTTCCAGCTTGCGCACCACATGTTCATAGCCACGATCCAAATGGTACACCCGGCTTACCGTGGTCTCACCCTCGGCGGCAAGCCCTGCCAGGATCAGCGAAACAGAAGCGCGCAGGTCTGTCGCCATGACGGGCGCGCCCTTCAAACGCTCAACACCTGTCACAGTCGCTGTTCCGCCATGCACCTCGATCTGCGCTCCCATGCGGACCAGTTCGGGCGCATGCATAAAGCGGTTCTCGAATATACGCTCCTCCAAGACCGAGGTGCCCTCGGCCGTGCACATCAGCGCCATCATCTGGGCTTGAAGGTCGGTTGGGAAGCCCGGGAAGGGTTCGGTGACCACATCTACGGCTGTCACACGCCCGTTCTTACGCGCCACTTTCAGGCCCTTTTGGGTTTCTTCAACGCTTACACCCGCCGCGTCCAGTTTGGCCGCGAACGATTCGACCAGCGACATGCGCCCGCCCAGCAATTCAACCTCGCCACCGCAGATGGACGGGGCCAGCATATATGTGCCCAGCTCGATCCGGTCGGTCACTACCTGATGGGTCGCCCCGTGCAGCCGATCCACGCCTTGAATTTCGATGGTCGAGGTGCCCTCACCCGCGATCTGCGCGCCCATTTTGCGCAGGCAATCGACCAGATCGACAATCTCAGGCTCACGCGCGGCGTTTTTCAGAACGGTGGTGCCTTTGGCAAGTGTTGCTGCCATGACGATGTTCTCGGTCGCTCCGACCGAGGCAAAGCGCATCTCATGCACCGCGCCTTTCAAACCGCCCGGAGCCTTGGCATGCAGATACCCGTCTTTCAGTTCGATCTCGGCGCCCAGAGCCTCGAGCCCTTCGACATGCAGGTCCATCGGACGCGCGCCAATCGCACAGCCACCCGGCAGCGACACGACCGCCTGCCCAAATCGCGCCAGCAACGGCCCCAGCACCAGATTTGAGGCCCGCATCTTGCGCACGATGTCATAGTCCGCCGTCTGGCTGGTCAGATCATGGCTCGACATCGCGATCACCTGTCCGTCCTGCAGCCCGGACACCTCGGCCCCAAGCGATTGCAGCAGCGCTGTCATGGTCTTGATATCGCTGAGGCGTGGCGCGTTGGTCAAAGTCAGCGGTTCTTCGCTGAGAAGCGTCGCAGGCATCAGCGTCAGGCACGCATTCTTGGCCCCCGCAATCGGAATTTGTCCGTTCAGCGGGCCGTTGCCCGTCACCAGAATCGAATCCATCTGCTCTTATCCCTCGTCTTTGTCGGCTTTGTTTCTGGAAGCGGCCCGCGCCTTAGCCTGCGCCTTACGCCGCGCCATGTTCGCCTTTAACGCAGCCTTCAGGCGTTCTTCGCGCGCATTCCCGGATTTGCCGTGATTTTTTTGTGCATTTTTCTCTGCCATGGTCTTTCTCTACAGGAGGCGAAAAAAACCGTCCAGATACCCTTGCGCCGCGTTTCGTTTGCGTCTAATCACCCGCCCACGATGCTGCTGTAGCTCAGAGGTAGAGCACTCCCTTGGTAAGGGAGAGGTCGAGAGTTCAATTCTCTCCAGCAGCACCATCAGAATCCACGATAGTTCAGAAGACTCGAAATCGGTGCATTTGACCGGTTTTGCCCTCGTTTACTTGATAACTTACATGCGATAGTTCTCTACTCCACGTGTCTTGGTACCTGCCAAATAGCCCAATCTCACCTCTTCATGCCTTCGATAGGCAAAACGGAGGATAATTCGACACGGGTTATCCGCATACCCGCGCTAACGCCTAAAAAAGGCAACCCCTATCGCAAAGCACACAACGTCCCCAGCGACGGTAATCAGCCGGAAAACAGCCGCAGCGATCAGGGCTGAACCGGGTGTCGTAGCGCCACTTAAAATTGCGATGAACGCGGCTTCGCGAGGGCCTAAACCGCCTGGTGCACCAGGCGTCGCGTACCCAATCAGCCAAGAGACAACAGCGGCAAGCGCCGCGACACCTATTGGGACATCGTCGATTGCGCTCAGGACCCAGGCGGCGACGGAGCTCATACCCAGAAGAAATGCGATCGCAAGAAACGAAATCAAGAGCAAAGCAGAGAGTGTGAGGCTCTGCTTGACGGCAAAAAAAACCAGTACCAGGGATAGCAGAACAGCGATTGAAATCGTAAGCATTGGCCAGACAGGGCCTATGGCTTCGAACGGTAGAATGTCAAAAGGCACGAACCAAACACCAGTTACCAAGATCACCAAAGCGGCAACGGGTAAGCAAATCAGTTCCACCAAGGTTGCCATGGCCAACTGCTTGTCGCTCAGCGTCCCGCCGCGCAGCAAAACAGCGCGTCCCAAAAGGTGGACAACATTGCCGGGTACGTATCGCGCGATTTGAGAGAGAGTGAATGACCGATACGTCCGGCGGCGCGGCTCGGGTCCGAATAGTTGCACGATGCGGTGCCACATCTCGGCCAGCACAAACAGCAACGCTGAATATAGAGCAACCATCACTGCGCAGCGTATTAAGAACCCCTCGGGTGGATCGAAGCTGATCAGCGCGTCCCAATTGCGTGCAATCTCGCGTCCGATGAAAATGACGGACAGCGCCAGAACCAGCAGGCCAAGCCCGCGCACCAGTCTTCGACGTAGCACCTTATCCTTGAGCAGATGCGCCACCGGCATCGGCCTATCCCGCCGGTTCGGCGCGCAGGATCGAGGTCTGATCTGGATAAGGCAAGGTCGGAACCAGCCCGCGCAACCTGGTTTCGGACAACCCGCAATCTTTGATCGATTGGCGGTAGCGCGCGCGATGAGAATTGTCGAACACGATGATCCCATCCGGTGCCAGCTTGGGGATTGCATGTTTCAAGCAGGCTGGACGCGCGCGACCATCCACGACGATCAGATCAAAAAGCCCATCTTCGTCATCTATTGCAATGGCATAGGCTGTAAAATTTGCCCGAGAACCATTGGCTTTTTCTGAAAGATACAGAGCGTCAGCGGGCGCATCACTACTTGCCTCAACCAGTTTGACCTCGGTGGTGCACAAGCCCTCGATCATAGGCAGTTTGGCAGTGACGGCCTTGTACCAAGGCGCGTCATGTTCAACGCTGATCACGGATGCCGCGCGACGGGCCAGCCAAACTGTACTGGCGCCCGATCCATATTCTAAAACACGAACCGGACGGGAAGCCAGGAATGCGTCCACCTGCTCGATAGCGTCGTAGGTCCACCATGGCACGTCGAGGTTGACCATCGCATCAATATCGTAGATTGCGAACAGGCTGGACATCCAATGCCAGCCGCGCCCTTTGTCACGCCGCCGCTCCAGAAATCCTGCAAGCCCGGTTACCTGGGCCAGCGCCGCCAAGATGCGCAACAGGCTAACATAGATAGACTTTAGCAAACGCATCCTGATCTTAACCCTCCAAATCGGTCGGTGCCCGGCAGATCACGGGCATCTGGTCGGACGGCAGCCCTACGCCTTCGGCCAAACCAATACAGTAGCCGTTGCTCCATGGCGCGAAGAAACTGCCTTCGATCTCGCGGAACATAGCGGTGTACTGAAACGTGGCCATCGCAGTGACTGTCGTTCCAATCAGCGCCGCGGCAAAAACCAGTCGTTTGAAGATGCCTGGCTGATGACCGTTCGAAACACCCGCCAAAACGCGGGATATCCCCAGAAAGCTCAGGAACGCGATGAGCGGCCACAGATCAAAACGGTATCTCAGCGTGATCGTCCCATAAGATAGTGTGACCAGAACGCCAACCAACAAACCGGCGGCCAGCACCAGATGGTCTACACGCCTGACCTGCGTCAAACCGATGGCTGCGAATCCGAACCAAATCAACCAAAGCCACAAAAGCCCGTAACGTGGCCCTTCGACCCTGATATACCCTAGACGATCTTCGGTCGCCCGTTGGAATAGGTTGTACATCGCCATCGAAGGGCGATGCGTCAGTTCCAGAGCAGGCAGGTCAAACGCATACAATCCTGCATTCGGTGGAATACGCCCAACATTAAATCGGCCATGTTCGGTAAATGCCTGCGCACGTGGGGAGTCCTGAGGCTCTATCCCCCAGAAAACCGTACCATATTGGGTTTCGCTTACCTCGAACGATCCATGGACTTCGGCAGCGCCGCCAAATCTGAGGGTGTTCAAACCCAGATAGAGCAGCCCCCCGGCCCCCAGGATTGCTCCGGCAACCAACGCAGGCAGCAGCAGTCGCACACCGTGTTTAATCACGTTCCAACCGCACAGGGCGGTCAGAGCCACATACAGTCCAATCGCCAGGTTCGGGCGGGCATGCACCGTGATAGCTGCACACAAAGCCAATACCGAAAACGCCAGCAGAGGATGCAGCTTGTCCTGACTAAAGCGCACCCAAACCGCCACAAAGACACCCGCCGCGCCATATGCGAGCGCAATAGGTTCGTGATAGAGCGATTGATTGACCACAAGCAGGGTCGCAGGTCCGCAAACCCACAAAGCTGCTGCAAAAAAGATTGCCCAACCCTGAGCATCCCGTTGCACCTGCGTCGCGGTTTGAGCAATCAGATCTTTCAGCGCCACCTGATAACCCAGTGTTCCAAGTGCGGTCCAAAACCAGATCGAAAACCCCGCCATCGGGATCCACTCGAACGGCCAGGCCCAACCGAACAAAAAGCGCAGAAGCAACGGCCCTGCCCCGTGATAAAGATAACCTTGAGCATCAGGTGTATAATGTCCTTCGAACCGCAAGAGCCGAGGCGGTAAATCAAAATGCCCGTTCAGGATGGCGTGATAATAGCCATCATAGATAGCGCCCCCGAAAAACGGTTCAGGGTAAAGGCCCGGCGCAAGCCAACACAAAACCGCAAGATAGGCTGCTCCGACAAGGGCAACCATCGCAAACGGCCTGCTTGCCCAAAATGTCACAAGTCCCGAATGCGAAGCGTTATGCACGATCTGCATGCTCCGCCCTTTGCTCCAACTCCCGCACCCGGCGCAAGGTCGCTTCAAGCAAGCGCCGGTTCGTCGCAATCGTTTCCGACAGGATAGCAATAATGATCGTAAAATACCCCATCACCACAAAGGCACCGCCCAGGACAAGCGATTGAACTTTGCCGTCGCCATCCCCGATCAGGTAGAAAAACACGAACCGCGCGATCGGTACGATCCCGATCAGCAGCAGCACCAGACCGATTGTAGCAAAGGCTTTGAGCGGGCGGTACATCACGTAACTACGCAAGATGGTCCCCATCTGGCGCGAAATGAAGGACCGCATGGACTTGAACAGACGCGATGGTCGTTCGACCTGATTGACCTCAACAGGGACGGTCACGACACTCAAGCCTGTCTGTCCAGCATGGATAAGTGTTTCGGTTGTGTAGCTGAATTTGGTCATGACATTGATATGCAACGCCGCATCGCGCGAATAGGCGCGAAACCCCGAAACGGCATCGTTCACCTCTAGCCCCGCAAAGCCAGAAACGACGCGGCTGCCAACCCGTTGCAATATCCGCTTAACGGGTGAGAACGATTGGTTTTCGCCGGGCTTCCGATCTCCGACGACCACGTCAGCCTTCCCAGCCAGAATGGGTGCAATCAGATCAGGGATGGATGCACCGGAATATTGGTTGTCACCATCCGTGTTAACGATGATATCCGCCCCCTGGGCCAAGGCGTTGTCGATCCCTATCTGAAACGAACGAGCAAGCCCTTTGTTGCCGCGGTTGCGAACAACATGCTCAACACCAAGTTCTTTTGAGATCTCACTGGTGCGATCCGTTGATCCGTCATCAATGACCTGAAGCTCGACCACCCCCACGCCAGAGATATCGCGCGGGATGTCGCGAATGACGGCAGGTAAGGTTTCTTCTTCATTCAGACACGGAATCTGAACCACCAGTTTGGGAAGCGCCTTTAGCGTCATTTTGTTCACTCTACCTGCCCGACACGACATTCTGCGATCGCCTGGCGAGTGTTGTCTATTTTCTCTGAGTTGTCACCATCGGCCCAAGAAGCCGAAACCCAACTGCGACCTGATTGCACTGCCGATGACGCCAGGGCCTTAGCCAAGCCCACGAAACACAGGTTACGTTAACAAAGAGGACGACATATTAATCATTGTGTCACAATCGCGCCCAAAACTGTCATGATATTGTAATAGTTCTGCCAGTTTCGCTGTGTAGTTCAACCTTATCCGATCGATCAGTTTACTAGTCAGATTTTAACGAGGGGGTTCATGGTCGGCCAAGGGGGTGGGCATAGTGAGTCCCCATTTTGCGACCATTATGCTCACCCTACCACATAGCCGGGAAGATCAATCCAATTTGTTTCTCTGAGAATGCGGTGTCACACCAAAGCTTGACCTGTACACGCGCGAGAAATGGCCCGGATTTTCAAATCCGCAGGCGAACGCGACCTCGGTAATCGAGGCTTCGGTCTGCAATAGCAGCTTTTGTGCACGCTCCAGCCGCATCTCCATCAGGTATTTCTTGGGTGAGGTGTTCAGGTATTTTCCGAACAAACGTTCAAGCTGGCGCGTTGAGATTCCCAGCCTCTCCGCAATCTCAGACGGCGACACCGGCGTTTCGATACTGTCGCGCATGATCTCTATCGACCTGGCCAGGTGGGAGTTGCGCATACCGTTGCGCGACTGCAGCGAAACGCGTTGCTTTGCGGTTGCATTGCGCACCGCATTGTAGACCATCTGATCGGCCACCGCGACGGCCAGCTCAGCCCCGTGGTCGCGTTCGATTAGATGCAACATCAAATCAGCGGTCGCGGTGCCTCCTGAGGCGGTGATATGCTTCTCATCCGCGACAAAAACACTGCGCACCAGATTGACCTCGGGAAAGGCTTCCATAAAGGCATCGTGGTATTCCCAGTGAATCGCAGCCTGCATCCCGTCCAGAAACCCTGCTTTGGCCAGCACCCAAGCGCCCGAGCACAAGGCACCGATGGATGTGCCCTGTGCGCGCTCACGCCTAAGCGTTGCCAGCAAAGGCCGTGTAACGTGATTGCGCATGTGAATGCCGGACAGAACAAACAGCTGGTTTGTTTTTGGTATGTCATCCAAACCGCCATGAACCAATGTAACCAGCCCATTTGAACAAACCGCGCGCTCACCGTCTTCGGAAATCATAGACCAATCATAAAGCTGCTCTTCACTGACCCAATTGGCAATGCGCAGCGGTTCGACCGCGCATGAAAACGCAAGGTGAGAAAACTCCTCAACCAAAATGAAGGTGATATGCCGCGTCTGACGCATTGGGGCTTCCACTCGAAGGGCCGATTCCGGCCGGAACTATAACAGTGGTTCAAGCTGCATTATTTTTTACTGTATACAAGTTGTATTTTTTTCGCATACATATCTGGAGCGCCGAAGCCGCGATTCGAATGCTGCGAAACCTCGGAGGTCAGATGAAAGACGATCCCAAATCTCGGAAAGCCGATTTGATGGAGCATTTGAAAGTCTCGATCCTGACATTGCGCTTTCAGCCGGGCACGGACTTGGATGAGGCGCTTCTGTCGGATGAGTTTGGCCTGTCCAGAACCCCTTTGCGCGAAGTGTTCAGGCAATTGGGGGGCGAAGGCTATCTGGACCTGCGCACCAATCGCAGCGCGCGGGTATCCGAGATGTCCCACACCACCTTGCGCGATTTCTTTCTGGCGGCCCCAATGATCTATGGCGCGGTCCTGCGTCTGGCAGCCCGGAACGCGACGCTTGCGCAAATCGAAGACCTAAAAACTGCTCAGTTGGCGTTTAAAACAGCCCTCCGCTCTGGTTCGGCAGCGGATCGCGCACTCGCCAACAATCGGTTTCATGAACTGACGGGAGAGATGTCGGGCAATGTTTACCTGCTGCCGTCCTTCAACAGATTGCTGATTGATCACGCACGGATCGGGATGACGTTCTATCGGCCTCAAACCGCAAAAATGACCGAAAATCTGTCAGAAGCCAGCACCCAGCATGACGCCATCATCGCCGCCATCGAGGCGAACGATGAGGCGGCGGCTGCGCAGCTCGCCGAAAAACACTGGAACCTGTCGCGCGATCAGATCGAACTGTTTGTGATGCCCGACGCCTTGGATGTGCCTTTGGGCCTGTCCCCTCTTTCGAAACCTGCATGAGGACGGAATGAACCCGATTTTCAAGTTTGAGGGGATTTATACCCCGGTGGTCACGCCCTATCACGACGATGGCAGCGTGAATTGGGACGCGCTGGCGCAGGTGATCGAATACCTTATCGAACATGGCGTTCACGGCCTGATCTCGGGTGGGTCGACCGGTGAGAACTATGCCCAGACAGTCGAAGAACGGTTAGAATTGGCACGGTTCGCGCATGAACAGCTGAAGGACCGTTTGCCCTTGGTCGTCGGCACTGGCGCGATGCTGACACCGGATTCGATCGCCTTGGCCTCGGGTGCCCGCGAAATCGGCGCTGATGCCATCCTTCTGGCCAGCCCGCCCTATTCAGTTCCGACCGACCGTGAAAACGCGCTGAACGCGTTGGCCATTGACAAGGCGGCTGACCTGCCCGTGATGCTGTACAACTATCCCCATCGCACGGGCACGATGATGGGCGAAGAGTTTCTGGACCGCATTGGGCGCAGTCGAAATTTTTGTGGCATCAAGGAAAGCTCGGGCGATATCAACCGGGTGCATCTGCTGGCGCGGGATTACCCGCATATTCAACTGGGGTGCGGCATGGATGATCAGGCGCTGGAATTCTTCGCCTGGGGCGCGCCATTCTGGGTCTGCGGCGGATCAAACTTCCTGCCGGTCGAACATGTTGCGCTGTATCAGGCCTGTGTGATCGAAGGTAACTTTACCAAGGGCCGCCGGATCATGTCGGCCATGATGCCACTGATGCGGGTGTTGGAACAGGGCGGCAAGTTCATCCAGACCATCAAGCATGGTGTGACCATGAACGGGATCGACGCAGGCACAATGCGGGCGCCTCTGAAAGGTCTGAACAAGGATGACAAGCGCGCGTTGGAACAGGTGACGCGCGTACTGAAAAAGAAAATCGCAGATATTGTAGCGGAGGGTTAAGGCATGGAACTGCTGACATTGGACGAATACAAATCCATCGCTGCAGGTCTGACCCTGCCCACCGGAGCCTTCATCGACGGCGCATTCCGCCCGGCGATCTCGGGAGAGACATTCGGGACGGTAAACCCAGCCACCGGCGACAAGCTGACCGATATCGCGGCGTGCGGTGCGGCGGATGTGGATTTTGCCGTCGAAAAAGCGCGCGAGGCGTTTGACGATGGGCGCTGGTCCAAACTGCACCCCTCCGACCGCAAGGATGTGTTGATCCGGCTCTGCAAACTAATGACACGCAATGCGCGGGAACTGGCGGTGATGGAAAGCATCGATAGCGGCAAGACCATCTACGATTGCGAAACCGTGGACCTTCCCGAGTCAATCCATTGCCTGAAATGGCATGCCGAAGCGATTGACAAAATCTACGATCAGGTCTCGCCCGCCAGTGATGACCACATTGCCATGGTGGTGCGTGAACCGATTGGGGTTGTGGGGCTGGTACTGCCTTGGAACTTCCCTTTGCTTATGCTGGCGTGGAAGATCGGACCTGCTTTGGCAGCAGGCTGTTCGGTAGTAGTGAAACCAGCAACTGAAACAACGCTGACGGCCCTGCGCCTGGCCGAACTGGCGATGGAAGCGGGCCTTCCGCGGGGCGTTCTGAACATCGTTCCGGGCGGTGGCCCAGAGGTTGGAGAACCCATCGGGCGGCATATGGATATCGATATGGTGTCCTTCACAGGCTCGACCGTGACCGGCAAACGCTTCTTGACCTATTCCGCCGAAAGCAACGCCAAAGAGGTGGTGCTTGAGATGGGAGGCAAGAACCCCGCGATCGTAGTGGAGGATGCCGAAAACCTCGACCGCGTGGCGGCGCATGTGGTCAACGGCGCATTCTGGAACATGGGCGAGAACTGCTCGGCCTCATCCCGTCTGATCGTGCATAAGGATGTGAAGGCAGAACTGCTGGAACGTATCGCGCATCACGCCAAGCAGTGGAATATCGGCGACCCGTTGGACCCGGAAACACGCATGGGCGCGCTGGTGAGCAAAGGGCACTACACCAAGGTTTGCGGGTATTTGGATCAAGCCGAGAATGTGGTTATCGGTGGCAAAGCTGCAGATGGCTTTGTCGAGGCTACAGTGGTCGAGGTTCCCGGAAACGATGCTACCCTGGCGCGCGAGGAGATATTTGGCCCCATCTTGTCGGTGATCGAGGTATCCGGCTTCGACGAAGCCGTCAAAATCGCCAATGACACGGATTATGGCCTCTGCGCTTCAATCTTCACGGCCAACGCCAAACGCGCCATTCGCGGCGCGCGTGCAATCCGTGCGGGTACGGTTACGGTGAACAGCTTTGGCGAAGGCGATATCACCACACCCTTTGGTGGTTACAAGCAATCGGGTTTTGGTGGGCGCGACAACTCGGTTCATGCCCACGATCAGTACACCCAGCTTAAGACCATCTGGATTGATCTGGCTGATGATGCGGACGAGGCCGTGGATTGACGCGGTTCGAGGCCAAACGGCTTCCTCGGCAAACAGGTCCGGCCGGGTGGAACGCTATTCTGCCCCCTAGGAAGGCTTTGCCAGCGCTCAGCGAGGACTTGAGCGCTGATGTCACCATCGTCGGTGGTGGCTTCGCGGGCCTCAGTGCCGCACGGCGCCTGCATCAGATCGACCCGTCGCTCAGGGTTGTCTTGCTTGAGGCCGGGCATATTGCCGAAGGGTCCGCTGGTCGTAATTCAGGGTTCATGATCGATCTGCCGCATGACCTGGCCTCGGATAACTATGTAGGCGATGCGTTGGAATCGGATCGCGCTGCTATCGCGCTGAACCGTAAAGCCATCGCCTTTGCGACCCATGTTGCTACCGAATGCAATCTGCCGCAGGAAGCCTTTGATCCATGCGGCAAGTTCAATGCAGCGGCAACATCCGGCGGTGACGCCCACAACCTGGAGTTCGCCGCGCATCTGAAGAAGCTGGGCGAGCCACATACGCTGTATGATCGCCAGCAGATCAGTGAGATCACCGGCAGCTCGCATTACACGTCAGCGCTTTATGCACCGGGAACGGTGATGATCCAACCGGCAACCTATGTGCGTGCTTTGGCTAAAACGTTGTCGGAACAGGTGCGGATATTCGAACGCTCTCCGGTCACGGTGTTCGAGAGGCAAGGCAATGGGTGGCTTGTGCAGACGCCCGAGGCAAAGGTCACCACCGGCAGCATCATTCTGGCCAATAATGGCCATCTCGAAAGCTTCGGATTCTATGCCCGGCGCCTGATGCATATCTGTCTCTACGCGTCACTGACGGAACCGATGACGCCCGAACAGATCAAAACGCTTGGTGGACGATCACGCTGGTCTATTACACCTGCGAACCCAATGGGTACATCGGTCAGGCGCGTTTCAGGCAGCTATGGCGACCGTATTTTGGTCCGCACATCCTCTAGCTTTCATCCTGATCTTGAGACATCTGAGGCGCGGCTAAGCAAGGCTGGCCGCGTGCATGATCGTAAGTTCCGCGAACGGTTCCCGCACCTGCCCGATCTGCAGATGGAGCATCGTTGGGCTGGGATGTTGTGCCTCAGCCGGAACGGATCCGCTGCGTTTGGGGAGCTTGAAAGCGGCATTTATTCGGCCTGCTGTCAGAACGGACTGGGCATCGCACGTGGAACGTTACAGGGCATGGGCGTCGCGGAACTTATCCTGCTGGGCAAATCCGAAATCGCCGATCATTTCACCGCACAGCCCTCGCCCCCACGCCTACCGCCGGAACCCCTCGCGTCAATTGGCGCAAACAGCTACCTCAAGTGGAAAGAGTGGCGCTCGGGCAAAGAATAACCCGTCAAGGCAAGCTCAGCTTTGCCATCCTACCCCCATCCACTGTATAAACCTGCCCAGTGATAAAGGACGCATCGTCCGATGCCAGAAACGCGACCAAGGCCGCAACCTCTTTGGGCTGTCCTGTGCGACCGACCGGATGAATGCCGCCTATGTTGCTACGAAACGCATCGGGATCAGGCATCGAGTCAATATAGTCCAGATTCAGATCGGTATCGATCCAACCGGGCGCAATCGCGTTGCATCGGATACCATCCTTCCCATGATCGACAGCAACCGCACGGGTCAGGCCATGCAACCCCGCCTTTGACGCGCAATAGGCGGCATGACCCGGGTTGCTGCCCAGCCCCTCAATCGATCCGGTATTCACAATGGAACCCTGCGTTTTGCGCAGGTGCGGCAGCGCGGCTTTGATCATCATGAAAGGCGCCGTCAGGTTGACAGACAGCGTGCGCTGCCAGTCTTGCAAGCTCATCGCTTCAACCGACGCCTCCTGCATCATACCTGAATTGTTGACCAGAACATCCAGACGTCCGGCCTTGGCGATGACTGCGTCAATCACGCGCTGCGGCGTAGCGGGATCGGTGAAATCTGCGGTGATCCCTTCGAAATCATCATCCGCCCCGCGTTGTGCCGTAAAAACGCGCGCGCCTTCTTGTTGCAGCCGTATCGCGACAGCGCGGCCAATGCCGCTGCGACCGCCTGTTACCAGCGCTGTTTTGCCTTCAAATCGCATCATGAAACAGGTTTGCCTCCGTTCACTTCAACCAACGTGCCGCACACATAGCGCGACGCGTCTGACACAAGGAACAGTACGACATCGGCAATGTCTTCGGGCTCGGCGATCCGGCCCAGTGGTACGGTTTGCCCTAGCTCAGCCACCGCTGTGTCCGGATCAAACCCCCGTTTTTTAAAACCAGAGCGCAGCATGGGCGTATTCACTTCGTTCGGACAAACCGCATTGATGCGAATGCCCTGGTGCGCGTGATCCATCCCCATACATTGGGTCAAGGACGCAATGGCCGCCTTGGTCATGCAATAGACCGCATGGTTAGGCCCCGGACGCAAACCCCAGCATGAGGCCGTGTTGACGATAGCTCCGCCCCCGACATTGGCCAAGATTGGGATTGCGGCGCGGCAGATGCGAAACGGGGCCTCGATATTTACACCCAGCGACAAAGACCAATCATTGTCTGACGTCTCAGTAACGGATCCGCGTGTTATGACACCGGCATTATTTATGACGATGTCCAAACCGCCCAAAGCCGAAGCCGCCGCACTTGGCAGACCATCGGTATAATCGGGGTCCAAAAGATCCCCCGGCAAATGCGCTTCGGCACCGATCCCGTCGACATCTCGATCCGCCACTGCGATACGAGCGCCCGCGTCGCGCAAACGCTGCACCAAGGCCATGCCAATTCCACCCGCAGCACCCGTTACAAGCGCCGATTTTCCATTCAGTTCCATATTCTCATCCAATGCATCAGGCCAATGTCAACCATACGCCGCTCCGATCTTTTTCAGCTTCTGCAAGCTTCACATCTGCCGCCAAGACCTGATTAAAAAAGAGCCCGCCTATATGCAGACGGGCCAGGTCGGGGAGATTGCTTAGTAGCTTTGATTCAGTTCATCCGCTGCCGGTATCTCTCGCTCACGCCGTGCGATATAGTCCAATAACTCTTCATTCTTGGCGATATCCAGCGTCGGTTGTTGATACTCGGCCAACAACTTACGCGCATGGTTCAGGGCACGTTCGGTGATCTCAACTTCACCTTCGGCCACCCATTGTTCGATCGAGTTGTTATCAAACATCTCGGGCATGAAGAAAGCCGTCTGGAAATTGTCCTGCGTATGCGGATGGCCCAGATAGTGCCCGCCGGGTCCGACGTCGGGAACCGCGGCAAGCGCTTCGTCAAAATCACCCCATTTTGGCCCCTCGGCCATGCGATAGGCCATCGCGCATTGCTCGGCGTCGACAATGAATTTGGCAACGGAACAGTGCATCCCGGCCTCGTTCCACCCGGCGCTGTGCCAGATATAGTTCGCGCCCGCATGAATGACCGCGCTCAGCGTTGTGGCCGACTCATACCCCGCCTGCGCATCAAAGGTTTTGGCCCCGCCCAAAGTGTTCGATGTACGCCAAGGCACGTCGTAGTATCGCGCCATCTGACCGATCATGAAGTTCATCAGGCTGATTTCCGGCGTGCCAGCCATCGGGGCGCCGGACTTCATAGAGACGGTCGACAGATAATGGCCATAGATCGCCGGAGCCCCTTTGCGGATCACTTGCGTGTAAGCCAACGCACTCAACGCCTCGGCATTCAGCTGTGCGACCGTGGCGGGAACGGAGGCAGGCGTGTTGGCCCCGCCCAAAACGAACGGAGAGCACAAAACCGGCTGATTGCGACGACAGAAGGCCCGCATTGCCCCCAGCATCGTCTCATCCCAGACCAACGGCGAATTGCCGTTGCAATTGCCGGTGGTGACTGGGTGATCCTCAAGGAAATCCTCGCCAAACAGGATCGCGCACATGTCCATCACGTCCTCGGCATTCTTGGGGCTGGTCGTCATGCCCATGAACGTCTTGTCCGAATGTTTCATCGACGAATAGGTGATACGCAGATGCCGCTGGCTGATCGGGTGATCATACGGTTCGACGATGTGATGCGCCGAGGAATGCAGCGCGGGCATCATGTGGCTGAGTTTGTGAAACATTGCCAAATCGTCCAGTGTTGGATTCCTGCGCACATCGTCCAGATCGCGCAGGAATGGTGCACCGGTCATAGGCACAAAGATCGAGTGCTTCCCACCCAGCCGCACGTTCTTATTCGGATCACGCGCGTGATATGTGAAATCCGACGGGATGGTTACGAGCAACTCGCGCACCAGGCCACGATCCAGATAGACCAACTCACCTTCGACTTTGGCCCCTGCACGCTTCCAATCTTCCAAGGCAATTGGGTCGCGGAACTGCACGCCTACGTTTTCAAGGATGTCCATCGATGCAGTGTCGATGCGCTCAACTTGGCTTCCGTCCATCACTTCGCACAGAGGGATGCCGCGGGTCAGTCCTGGCAGCATCTCGAAGTTTGGAGCGGTACGTATGGCGCGGCGTGCCGAGCGCCCACCGGCGCGTGTCGTAGTACGCATGTTCACGGGGCAATCCTCCTTCTTCCCGCTTACTTTGGCGGGATCAATCGGGGATTACCTCTCTGATTGCGATATGTGATTGCAGGAAGCGACACGAAAAACGCCGCCCAAGGGGGCGGCGTTCTGGTTTTGTATATTCAGGCTTGAAGCTTATTCAGCGGCCTGCGCGTTTGTGGCTTCGTGTTTGTCGCGTTGACCGTCGCGGAACAGTGCCTTGGCCAGCGAGATGCACATCAGCCCCATCACCATCGTGAACGGAAGCGCGCCGATGATCATAGCATTGCGCAAAGCGTCCATCGGATTGTTGTCACCTGCGGCCAGGATCAGCGCACCGATTACGGCCGTCAGGATGACACCCCAGATGATACGATGCTTGATCCCGGTTTCCTGGCTGCCACCCGACATGATGGTGTTCATCACCAGAATGCCCGAGTCCGCCGAGGTTACCAGGAAGGTCATGATCAGGATCACGCACATGACATTCAGCATGGACAGCAGCCCACCATCGATCATGTAGGACAGCGTCACAAACAGCTTGTTGGTGTTCGATGCACCAATGATCGCACCTTCAGCAGCGCCTGCCAGTTCCAGATCAATCGCAGTGCCACCCAGAACGGTCATCCATGCAAAGCACACCAGCGCTGGTGCGAAGACACAGCCCAAGATGAACTCACGCACCGAACGACCCTTGGAGATACGCGCCAGGAACAGGCCCACGAAGGGCGAGAACGCGATCCACCAGGCCCAGTAGAACGTGGTCCAACCGGCCTGCCATCCGAACTGGCGGCCCTGTTCACCAGCTGCGTAGACTGCAGCCAGCGTCTCGGCATCCAGCTCGGCGGCTGCACCTGTCAGGCCATCCTTGAAGCCATCAAAGCTGCCCCAGGCATTGGTCGCGCCTGCCATCAGATCACCAGCCATCGGCTGTGCCGCTTCCGGCAGACCAGCGGCGAAGGCATCCGCAGACATTGGACCATAGGCGCTAAAGCTCAGTGACAGGAAGTGAAGGATGTAGTCCACCATCGCTGTACCATAGGTGGTCATCGCGAAGACGAACGACCCAAACACTACGAATGTTCCCAGAAGGATGATCGACAGAACCAGGTTGAGGTTCGACAGGTACTTAACCCCGCGCCCAACACCTGAAACCGCCGAGATGATCGACAGGCTCATGATGACCAGCAGACCCGAGATCAGACCCACTTTGCTTGGCGTCGGGACTTCGCCACCCAGGTCCATCACCCATTGCATACCGGTGATCGCGTATACACCATCGATGAATTGGCTGACGCCATATCCAATCGTCACCGAGACGCCGAGGATTGTCGCCACAACACCCAGTACGTCGACCACATGACCCAGGAACCCGTTCATCAGGCGACCGAACAAGGGTGTCAGCGCCGACCGGATGGTCAGTGGCATGTTGCGGGTATAGGCGTAGTAAGCCAGCGACAGGCCGGTCACCACGTAAATGGCCCAGGCATGGAAACCATAATGCAGGTAGGTAAAGCGATAAGCCGACTGCAAGGCTTCGGGGCTGTTACCCTCGACCGCGCCCGAGACAACAACGGGGTTCGAACCCCACAGACCCAGCGGTTCAGCCGTTGCAAAGACCATCAGCCCGACGCCCAAACCGGCGCCGAACATCATCGAAAACCATGAGAAGTTCGAGAACTCGGGCTTTTCACCCGGTGTACCCATGATCCGCTTACCGGTTGAAGGAATAATGGCGACGATCGCCAGAAAGAAGAAGAACAGGCCAACAATAATCACATAAAAACTATTGAAGCTTTCCAGCAAGCGGCCGTTCCAGCTGCCCAACGTGCTGTTGGCATTCGCGGGGAAAACCAGCGCCCACAGCACAAGAGCCACCATGATGCCCTTACTGATCAGCGCAATCGGCACGCTGTAATTTTCATAGAAACCGGCATCAGCCGTTTCTATCTCAAGATCCGTGAATGGTTCAGGTACCGACATATCTCTCCTCCGTGTTGTCGATCCGAGGGGACGGAGAGCTGCCGCAGGAGCGATGCCCTCTCATTATTCTTCAAGTTATCGTTTGCTTACTGCTTCCCAAGCCGTGTGTTCAGACGCGCCTACAGTTCTTGTTTTCTTGGAATACGCCCACGAGGCTTCACCGTTCCTTGATTCGCGATAGCGACAATTCAGACCCGCATTTTTCGGGTCGTTGGTGAAGCGGCCCACAGTTTCGGCGAGTGTGTTTCATGTTCTATACCGAATGTGATCCAAGTTCTTCTGTTTGCGTAAAGCGCCCCTTGCTAAATTGTCGCACCAAAACCGACCTTTTTACAGGTTTAGACGACCCGTGGATCGCGGTTCCGGCAATTTGCCGTATTCTCGATGCATCAATTGCTTTCTTTCAATGGCAAAAATTTTCATAGTCACGCGAACAAGACTAATCTGTAATCAGCCAGGTCTGAAATGTCCCGACGCCACTATAAACTGCCGCCTCTGACCACCCTTGCGGCTTTCGAAGCTGCGGCGCGCCACCTCAGCTTTAAAAACGCCGCCGAAGAGCTTTCGGTGACGCCCGGCGCAGTCAGCCATCAGATCAAAGCACTCGAAGGGTATCTGGAGGCACCGCTGTTCCAGCGCAAACACCGCAGCGTTGATCTGACCGATGATGGCAAAGCATTGTACGAGGCGCTGTCGACCTCATTCGCCCGTATCTCAAAGACCCTGTCTACCATACGGGATCGCTCGCTTGGCGGAAAAGTGACCGTGGGCTCAACCACCGCAGTTGCAGCCCTTTGGCTGTCCCCATCGGTGATCCGGTTCTGGCGAGACGCGCCCGAGATCAGCGTTGACCAGATCTCGCAGGACCGGCCTTTTCGGGATCGTCCTGACTTGGATTTCTTTATCCGCTACGGGCGCGACAGTGACGCAAACTTGGACCACACCCCGCTATATCGTGACAACCTGATCCCGGTTGGCAGCCCGGAATTGGCCGAGCGCCTGAACCGAACAGGGTTAAAGGATATTGCAGCCCAACGCCTGATACATCTTGATTCCGAAGACAACAGCTGGACCACATGGCCAGATTGGTTCCGCGAACTGGGTTATGAGGAACGACTGACATCCGAGGCGCGGGTCAACAGCTATTCGGTCGCTTTGCAACTGGCCCGTAAAGGGGCTGGTCTGGTACTGGGGTGGCAGCGGTTGATTCAGCCCATGTTGCAGTCAGGCAAACTGGTTCCCATCGGCTCACATTATCTGACGGCACCCAACCAGTTTTACCTTGTCGGTCGGCCAGATGATGAGCTGTCCGACAACGCCCGAGCGCTCAAAGATTGGATCATTCAAGAGGTGCGCGAAGGGACGGTTTAATTCAACTCAACCTGTGATGAGGTTTTCTGATATTGATGAAAACCCATTCTGTCCGCCAATAGGTTTTGCAATGCAATCCAGCCGCAGGAGAGCCTGATGAACAAACATAGCCCGCTTTCGTCGGTTCTGGCCGATGTGAACACCGCCAACGGCCTGCCAAACGAACACTATGTCGACCCCGGCGTTTTCGCCGAGGAGCGACAATCGGTTCTTTATGCAAACTGGTCCGGCATTGGATTTGGCAAAGACGTCCCAGAACCCGGTGATGCAAAACCGGTGGATTTTCTGGGCATGCCCCTGCTGATCGTCCGTGACCGTGATGGCGAGATTGGCGTGTTTCAAAACACCTGCCGCCACCGCGGGATGATCCTTGTGGATGCACCCAAGAAAATCGGCGGCGCCATTCGCTGCCCCTATCACAGCTGGTGTTACAGCCTGAAAGGCGAGCTGCGTGCGACACCCCATGTCGGCGGCCCTGGTCAGAACAAACATGAAGATGTCAAAAACGAAGACCTTGGGCTGGTGCGTATCCGTTCGCATGTGTGGCGCGATGTGATCTTTGTGAATGTCGACGGCAATGCCCCGGCCTTTGAGGATGCGCATGGAGAATTGCTGGAACGCTGGAGAGAATTCGAAACTCCCCTGTTTCATGGCGGCGATGAATCCTCGTTGAAACTTGAGGTCAAAACCAACTGGAAGCTGGCGGTTGAAAACTATTGCGAAAGCTATCACCTGCCGTGGGTCCATCCGGGGCTCAACAGCTATTCCCGGCTGGAAGATCACTACAACATCGAAATGCGCGGGCATTATTCGGGTCAGGGCACGTTGGTCTATCGGCAGTTGACCGATCAGGATGGCGCAACAATGCCTGATTTTCCGGGCCTCAGCGACAAATGGGATGAAGGCGCGGAATACATCGCTCTATACCCGAACGTCTTGCTGGGCGTTCAGCGCGATCACAGCTTTGCAATCATCCTGGAACCTGTCGATCAGGGCAATACGGTTGAGCATATCGAGCTCTACTATGCCAAAAGCGAGGCTGATACACCCGAACATGACGGGCTGCGCGCCTCGAATGCACAACTATGGAAAACCGTTTTCGAAGAAGACGTTTTTGTCGTCGAAGGCATGCAAAAAGGGCGACATGGTATGCTGTTTGATGGCGGCCGGTTCTCGCCAGCGATGGATGGCCCAACGCACAACTTCCACCACTGGGTGGCAACGCAGATCGAGAACGGACGCTCCGAATAATCTCGACATCGCAGGTGGATTTAGCAGAAATGGACAGGGCAACGCTGGATGACTTGTTGCTGGATGCGCATGCGCGCAATGATCCAGCTGCCCTCGTCACATATTACACGATGGCCGCAGATGAGCGCGAAGCCGCGGGCGACATCGACGCGGCCTGTTTTTTCCTGACCCACGCCTTTGTTTTCGCGCTCGAGCATGGCGCGCCCGAGGCCGACGGTCTCAATCAGCGTCTGGTGCGCCATGGTCGGGCTGATCGCCTAAAGCTCTGATCTCCGCAATTCCGCCCGCCGCATTTTGAGATGCGCCCGTCGTTTTGATCCGAACAAACGACAGCTTGCTTCTTACTTCAGCATCCTTATCTATGCTGGGATGATCACCATATGGTTGTGCTAAGGGGCGAGGGCTTGGATCAAAAAACGGATATGTTGATCATAGGCGCTGGCATCGCCGGGATGACCATGGCGCTTGAGGCGCGCAAACTGGGCATCCGCGACATCACCATTCTGGAAAAGGCCGATGATATCGGTGGGACATGGCGCGAAAACACATATCCCGGTGTTGCCTGCGATGTCCCTTCGCACCTTTACAGCATGGCGTCTCATCCAAACCCGGATTGGAGCCAGGTCTATGCAGGTGGGGCCGAGATACAGGCATATCTGCAAAACATAGCGCAAAAAGAAGACTTGTATGACCTCTGCCAGTTCAACCAGCGCCTGAAATCCGCCAAATGGTGCGGCGATCATTGGTACGTTGAAACCGACGACGGACAGCGCTGGACCGCTCAGTTTCTGGTTTCGGCCATCGGGGCGTTGCA
The DNA here is from genome assembly GCF_056541325.1 of Ruegeria sp. AH7. Taxonomy (NCBI): domain Bacteria; kingdom Pseudomonadati; phylum Pseudomonadota; class Alphaproteobacteria; order Rhodobacterales; family Roseobacteraceae; genus Ruegeria; species Ruegeria sp. AH7. The sequence goes on along the minus strand of NZ_JBQFYF010000008.1, from coordinate 49,616 downwards.
CATTCCCAAAATCCCCAAAATTCCAGGCGCCGACAGTTTTACAGGACCCAGCTTTCATTCCGCCCAGTGGGATCACGATGTTGATCTGACCGGAGCGAATATAGCTGTTGTTGGCACCGGCGCTTCAGCTATCCAGTTTGTCCCGGAAATCGCCAAGATCGCGAAGCGGGTAACTGTCTTCCAACGCAGCGCCCCTTACGTGCTGCCGCGCATGGATGGACCGGTCGCACCATGGGTCAGACGGCTGTACCGGCGGGTTCCGCTGCTGGCGCGGATAAGGCGGAGCCTGATCTTTGCCTATTTCGAATTCCGCCACCGCGTGTTCCGGCGCGAGAAGCTGATGGTTAAATACGCCATGCACCTTTGGCACAAAGCGTTGCATTCCGCTGTATCGGACCCGGCAGAGCGGGAGAAGCTGACACCGAACTACCAAATCGGATGCAAACGGATCCTAAGTTCGAATGATTGGTATCCAGCCTTAATGCGCGACAATGTCGATGTCATCCCATCGGGCGTGGCGGCGATTGAGGGTGATACGATCACAGCCAGCGATGGGACAAAAGTAAAGGCCGATGTCTTGGTCTGGGGGACCGGTTTTCACGTAACCGATATTGCGGAACGTCTGGACATTACAGGCGCAGACGATCTGACGCTGCGCGACGCCTGGTTAGACGGGATGCAAGCCCACCTGGGCACTGCAGTCGCCGGGTTCCCGAACTTTTTCATACTTTTAGGACCGCATACAACACTGGCCCACAACTCGGTCATTTTGATGATCGAGGCGCAGGTGCGCCATATCGGCGAAGTGCTTACGTCGATGTCGGATCAAGGCCTTCGCACAATCAACCCGCATGCGGAAAAGCAGGCCGCATTTACAAAGGAAATGCAGGATCGGCACGCAGACGCTGTTTGGCAAGACGGTGGTTGCACATCGTGGTATCAGGATGCCAAAGGCCACAATACGGCCCTGTGGCCCGGAACCGCTGCTGAGTTCCAGAAACGCATGGCCGCCGCAGGCATCGAACACTATATGCCCTTGCCCGACGCAAAAGGAGACTGATGAGATGACAATTGTTCTAAGCTTGCTGGCGCTTCTCGTGGTCTTTCTTTTGGGCATGCACCTCTGGACGCGGCATCTGACCAAGGTTGGCCTTCAGACCGTTCCTCAATTGGGCCAGATCATCCCGGTTTCGGGCGGTAGTATTCACTACGTCGAAAAAGGTGACCCCAACGCACAAACGATTGTAATGATCCACGGACTGGCCGGGCAATTGCAGCACTTCACCTATGGGCTGATGGATGAGCTTGCGGATGAGTATCACGTGATCGCCTTGGATCGATCAGGTTGTGGATATTCCACCCGCGACACGGCCGAGATGGGCCGTTTGCCGGATCAAGCCCGCATGATCACCGAATTCCTCGATGCCAAGGGCGTCACGGACGCCGTACTGGTCGGGCATTCACTGGGCGGAGCGGTCTCACTTGCCATCGCTCTGGACTACCCAGACCGCGTGTCTAGCCTGGCCTTGCTTGCGCCCTTGACCCATCAAATGCCAAAGCCGCCAGAGGTGTTTAAGTCCCTCGAAATCCGCACGGCCTGGATACGCCGCCTGATCGGAAACACCTTGGCTGTTCCCATTGCGTCCAAGACCGCACCCCATGTCTTGCAGGTGGCCTTTGACCCCGAAACAGCCCCTGATGATTTCCTGGAACGCGCTGGCGGTGCGCTTGGCTTACGCCCATCAGCCTTTATCACCGCATCCCAGGATCTTGTCGGGGTAGATGACAGCATCGCAGCCCAAAGCGCGCGCTATCCCGAGCTGAAAACACCCGGAGGTGTTTTGTACGGTTCACAGGATACGATCCTGTCCCCTGCAATGCATGGGCCGCAAATGCAGCAGTTCGGACTGACATATCAAGAGGTTGAAGGCCTGGGTCATATGACCCCCATCACCGTGCCAGAAACATGCGCCGATTTCATACGCAAGGTGATCCAGAACGCTGCGAAGGCAGACAATACATCAACTGATGTCGGTTGAGGTTAGATCAGGAAAATTCCCTGTCGAAGCGACGATTTCCCCCTTGACCCTCTCCAACGGCTCGCTTACATCGCCTTTCACTCATGGCGGAGTAGCTCAGTTGGTTAGAGCAGCGGAATCATAATCCGCGTGTCGGGGGTTCAAGTCCCTCCTCCGCTACCACTAAACCCCCCACTTTTTTGGAACGGTTTGAAACCAGGGCGCTAAGGCGGCCTTTCACTTCGACCGGCACGCTGCCTTCCTCGGTCGGAGACACAACGATCTCCGAAATCAAGCCGCGCACCGCATCACGTGCTTTTGGATTCGGATTGCCGTCATGCGACTGCATGGAAGAGATCATTTCATCCAGTGCCGTGACATAACTGGTTGCTGTCGCAGGATTGAATTCGAGCGCCTTCTCCTTCTCGTCAAAGCTGGCCAATACGTCCGCGGCAACTGAGGCGCGTTCTTTGGCCTCGGTCAACTTTGCCTCGCCTTCGACTCCTTCAAGAATTTCCATCTCAAAAAGCTCGATACGGCGCGATAGCAGCTTGTTAGCTTCTGCTACAGCGCGTTCGAGCTTCTTCCTGTCCGGTTTGTCCGCTGCGTTGAGTTTGCGACGTTCTTCATTGTAGGTGCGGATGAACTCATCGATGTAGGTTGGCTCAGACAACTCCTTTCGCAGTTCGGTCAGCAGAGCGCTCTCGATCTTGTCGAGGCGAACCTTCCCGTTATTGTTGCAGGAGCCACTCTCTTTGGCCGTTGAGCAATGGATGCGGATGGTATTGCCGTTTCTGTCATGAATCGACATGCCGCCACCGCAGCACCCGCATTTGATCAGCCCCGAGAACGGGCGCACAGGGTTTCGGGTCGATTTTCCCGATCGCTTGGCCGCAGACTGCGTGGCCAAACGCCGCTGAACTGCGTCCCAAAGATCCTCTTCGACAATACGAAGGTGCGGAACTCCCACAAATTTCCAGTCTTTGACCGGCTTTTCACGGCTGACCCTTTTGCCTGTTATCGGGTTTCGTACCATTTTGACGCGATCCCAAACGAGTATGCCAGCATAAAGGGAATTTCTGAGAATACCGTAGCCGCGCTTGCCGTTTCCATTCAGCGTTGACGCGTTCCACTTCGTCCCACGAGGCGGTAACTCACCGCGAGCGTTGAGCTCATGAGCAATATCTCGCGGGGAGGCTCCTTCTGCGTAGGCCTTATAGATTTGGCAAATAACTTCTGCTTCGTGTGCCTTGACCTGGAGCTCCCCGGGTTTTCCCGCAATAGGTGAGTAACCATAAGCCTTACCGCCGGCACTCAAACCTTTGGCTATGTTGCCTGACATTCCGCGATGCACTTTTTCACGCAGATCTTTGAGGAAAACCGTACCGACGAAGCCGCGAAGGCCAATCTGGAGTTCCGACTGTACCCCCTCGCTGGCTGAAATGATTTCGACGCCGGCTTAGCTAAGCAGTTTATGCACCTTATGAAGATCACCTGCGTCCCGGCTGATCCGATCAACACACTCCACGACCAGTGCATCAATTTCCCCCGCACTCGCCGCTTCGAGAAGATTAGCAAAACCAACTCGCCCAATCAGAGTCTCAGAGGTTTTGGCCCTGTCTTCGAATGTCCGGACCTCCCTATAGCCTTCACTTGTCAGGTAGCGTCGGCAGAGCTCCACCTGATCTTCAATGGAGCGCTCCGACTGGAGCGTGGTCAAATAGCGGGCGTAGATCGCAGCGCGGCGTTGCATTCTCTCGAGTTCCTCGCGTCTTGTTGTGCTGCCGCCCGGGCCAATTCCCGGACGAGCTCAAGCAAACCAACATCTGGCGTCGGGTTTTGCTTTGCTGCCGGGGACTTGGTGATCTCTTCACAAATCGAAAAATCGGTTTGGATCGGTTTTTGAACTGTCATGGTGCTCGCTTTATGTTTCAACGAGCGTGAGATCGGTCTCCTTTAGAAAATTTAGAAACGCAGTTTAAACCGAACGGTTCGGAGAGCGAGAAACGCTCTCCGATAGCGGCAAGCTAAGTCTGCGCTTCTGCGATCACTCGACGAGATATGCGGTCGGCACGACGCAGGTTCTGGATGAGTTGAAGACGCCTGCGAAGCGTTACCAAAGGTTCAACCGTCAGGTTCAATTCGGCTGCTTGATTTGTCAGCCGCCAATTTATCCACGCACCGCCCAGGCAATTCTCATCCGTGATCACCTCGCTCACCCATCCGGCTTCTATCTAAGCCAAGACAGGCTGGAGCAGAGATTCGAGATCGTCGAGATCGCGATCACCGAACATTTCGCCCGCACCGAGGCGCGAGCCAAAACGATAGGCTATGCGCGCGCCGCTGGGCTCCAGACTGTCGATCAGCATGTCGAGTGCCTTTGACGCTGAGGGCACCATGTTGAGCGCTTCGAGGATCGCGGCCTCGATCGGCAATAGCTGCTGTGCGATGCTATCATACATAGCGCACCTCCCGCGTATCCGGCCGTCCCTTGCGACGCGTTTCCACCGTGACGGCGCGTATCTTTCGACCCGAGCCTCTGCTGCCGAACCTACGGGAGCGCCGGATATCGCGTTCTGCATGTATTCGTGCGCGAACGCGATGAAGTCGATCCAGCGCTGCGTCGGCGAGTTCACCCAATACGGGCGTTCCATCGGAGTTTCTGTCGAAGCCGCTGTTGTCGACAGATACGGAAACACGTCGAGCCGCATTGAAGCGTGTTGGCGCCCTCAAAGAAGCCTGTTCCCGCTCCTCTTCCGAACGCACATCGACGCAATAGGCCTGCTTACGTGGACAGGGGTTCGTTGTGCCGTAAGCCAGAACCGCAAAGCGCTCACCGGCCATTTCCTCGACATCAATAACCAGCGTCGGCCGAACTTTGGGATCATCCTCTCCCATCGTTTCATGGGGGAAGCGAAACGCGACGACATCGCCAACTTTCAAACGGGATTTCCAGTTCTCGGAGGGCAGCGCGATTTCAGTTTAAGTGTCATGAGACATCCTTCATCGAAGTTGAAAAGAGCAGCGTCTTCCACCGTGTTTGGGCTGGTTCCCACTTTCGGCTGCGCGACATCCGGACTGCGCAGTCGAAGGTGGGCGACCTGCTTTTTCCGCTGTTTCGGTTCTCGTCCGTGCGCTGTTGTCCGGTCTGTTGCAGCTTTCCGATCTGTCGCCAGCGTGTTCGAAGTGTTTCCAATGGGTCGGTTGACGGGTGTTTCCGACTGCTGTGCCTCTGTTGGAGGTCCACAGAGTTCTCTGTGTCCAGAATGGTTCCCCTGTAGTGGACATGGACCTGTCCGGTCCGGAGCAACGGGCAGCTCTGGGAGTGTTCCTACCTTCTTGCGCGCGTAATACTGGGACCTACCGAGACCATAGTTCAGCCAGGGCTTGTTTCTCGATGCGTTGTTTTCCAGTAGGTACTGATCTCGCGAGGTACTCCCCTGAACAGCACGTCGTGCTCGTTCCCGTTCAGCTTTTCTGCGGTGGCGCTCTTCCGCTGGCATCACCTGACGCATGCTCAACTGACGCGCCATATCCGCTGATACGTCGAGACGCTCCGCAACAGTCGAGCCGCTGTAACAATATCTCTCGCTCTCGCGTGCATTGTCGCAAGCTTGCAGCTTTGACTTAGCAAGAGCCTGCTTGATGATTGCGTTTGTTTCATTCCTGCATAGCCTGGGGGTTGCCGTATCTGCCGCTCGTTGAATGTGACCTTCGATGCGTTTGGTGTCTGACTGATGGGTCAGGCAGGTGGCATAGAAGTGCAGCCAGGTGTTTCGGTATCCCACAGGGATCACCCCACCGTGGTAAATCCGGTAAGCCTCGAGATCTTTCAGGATCTGTTCAAATCGCTCAGCTTGGGTCAATCCCCGCGGCATTGTCTGACTACCCGGCTCCCGATCCTGACGCTGCTTGCGGCGCTCCGTAAGCTCGGAACGGGTGGGCCGCCCGACGGCGGCAAAAATCTGATCAGCAAGGACATCAAAATCCTGGCGTTGGCAATTCCCACCAGACACCCGAACGACCCGGCCCGATTTCTCGTTTCGAGTGCCAGGAATGCGAAAGACGCGAGCTGGGTCGTTGCAAGTACGATCCGAACCAAAGGGAGCAAGCAGATCCATCAATGCCCGGATTGCCGCCTGCCAGCGGGATAGTGCAGCAGGTGGCATCGAATGGATCAACCAGATTGCCGCCAGTCCTCGTCCCGTCCGCAAATAGAATGATGGCTCAGAGACACTGCGCATCAGAAGATGGTCTGCGACGGCTGCCTGAACGTTCTCTTCACCCTCAGCGCGCCAGCCGGGATCGTTGTGAAAGTCCAAATTGACATAGAGCGTATTCAGACTTGCCAGGCTGGAGTTCCTGCGTCGACCATTGAACCGGTTCAACGAGATGAACGATGTGCGATCCAGCAGCGCATGAAGGCACGCTACAATCCCATCCGGAGAGCGGGTGAATTGTTGGCTGGCCTCCCCGGAATTCTTGATCAGAACGGCAGGCTTACCAACCGCACCGACGGGATGGAGAAGCTGAACATACTCCTTTGGCGAAACGGTGTGGGTGTCATCTGAATGCGGGGCAAAGTCGCGCGGATCGGTGTGCTTCATCCGCGGGAATTGGCTCTACGGTTGTAGGCACAGAAAAATCCAAGCAAAGAAAGGCAAGGCCCGGGTGACGTCCCATGCTCGTCAACCGATCAACGGCTCGAGTCCAAACAATATCGATCGCATCCAGTATTGTGCCCTGCAAAAACGGGATTCGGTGTCATCTTGTACGCTGACGCGGCTTGCGTGTTCTTACACGCCGTATGTTGGAAACCCGATCATTCTGCTGGAGCTGAGGTAGGTGATACGCCTCAAGGTCGACATCAGAGGAGAATTCCTCATCGAGGATGTCTAATGGCACGACGTTTATGCCTTCTGTCGCCCATCGAACCGCTTTCTGGTATGCTGTCTCAGTTCTTAGACATTCTATTTGCGACGAAGCTTCCAGCGCAGCTTTCACTTCGCGATCGGATCTCGCCTTCAGCATTCGACGTTTCTCATCGCTGGCCGTTTTCTTGCGGGCAGCCTCTCTCTCCTGCGCGATACGCTCCGCTTCGAGGTCGTCTCTCTGACGCTCCAGGGCGCGCAGCTGCAACCAGGAGTGCCAGAGTGTTGAATTGTGTTCTTGGACAGCCTGGCGCCGTACTCCGGCAACGGTGTCGTCGCTTCCGCTTTCTTGCAATCTGCGGCGCGACCTGGCGGATCTGCGTGGCCCGACATGATCTTGTCTTGCCAGGCCTTGCGGTGCATCGCCTGTCTTGGCCATCTCGGCATACGAACGAAGATCAACCCGCGCTGGAGAGCCAATCTTGCGCAGGGCCGCGTTGGTCCGCTTTTCCCATTCTCCGCGGATACGCTTGATTTCTCCGGGGCCTGAGGTTCTGTCGTCAAGAACACGCGTTTTCTCTCCAAAACCACCCGTGATCCTATCAACCTTCCGCGTCGTCATCAGGATGTGAGCGTGGAAATTCAGGTTGGTCTTCGATGGATCGAAGAGCCTCTGCTCGTAGTCTTCCCGCGTCAGTTCGAGTTTGCCCGCATTGTGCCGTTTCTCTTCCTCAGGACACAGGAAACGCGTCGCGTGAACGTCGGCTTGAACGGCAACGCCGTATTCATCGCGAAGCCAGAGGCAGAAGCCGCGGACAAGCCCGACCTGCTCGAGAAGCGGTAGCTCGCGTGGCAGGGAGGGGCGCAGTTCGCGGATGACTCTTGCATTCCTTCGGCGTTCAGAACGCTCGGCTGCGTTCCAGAGCTCCTCGGCACTTCCTGTCCAGTTGATCAATTCATGCGACAGGAGGCCACCCTTTCTGCCCGGCGAAAACCGTCGTCCAACCCGCGCATCCCGGAAGGTGGTGCGTGCGGTGTATGTGGCGGATTTGACGGCGGAGCGGCCGTCAGCACGAGAATGTAGGATGACTTCGAGTCTGCTGGCGGGGTGTATCATGTAAAGGACATCGGGCCCCAACCCGATCTCCGCACAAAAAAAGCCCGCGGCAGGCGCGCAAGCAAACCCCAAGTTTGCGTAACTGCGCGCATTGCCCAGCGGGCATGCGGACGGCCGCTCACGAGGCGGCCTGGCGAAGCCACATTTTCCCGCCCGGGTAGCGAAGCCGGGATCCAAGCCGCATTTCTTGTCCGACCACTGAAAAGGGAGGGCGAATTGGCGGACCTGGATCAACAAATCGAACAGGCGCGCGCGAGACTCAGGGACCTTCAAGCCCGGGCGAGCAAACAACGACGACGCGATGAAACGCGCAAAAAGATTATCTATGGCGCTGCTGTTTTGAAGCTTCTCGAGGAAATTGAGAGAGACAAAGCTGATCGGTTGCTCAAGCTTCTGCACGAACGTATCTCACGCGACTCAGATCGAGAGCTGTTAGGGCTGTAAACCCAGTTAGATCCTCTTGAGGCACTGCCCGCTCTCAGAAGGGTTGGCTGACTTGGGCCTATTGAAAGAAAAAACTGGCGCGGCTTACCGCGCTCAGTATCGTCAGGTCGCGACGTGCGAAACATCCCTGTCTGGCGAATAGATGTCGAGAATATTCCAATGCCCGGTTGTTGGTGTCGGGTTGTTGATCATTGGCACATCGAGCACGGTTGGTTTGCCACTGGCGATTGCCGCTTCCAGTGCGGGCAACAACTCGTCAGCAGCGCTGAGTCTGTGCCCTTCCGCGCCATAGGCTCGCGCTATGTCAGCATAGCCCGGTCCGTTTGCGGGTGCGGCGGCTGATCCGGGGAACATGGTTCCATAGGTCAAACCGTAATGCGCTTTTTGAAGGCCGGCGATCGTTCCGAAGGCGTTGTTGTTCATAACCAGCCAGATGATGCCCAGATCGAGTTCGACGGCCGTTGCGAGCATCGACGGGTTTTGACCGAAGCCACCATCGCCCACCAGACTGATCACCACGCGATCAGGTGCCGCCAGTTTCGCGCCGATCGCACCCGGCGGGCCAAAACCCATCGTCGCGAACCCGCCCGGGGTCAGTATTGAACCGGGTGTCAGGATATCGAATTGCTGTCCGACTCCGTTCTTGTTCCACCCAACATCCGTGGTGATGATGGCATCCTCGGGCAGTGCTTTGCGAGTATCTGCCAGAATACGTTCGGGCATCATCGGAAAGGCCGATGAGGTTGCCATTTCCACGTTGCGCGCTTTGAAGTCCGTCCGGAAGTCAGCGATCTTCTGTTCCAGTGCGGGGCGTTCGAAGCCCTCAGGATATATCTCGCGAGCGACCCGGTTGAGGACGCGCAGCGCGGCTTTGGCATCCGCAACGACTCCGATCTCGGTGGGATAATTCCGGCCGATTTCCTGCGGTTCGATGTCGATATGAATGACCTTTGAGCCGGGAATGTTGAACGTATAGCCGGGATACCAACTGGAGCAATCGGCCTCTTTGAACCGGGTGCCCACGGCAAAGATGTAGTCGGCATTCAGGCAGGACTGGTTCACCAGTTCGGTGCCCCAAAACCCGGTCATGCCCAGCACAAGCGGATGGTCGTCCCGCAATGCGCCCTTGCCCATCAGGGAATGCGCGACGGGCAGACCCATATGTTCGACAAACTCGCGCAGCTCCTCGCTGGCCTGCGCCAGAAGGATACCGCCGCCGACATAGGCGACCGGGTTTTCGGCTTTAGCCAACGCTTCGACAATCTCTCTCGCTGTCTCGTCGTCAATCGATGGTTTCTTGAGCGCGCGCGTGTTGTCGCGGATACGGTCGAAACTGTCTGAGGAGATCACCTCTGAAAAGATATCCATGGGGACATTGACTAGTACCGGCCCGGGCTGGCCGCTTTCAGCGAGATGAAACGCCTTTTCCAGAATCTCGGCCATCAGGTCCGCCCGATCTACGCGCCATGCACGTTTGACAAAGGGCCGATAAATCTCCCACTGGGCAGCGTCTGCGTGCAGGTTCACTTCCTGATGTGGATGTTTGCCGTAGTAGTGCGAAGGAATATCGCCCGCGATCACGACCATAGGGATACAGTCCAAGGCCGCGTTGGCGACCCCGGTGGCGCAATTGGTCAGTCCCGGGGAGAGGTGGGACAGCACCACCGAGGCCTTGCCCGTCACGCGGGCATAAGCATCCGCCGCGTGGCTGGCGATTTGTTCGTGTCGTACTGTGACAAAATCGATAGGACTTTCCGCCAGCGCAGCCAGAACCGCGATGTTCGTGTGCCCGCACAGGCCGAACACATGTTTGACCTCACGACGCTCAAGGAAATCAACGATGTGTTCGGCGACGGTTTTACCGTCCAGTTTGCTTGCGTCCATCACGCGACCTCCTGTCCGTAGAACTCACCGAACAAGTCCGGCTCCGAGGGGCGATCCTCGGGGATGGGACGGCTGACCCAAGTGTAGTTCATCATGTGTTTCATCGTGACGTTTTCGTTGGTGATGTTGCCGCCCCAGATGCCGCAACCCAGACTGCTGGTCATAGGCATACCATTGGTCCAAGCACCCGCATTGGCCTTGGATTGAGGCTGCCGAACCATCATCCGGCTGACCGGAGCCAGACGCGCCAACCGGTCGATATGATCGTCATTGTGGCTGTAGATGCCGCAGGAATGGCCCTTGCCCCCGGTGTTGTAGATCTGGCTGACCGTTTCCAGCGCGTCATCAAACGTGTTGAAGTGATAAAGCGCCATCAGCGTGGTCAGTTTTTCCTTGGAAAACTTGTGCTCTGGCCCGATTTGCCCCTGATTTTCAACCATCAGAAACTTGCGATCTTCGGGGATGCTAAAACCGGCGACTTTGGCCGTTTGCTGCGGCGGACAGGCGATGGTCGGGAAGGTGCGATTGCCCTTTTCGTCCCACATGGCCGCTTCAAGCATGGCCTTCTCTTCATCCGAACACAGGTAGCCGCCCTCGGCTTGAAGCGCCTTGACCATATCGTCGTAAACTGAGCGCTGGATGATGATGTTGCCGTCGGCCGAGCAGCCCGAGCCATAGTCGGAGGTCTTTGAAAGACGAGTGTTCTGCGCGGCGATGTCCAGATCGGCGGTTTCATCGATGACGATGGACGAATTGCCCGCGCCGACGCCATAGGCCGGGCGACCAGAACTGTAGGCCGCTTTGACCATCGGCTTGCCACCCGTTGCCAAAGTCAGGTCGCAGATCTCCATCAGATGTTGCGTCAATGGGATCGACGGTTTGCGGATCGACTGGAACAGGTCTTCGGGTGCGCCTGCTGCTCGACAAGCTGCGCGCATGACCTCGACCATCTCAAAGGTAGTATGGGCGGTCCGAGGGTGCGGACTGAAGATAACCGCATTTCGGGCGTTGGCGGCGGACACGCCAGTCACCGGTGGTGTCATCGCTGGATTGGTCATCGGAATCAGGGATGCGATCACACCGGCAGGCTTGGCATATTTTACCAGACCCTTTTCTTCGTCTACTTCTACGATCCCGGTCGATGGTGTCCGCAAGACATCACGCAGCACCATGTGAATCTTGAATCGCTTCGCGGGGCGCCCTTCGCGATCTCCGATACCGCTTTCGTCCACGCCTTGCTGGGCCAGACGCGTGAAGGTCTTCTCGTTCCCAGCATACCACGCAATTGCCTGAGACAGGCGGTCCAGCCTGTCCTGATCCCAATCCTCGATTTCGGCCATGGCAGCGCAGGCGCGCGCCAGCATATCGGCCGCGAGTTGTCGGTCGTTTTCAGTGAGCTCTTTGCCCATGATGATCCTCTTGGTGTATTAGAATTGCTGCATCGGGCATGCGGCGCTGTGACCGCGCCTCGCCGAATGTTCGCTTGGCGTGGCTGAGACAGCGACGCGCGTGTTCTTCATATCCCAACTCGGCAACGCGGCTTTGGTTGGGCAGTTCTATGGAGTAGTCGACGGGTGGCATCCGTTCGATGATGCCGGTGAAGTCAATCCAGCCTTCGCCGGGGTACAACCTTGCATCACGGGCCAACTGGATCATGCCCTCACGCGTATCGGCGATGCCGGGCAGACAATCAGAGATATGCAGGAAGTGAAACAGGTCCGAAGGGACGTGCAAAAGCTCCCCGAGATCCACTCGGCTGAGGTGCAGATAAAGCGTATCGACCAGAATACCGCCATTCGGCTGATCAGAGGCGCGGACAATATCCAACGTCTCGTCCAGCGTGCGCAGGCGGGAAAAGCTTGGAAACTCCAGATCCACTGTCAGCCCATAGGGCGCTGCCAGTTCGCAGGTCTCGGAATAGACGTCGATCAGGAAGTCACGATCATCACGGGTGTTGGTCCACGCGCTCATGATCATGCGTTTTGCGCCCAGCTCTCCGCCAATTTCCAACGAAGGCTCAAAACTGCGCGGGTCGACATCTTCGGTGATGCGCGCAAGTTCGACATCAAGGACTTTCAAGCCGGTGGTAGACAGAGCCGTTTTGGTGGCCTGCACCTGCGCCTTGTCGATTGGGGATTGGGTGAATTCACCGGGCACATGCATCGGAATAAACCGGGGGCTGACGGCATCGTACCCGGCCCGCGCGGCGATATAGACCAACTCGGGCGGTGTGCAGCCAATCAGCGTCAGATGCGCCAAGGAATAGAGAGAGGGGCTTGCGCCAGCCTCTTCGGGTTTCACCATGAACGACAGCTCCACGTGTCTGCGAATCTCAAATTCATCACACGTAGTAAAAAATATCTGATATTTTTTAAAATATCAACTTTTATTGCTGGGCAGGAAATGAAAACGCCCGAGCAATAGCCCGGGCGTGTTTAACCTTTGTGTTGGCGGGGCTTTAGATGGCGACCCAGTCCCCTCCGGACTGGTGAGAGCGCACAGAGGCATCAATGAATCGAACACCGTCTGCGCCTTGATCGACACTGGGATAAGAGAGCCAATCGGCCGGAACGGTAACGCCATCCCGACGCGCCGCGACGGCCATGGCAAATTCCGTATAGAGATTGGCCCAGGCTTCGATAATCCCTTCGGGAAAGCCGCGTGCGGTACGGATCAGACGTTCCGCACCGGGGCCGATGCCGTGCCCGTGACCTCGACTGATCACACGGTCCGGCTCACCGAACCGATTGAACTTCAGCCGTTCCGCATTCTCCAGATCCCACTCCAGACCGCCTTCGCTGCCGAAGACCCGCAACCGCAATCCACCCCGATTTCCGGGGGCAAGACGCGTCGCCATCAGGGTTCCCGGAACCTCGTTTTGATAGCGGGTGAACATGAACACAGTGTCTTCCAAGGGCTTGGGCGCGCCGCAAACATGGAACTCGGCCCGCAGGTCGGTCATGGGCAGACCCGAGACAAAACTGGCGAGATGCGCGGCATGGGTTCCGATATCGCCGACACAACTGGTTGGACCTGAAATCTTGGGGTCCAGCCGCCATTTCACATGGGGCGCATCGGCCACATCATCGGGCGTCATCCAGTCTTGCATGAACTCAACATGGATCTGGTTGATCTTGCCAATACCGCCTTCCGCCACGATTTGCTTGGCTTGCCGGATCACCGGAAAACACGACATCGCATATCCGACGGCAAAGACCTGTCCCGTGCGCGCGGCGACCTCCTCAAGCCCCTCGGCCTCGGCAACTTCGTTGGTCAGGGGCTTGTCGCACAGTACATCAATGCCTGCCTCCAGAAACGCTTTGGAAGCTTCAAAATGAACGTGGTTCGGGGTAGTGATCATGACGGCATCTACGCCATCCGGGCGTGCCGCCTCGGCCTGTGCCATCTCCTCGAACGACGCATAGCACCTGTCTGCTGGCAGGAACCACTCGGCCCCGCGCGCCTTGCTGCGCTCGGCATCTGAACTGAGCGCGCCTGCGGCGACGTCCCATCGGTCGCTCATCCGCGCTGCCATCGCTTGCATGACAGAAATCCGTCCACCGCCAACAACGCCCAGCCGCAAACGGCGAGACAACCGGGGGAATGGGCCGTCAAAGTTCAGGTCTTCGGGTAAAAGTCTCTCAGCCATTCTGAACCTCCATTTCCGGGACCCGTACGCCTTCCGGCAGCATTTCCACCGCCATGAAGATGCTGGGGGTAATCGTCTCGTATTGATGCCAGGGATAGTTGCCTTCGTCGTCATACATCGGCTTGTGGGTCGTGCCGGGGGCCATGAATTCTTCGAGGTAAAGCGTCTCAACATCCCGCTCTCGGCATTGCTGCATTTTACCGAAGCCAACGATTTGCGTGTGCACTTCGCGAAAGCCGGGAACCGGGCAGAACGGATGATCCTTGTGCAAACCGACATTCAGCGGAACCGAGCCCGAGTGGTACATGGTCAGACCAACGTTACCCACGAAGACCTTCGGCGACATGTAGTGGCTGACACCGCGCAAACGCTCCTCTTGGCGAACATCAAAAGCAGATGGCCATGTATCTTTCACCCATGCGAACAACTCATTCTCATCGGCATGGGCGTCGAATCCGTGGACAATGACGGCACGTTCCACGCCGTTAAGCGCGCTGTCTTGCACGATCACAGACGAAAGCGGTGCAACGGTCTGATCCACGACTGAAAGGTCTCGTCCCCCAAGGTTCAAAACAATTGCACGACCCTCGACAGGTATTCTGTCTTCATCGGTGATATGATGGACGCGAAAGAATGGCTGGGCAAAGTCGAGTGTCTCAATCGGCATTCGCCAACTCCTTCCTCTCATCATTCAGGAAATCGACCGGCAAAGGCTCCGGTGCTGAGCAATGGCTTTCTATCGTCTGATAGGCGCCAAATTTCGGTGCCCGTTCTATCGCGTCCATGACCTCGAAAACGTGGTAGGCAAGCGCTCCACTTGCACGGGGTTGGCGTCCTTCTTGTACCGCCAGAGCCAGATCCAAAAGGCCAAGCCCGCGGCTATCCTCATTGAACCCATGTTTGTTTTCGACCACCTGCCAGTCTTCGCGACCGGTTGGACGAGGTTGATGAGACCAGCGCGAGGTGTCCCGCGTTTTCAGCCAGACATCCCCTTGAAAGATATTGGCACCATGAACCGGGTCAGCATCAGGAATGCTGATGGTGCCGTTTTCACCGTAGATCTCGAACCGAGGCGTTTCGCTGTCCCAGACGTCGAAGCTCATGGTCATCGACCCTATGGCTCCGGATGAGAACTGAAGCAAGCTTAGGGAGTGCGTGTCGACCTCGACATCCATCCATTCACCGTTGCGCGGGCCATTTTCGATCATTCTTTTGTCGAACGTGCGTCGCGCCATTCCGGCGACGCAGTCAACGGGGCCAAGGCAACAGACCATCGCCGTCAGGTAGTATGGCCCAAGGTCCAGCAAGGGCCCGCCACCGGCTTGATAGTAGAAATCCGGATTGGGATGATGTCGTTCGGTGCCGTGGGTTCCGACATGGGCAAAAACCCCGGTCGGTATGCCAATGGCACCTTCATCGATCAAGCGCCGAACGGTCTGCCAGCGACCGCCCAGAAACGTGTCGGGTGCGCAGCCGACCAGCAGCCCCTTTTCCGAGGCCATGTGCAGGATCGCCCTTCCATCCGTTCGGTTCATAACCAGCGGCTTCTCGGAATAGACGTGCTTGCCCGCCTCCAACGCGCGCAAACTGATTTCCGCATGCGCCGCCGGAATCGTCAGATTCAAAACGCAGTCGATCGTCGGATCATTGAACACCTCATCTGGCGCACAGGACTTGGCGATACCGTATTGATCTGCTTTGGTGCGGCTTTCCGAAGGATCAAGGCTTGCGCAAGCCACGACCTCAACGTTTGAGAATTTGGATAGTGTTTTTAGATAAATATCGCTGATACGACCACAGCCGATAAGGCCGACCCGGAAGGATTTCGATGTCTCACCTGTCATCATTCCTGTCTTCGTAGAGGGGTAAGTAATCCGGGGGCATCGGCCCTTTGTTGCGGCCACCCTGGTTCATCTGTTCCCAGGCGTGGGCGAGTATTCCGACCGAACGGGACAGGCAGAACAACCCGCGCGACAAGGGCGCAGGAAAGCCAAGTTCGCAGAAGATCACAGCTGTCGCGCCATCAATATTCATGGCAATGGGCCGACCGCCGCGTTGGCGACCGAGTTCGGCCTGAACCTCTTCTCCTATATTAGCAAAGCGACCCGATACAGTGCCTTCTGCCGCCGCATCACGAACAAGTTGCATCAACCGGGGTGCGCGTGGGTCGACGGGCTTGTGAAACCTGTGACCAAAGCCCGATACGATCTTGCCGTAGGTCTCGCGCCAGCCGTCCAAGCCATCCCGAACAGCATCATTCAGCGAAACTCCCGCATCCATGCGGACTGCGATATCATAGTACAGCTCTGCACACTGCTCGCCTGCCCCGCCGTGCACGTCGCCCAGCATGTTCACCGCAGTTGCCATCGCATTATTGAGACCTACCCCGCAGGTCGCAGCCATTCGCGCCGCCGCGATCGAGGGAGCCTGCGGGCCGTGATCCACGCCTGCGACCAAAGCAGCCTCGAACAGGCGCGCCTGCGCGTCGCTGGGCAGATCACCCCGCACCATCAGCCAGATCATCTGCGGGAAAGATACGCTCCCGATCAGATCCTCTATGGCGTTGCCGCGAAAAGCGATCTGTCCGGGTTTCATGTCGATGATCGAGGTGCGCCACCATTGGCGAACAGCCCGCTCATCCATTGTCATGTTTTCATCCAGCACGGTCATTGAGTCTGCACCTCTTTGAGCGTCTGGGTTTTGCTTTGCGCAGCAAGGCGAATGGGCGCGTTACGCGCGCCATAACCGGCATACCCCAAGCGCCGCTCAACAATTTCGAAGAAGAAGCCGTTGAAGATGGGGCAGCTGTATATCTGAAAATACTCGGAACCCGCTGCCCGATCGTAGAGAATGTTGCCTCCGCGCAGTTGGGCAACCAAATCGTCATCCAATCCAAAAGCCGCTTGCAGATCAGCGTAGTAGTTTTCAGGGATGGACAGGCTGGGAAAGCCGGACTTGAGCAACTGGGCTGAGGTTTCAAAAATATCATCCGACTGGAAGGCAATGTGCTGAACACCGGCTCCAAAGCCATCTTCAAGGAATGACGCCGCCAGTGTTCGACGCCCAACTGCCCCATTCAGGTTTAAGCGCACTTCGCCTTCGGGACTTTCGATAGCCTGGCTTTGCACGACACCAGACGGGTCGGCGACGTTCACGATAGGGGATTTTGCCATCTCGAAAGTCGAAATGTAGTAGAGTAGCCAGCTTTGCATCTCATCATGACGCATCGTCTGGGCCAGATGGTCGATACGACGCAGACCGGCAGGTTGGGTGGCTTTGGTTTTCGCAACCGGCTCGAACTCGATGTCCCAGACACGGTGTAGATCGGATTTCTCATCGATGAAATGGACAACACTACCACCGACACCTCGGATTGCGGGAATGTCCAGCTCGCCGGTGCCCACCGGCTGTGAGAAATTCGGCGCGCCCAGTGCAGTCGCGCGTTGAACCGTTTGATCCGCATCCTTGACACGCAATCCCATATCACAAACCGAAGGGCCGTGGCCCAGAAACGCCGAGTGGGCAAAGCCTTCCTTTTCGGTATTCACGACGATGTTTATGGCACCCTGCCGCCACAGCTCGACAGACTTGGTTACGTGCTTTCGTTCCATGCGAAAACACATGGCCGAGAGCATATCGGCCAGCTGCGCACCGCTTACTTCATCAGAAGTAAATTCGACAAATTCAAAGCCTGACGCATAGACCCGTTCCGGCAGGTCCGGGATGCCAAAATCAGTTCCCGGCTCGGTCCGGGATACCTCATCCAGGAGGTACAGCAGCGACCTGTAGCTGTCTCGGGCCAGTGTCCGGCCACCGGGTTGAGGAGCTGCTTCATTGACACGCGCAATAGACCAAGGCCCCTTGTACCCAGCGCGGGACAACACCCGCACAAAGCCCGCAAGGTTCAGCGACCCAAGCCCCGGCAGAAGCCCAAAGTGCCGTTTGAGCCGACGTATGTCCATCTCAAGTCGGGGTGCATCGGACAGTTGCACATGGAACAGCCGCCCTCCGGGAATATCCCGAAGGCGGGCGGGTTTGGACCCGTCGGCAAGCGAGAAGAAAGAATTCAAAGCCAACCCCAGATGAGGGCTGTCGACAGCATCAACGACGCCTAACGCCTGTTCATCCGAGTGAATAAGATCCGACCATGGCAAGCCCATATAGGCCAGACGCATCCCCATTTCTTTAGCGATTTGGGCCGCCTCGCCAAGATCTGCGATTACCTGTTCTCCGGTCGCAGCGGCATCGACCTCGAATGCGGACCCAATTAGCAGCAGATCCGTACCCAACTCGCTCATCAGATCGAGTTTGCGCTTAAGCCGATCAAAGGCGCGCTCCCGTCCGGCGCCGGCCTGACCTTCAAGGTTATGGAAGGGTTGTAACAGGCAAATCTTCAGGCCGAGATCTGATGCAATTTTCCGAATTTGCGATGGCGGCCCGTCAAAAGCGGTCAAATCCGGTTCGTGCAATTCGACGCCACCGAATCCCGCGTCAGCGATAGCACTCAGCTTTTCAGCCAGATCACCGGGGATCGACGTTGTCGAAACCGACAGGCACATTATCCCTGATATCCAAACATACGCGGCAACCACAGGACCAGATCCGGCATCAGCATCATGATCACCAAGGCGAAGATGAGAACCGCGAGGAATGCCCAGATTTCGGAGATGATTTCGCGCAGCGGAATGTCCGTCACGGCGTTGATCACAAAGAGTAGAATGCCATAGGGCGGCGTGATCAGACCGATCATCGAGTTCACGACAACCAGCACTCCGAAATGCACCAGATCAATCCCGAGCGCTTCGCAGGTTGGAATGAACAGGGGCACGATCACCAGAATGATCGTTGTTGCGTCCAGCACGCATCCCAGCGCAAGGATCAGCAGGTTGACGAGGATCAGAAACACAATCGGGCTGACATCGGAACCCTCCAGCAGGGCTGAGATCGACTGTGGAATTTGTTCCTGAATGACGATGAAGTTCAGGATGAACGCACCACCAATGACCACGCCCACAGCGGCGGAAGACCGTGCGCTGTCGACGAACACCTGATATAGCCCCCGGAAGGTCAGCGCGCGATAGAACAACGCTGCCAGCAGCAGGGCGTAGAAGGCAGCAACTGCGGCGGCCTCGGTCGGCGTGGTGACGCCGCCATATATGCCGTACAGCAGGATCGCGGGCATCAGCAGCGCCGGGAACGCATTGGCGGTTTTTGCGGGCAACTCGCGCAACGGAACAGGTTCTTCCAGTGCAAAGTTCCGCTTTCCGGCCAGATAGTAGTTCATCGCCATGAGGACGACGCCCATGATCAGGCCGGGCAGAATCCCTGCCAGGAACAGCGACCCGATAGAGGCTTTCGACACCAGCGCATAAAGGACCATCGGGATCGAGGGCGGAATGATCGGGCCAATCGTCGCCGACGCCGCTGTGATTGCGGCTGCATAGCCCCGGCTGTAACGACCATCCTTGGTCATCATCTCAATGATGATCTTGCCGATCCCGGCAGCATCCGCGACGGCAGAGCCGGACATGCCGGAGAAAATCAACGACGCAACTACGTTGACGTGCCCGAGGCCGCCCTTGAAACGACCGACCGCAGCGACGCAGAAGTTCAGCAGACGGTCCGTGATCGACCCCGCGTTCATGATATTGGCGGCGACGATGAACAACGGCACGGCAAGCAGGATCGTGCTTTTGTAGAAGCCTTGCAGGATTTTTTCGCCCGCCAGCGCGACGTCCAGACCAGCGACACCCAGATACATCAGTGACGCCAAAAGGATGGAATAGCCGATAGGGGTCCCGATACCTGCCAGAACAAAAAGGGCCAGCAGGCAGGAAAGAAGTTCAAAACTCATTTGCTTGCGTCCCCGTCGTCTTCCACGTCAACGCGGGGATGTTCGTAGACCACGTTAAATCCCACGACCATTTCAAGTTCAGTTTTAGGTGGGCCGTTGCGCATGATGTCAAAGAACAGCCATCCATAGCGCGCGGCTACGACCAGCATGAACACCGCGTAGATCGAAAACACCGTGCGCAGCGGTACCTTCTCGCCCGAGAAGGGGTTTCGCACGGTCGCGGTCTTGCGGATTTTCATCCAATCGATGTAATCCCACGTCGGCAGGAAACTGTAGAGCATCCCAATGACGATGGCGGCGGCTGCGAGCATCGCAAAGACCTGACGGACACGTCGGGGTACCGACAGGTAAATGATGTCAAACTTCACGTGATCCCGCTCGCGCACGATGAAGGCGCAGCTAAAAAAGATCACCCAGACCCACAAAATGCCGATCAGTTCAAGCGTCCATCCAGCGGGGGTAAAGAAGTACCGCAGAAGAATTTGTAGAAGGAAGATCAGGAAGATTGCCGCCAGCATCCCGCCGGCAATCGCCTCGGTCAGTCGGGAGAACCCTTTGATAAAGGCTTTCATTATGGTTCTCCCTCCCTTGTCTTACTGGGCTCAGTTGCCCAGAGCGTTGATCTGATCCAGAACGCCTTCGGGCCATGAACCTGCAAACTCGCTGTCCAGATACATGGACTGTACCTGATCACGGAACGCTGCGAGATCGGGTTCGTAGATCTCCATCCCCTGCTCTTTCAGGAAGCTGACAAGGTCCTCTTCTTTCTGAAGCTGCTTCTGGCGGCCGGATTCAGCTGCAGCATCCGCAGCTTCCTGAACCTTGGCCTGCTGTTCCGGTGTTAGCCCGTCCCAAACCTCTTTGCCGATTGCGATATAGTTCAAGTCGACCAAGTGCGATGTTAGGATGATCTGATTGGTCACTTCGTAGAACTTGGCATCCACCACGGTCGGCAGCGGGTTGTCCTGACCATCTACGGCGCCGGTCGACAGAGCTGTGTAAACCTCTGAGAACGCCATTGGTGTCGGGGCGGCACCCAGCGCTTTGCCAAGGAACTGCCACGCATCTGTGCCCGGCATCCGCAGGTTCACACCCTCCAGATCAGCCGGAGTGCTGACGGTCAGTTCATCCTTGGGCTGGCGCAGGTTCACCTGACGACGGCCCAGATACATGACCGACAGCAGTTTGACGCCCAACTCTTCTTCGGCCTTTTGCTTGAAGGCATCCATCAAGGGATCGTTGAAGACAGCCACCTGATGCGCGGCGTCCTGGTGGACATAGCCTGCGGTAAATATCGAAAACTCGGGGAAGAACTGTGCCAGCTCCTGCGCCGAGGTGATCGACATTTCCAGGTTGCCCCGGCTGATGGCGTCCAATTCGGTTCCTTGGGCGAAGATGGTTCCGTTGTAGCTAGGCTCATAGCTTGCGAAATCAGCGACCATGGGTGCGAAAACCTCGGCCATGGCGACCGAGCGCTGATCGGTTTCCGACCCCGACGTTGCGAGGCGAAGTTGCACTTTGTCGTCTGCAAGCGCACCACTTGTTGCGCTGAACAGAACACCGGTTGCAACCAGGGCTGATACAGCAGCCCGGCGGGTAAGTTTGGTAATCACTTTGCTCCTCCCTGAGACATCATGATGCTTTTTTCCGATTCTGAGTTTTGACCTATTTTGGACATTTTGCAAGATTTTTTACAAAATATCAGATATTTTGTACAGCTGGTACATTAGCGATCGGTGTCTGCTGAAACCTATCTATCCTGATCGTTCCACCGGTTCTGCAAGAATTCTGAATGGCCTCAATGACTTGAAGCGTTCTGAAACCTTCCCATCCAGACACAATCGGCTCGGCTTCGTGCCGAGCTACTTCAACAAAGTGCCTAAGCTGATTGACCAAAGGATCAGAAGCGCCCTTCTTGAGCGCTGTGGACGAGATGGGAGTCCACCAGTCTCTTTGCTCATCCCGATAGCTCCAGAGCCGAAGGTCAGGGACGGATAGCGACCCATGAGAACCGCCGATCATGTAGCTGCTTTCGGTGGTTGGTGGATAGATTGGATATTCCTGAGACGTCATCTCCCAACTCCATGGCGCGACGATGCTGTCGGACACGCTTATGGTACCAATGGCTCCGCCTTCGAATGTCAGCAACGCGCCAGCAACATCCTCGTTGTCGTACCCGCGTTGCGATGCAGCCGACTGAGCCTGCACGGTCACGACCTCTCCGGCCAGATACCGAAGAAGATCCACATCATGGACAAGATTGACCGAGATGGGCCCTGCACCGGGTTTCTTTCTCCAGGGCGCAGCATCAAAATATTCGTCTGGCTTATAGAACCAACAATTCGCATGGACAGCGCGCACATCTCCAATCCTCCCATCGACAATGGCTTCCTTAGCTGACCGAATCAGGGGATTGTGCCGACGATGATGCCCAACCATCAGAGGCACATTCGCCTTCTCCGCTGCTTGAATAAGCTCAAGTGCAGCGGTGGCTTCGACGGCGATCGGCTTTTCGACAAGAACGGGACAACCATGTCGAACACACGTGAGGCCTTGTTCAACATGAAGAGTGGTAGGGGTCGCCAGAACAGCTCCGTCCGGCGTCTGATTTGCAAACATTTCCTCCAACGTCTCGTAACACGCGATCGCGTGCTCAACGGCGTAGGCACGACCTTCGTCGCTGGGATCGACCACCGCGACGAGATCAACATAGCGCAACGCTCGGATAGCGTCTGCGTGGCGGCGTCCAACAAGACCAATGCCCACAATGGCAATGCGAAAATTCTTAGACACTTTGCTTCCTTCCGGAGGGTCCGGAAAATCCCGAAACCGAAGATTGTGATCGAGCTGCTTTACCCAACTTGGCCACGACCGTATTGGGCTTTTCGCGATTCCGCAATAATGTATGATATTTTTATTTTTACCATACATCGGTTTGGATTGCTGATGTCTCTGAAAAATGCTAATTGAACGAGGAAACTGATAATATCGGGTGAAACGCATGGTGAAACAGCCGTCTACGATAGGTGCAAGCACCTATCAGCGCATCAAGCGGGACATCATCTTCGGGGAACTGCAGCCCGGCTCCAAACTGAAGCTGGACGCCTTGAAGGAACGCTACTCAGCAAGCCTTTCGACACTTCGTGAAACGCTGAACAGGCTCGCTAGTGACGGATTTGTCGAAGCTCCCGAGCAACGAGGTTTCCTGGTCACGCCGGTTTCACGAGATGACCTAACCGAGATATCAGAGCTGCGCGTTCTGTTGGAATGCCACGCGTTGGAGTTGTCCATTGCGAACGGCGACACAGACTGGGAAGGCAACCTTGTTGCCGCACACCACAAACTGCACCTGATGGAACAGCAGCTTCTCAAGGGCGATGAGTCCGAGAAAGAAACCTGGAAACGATATGATTGGGAGTTTCATCAAGCAATGATCGCGGCCTGCAACTCCAAAAACCTTCTGTCTCTGCACTCGATCATATACGACAAGTACCTGCGGTATCAGATGCTCGTGTTGACTTATCGAGGTGAAGAAGCGGTCAAGGAGCACAAGGGCATGTTCGATGCCGCGCTGGCCAGAGACGCCGACACGGCGAAGAGGCTGTTGGAAGATCACATTCGAAATGGCCTCCAGCATACCTTGGAGGCTATGTAAGACGTTCCCCTTGCCGCAATAGCGACAGCCTTCAACGCAGAGCACCCCGGTGAAGGCCAATTTCTTTTGATCGAATTCGCCAGTCAGGGCACCGCTACGACAATTGACCTTTCGGCTTACCCCTTGAAGGTCACGGCACCCATATTTTACAGAGTGTTAATGTGTGGGGTTTGTGTCCAAGACGGACCTCCGCTACCAGTTCCCCAACAGGGTCGATCGATGAAGTAAAGATCCCTACGCGGTTGCGCGATTATACTGCTATCTACGTACCTTGTGTACCTTCAAACTATCCAGATAAGCCCGTTTTTCGATCTGAACCTCTTCATCGCCTAAACCTGACCGGTTGAGCTCAAGGAAATACGCAGCAGCCCCAGAGGGTTGGACATTCGCATTCTTGACAGGAATCAGATCATCCGACCGCACATTTATTACGGACAGCACCTTTGTAAGTGCCAGGAATCGGTCGTCAGTGTCTGAGACATTGATCCGTAAGACATGCGCTTGCGCAGAAACCGTCTGTTCAACCCTGCTCACAACTGCATCCAGATCGGACGCAGGTTTGAGCTGTTGGGTATAGTCTGAAAGGTGCTCCAGAATTCTGTTGGATTGAATGTTTTGCCAATAAACACTTTTGATCCAGTCAGACGGGTTTCTGGTTGTGTAGAAAAAGGTCACGCGGGCTTTGCCGCCGGCGAACAGCTGCACTTCTTCCAAGAGAACCTGAGCAAGTACATGTGTTTTTGTGTATGACCAGACATTCTTCCGCCCCGGGATCATGCCTGCGAATTCTTCGCTACTGATCAGCAGGGGTTTGTCTTCCTGATCTACAAAGGGTTCAAGCGCCGCACGCAGCTTCGTGCGAAAGCCCTGGAGTACTCGGTCTTGCGATAGAACGGCGTATCTACGCGCCGAAAACCCGGCCTCTTTCAGATCGCGCGGCAGAAGGATGTTAACGCGTTTTTTCAGAAGCTCCCGGTTTCTGAAAAGCATCGATTGAAAGGTTCTGGTTCCCGTTTTGTGAAAACCCTGATGAATAACCACCTTCATGTCAGAACCCTAGTCTACACCGCGCGACGGTCTGAAAAGCCAAACTCTACCGGGCAAAAACTTATTTGTGAGCGACTGATAAAGACCCCAAGCGATAACCAATTGCGAACAATGGCCAGCATATATCCATTAATGTTTCTAAAGACCGGTCAAATCGATCAATGGAGTCGCGCGCGTTACCTCAAACTCATGCGAGCTATCGGGCAGGGCAATGCTGATCTCAAGGCTTTGAGCACGTTCAAAGCGGCTGAAATAGGCAAACTCGATGGTCGTCAGCGCTGCGATGTCCTGACATTGGATTACATAATCAGCTCGAAACTCAGAATGTTCGGCATCTTCATCCGGCTCATTGCTGGATTCAACAACCTGCGTTTGATCAACGATCCCCTCTGATGTCAGCGCCACATTGGCCGATGCGGTAAAACAGCCCGCATCTTCGGCAAGGACAAATAACTCCAATGGCTTAGATAAATCCGAAATCGCGACCGCAACCTTAGCGCGATCCTCATCTGTCTCTGCTTGGCTTTCAAACCCGACAATATCCGCGCTGGGCACGGTTAGTGACAGTGAGAATTCCGCCCCTGAGAACACCATGCTCAACTGCCCAGTGCCATGTTTGTGCTGGTAGTCTTGCTGTGTTGCATGGGCCATCACGCCCGTCGACAACAAAGACAAGAAAAGAAACAGGCGCATCATCAACCACGTACCACCAAAAATAGAATCACAACGCCGAGTTTAGCCCGAATCGCAAGGTGCGCAACGCAGGTCGCTACGGCAAGTATCGCCAGATATGGGGATGTGCGGCAGTTTGCCCATACGTGAGCGTATATCCGACAATAAAACTCAGGTTGACATTTCCGACTCATTCACTCAACTTTTTGGGTGTAAAAAACAGTGTGGCCACTCAGCCCGCACCGCCCTTTATTGACAGGAAAGATCAAACCACATGTCCAAGTCTATTGCCGCTGCCAGCGCCCTAGCCTTCTGCGCCGCAACCACCGCATCGGCCGCCGATGCGCCTGCAAAAGCAGATGTCCTGAACACCTACGCGAATATTGCTGAAGCCAAGTATGACGATAGCCTGATCGCTGCCAAGTCACTGCAAGCGGCCGTGAACGCTCTGATCGCAGAGCCATCGGATGCCACCCTGAATGCGGCCCGTGCCGCCTGGCTTGCCGCGCGCGTACCTTATCAGCAAAGCGAGGTTTACCGTTTCGGCAATGCCATCGTCGATGACTGGGAGGGCAAGGTGAACGCCTGGCCGTTGGATGAAGGTCTGATCGACTATGTTGACGCGTCCTACGGTGGCCCGAGTGATGAGAATGAGTTTGCCGCTCTGAACGTCATCGCCAACCCCAGCTTTGAGCTGTCTGGCAATGCGATTGACGCCTCTGAAATCACCCCTAAACTGCTGGCAGAAACCCTGCACGAAGCTGATGGCATCGAAGCCAATGTAGCAACCGGCTACCATGCGGTCGAATTCTTGCTGTGGGGTCAGGACCTGAACGGCCACGGCGGCGGCGCTGGCAACCGCCCTTGGACTGACTTTGCACAAGCGGACGAATGTACCAACGGAAACTGCGACCGTCGTGCCCAGTATCTGAGCGCCGCAACAGACTTGTTGGTTAGCGATCTGGAATGGATAACTGCACAATGGGCCGAAGATGGTGAAGCCCGTGCTGCACTGACCCAGAACGAAGACGCGGGTATCAGTGCGATCCTGACAGGCATGGGGTCGCTGTCTTATGGCGAAACCGCAGGTGAGCGGATGCGTCTTGGCGTAATGCTGAACGACCCGGAAGAAGAGCATTCCTGTTTTGCCGACAACACACATAACGACCACTACTACAACGGCGTTGGCATCCAGAACGTCTATCTGGGCAGCTACACCCGGATTGATGGCACCCCGGTCAATGGTGCGTCATTGTCCGATCTGGTCATCGCAACCGACCCTGCGCTGGATACCGAGATGAAAGCCAAACTGGCGAATACCATGCTTGCCCTGGGCGTGATGAAATCCACCGCCGAAGCCGGGTTCGCCTATGACCAGATGTTGGAACGCGGCAATGCCGGTGGCGAAGCATTGATCATGGGGGGTGTGAACGGCCTGATAGACCAGACCAAAACGATCGAACGTATCGTTACCGCGCTTGAGTTGGAGAATATCGAATTCGAAGGTTCGGACAGCCTGGATAACCCGGATGCAGTGTTCCAATGAGCTAACCCTGGGACCAGAGACGCAAGGAGGCGTCTCTGGTCAAGTTGGCACTGCTACGTGCCAAGTCGTTGATCTTGATCTCGAACCCTACGCTGCGACCAAATGAGATCACCACAAGAACCTTATAGACGGATATGCAATTGGCGGACGAACGCAATCGAACCCATCTGTAAGGTGCTGATCAAACAATTGATCGCTGATGAAGAAAGTCACATCGATGCTTTGGAAACGCCAGCTGATCTGCCTGAGCGGCACAGCACAGCCATCTATGCATAGCTCAATACCGCAGAATTGGGCAAAGGCGTACACCGTTATCGTGCTGACGTTCTGCACACTTGTCGCCACCCCCGCAGTGCCAAACCAGCTGCAAGATCTGCACCTGAACGTCATTCCTCGCACCGCCGAAGAACAGGATCGCATTTCCAAAGTTACTGCGCCACCGCTGGACTTTTTCGCTCCGCAACGCTTTGAAGACCTGCCCGGAGGGGCGGCGACCGTCCGTGTGCGCAATGATGCCGACGCATTTTCCCAGCCTTCGCGCAATCTGAGCTTTGAACAGGAGCTGGACTTCAAAGTCGGAAACGGGTTGTTCAGGAAAATCTGGGTTTCATCACCATCCTCGACGCTCGCCTCGGATGGTTTGGGGCCGCTCTACAACGCACGCTCTTGCCAGCGCTGTCATATCAAGGACGGGCGCGGGCATACACCGAACGGGCCGGATGACACCGCGATTTCGATGTTTCTGCGGGTTTCCATCCCCGGCGCGGCGGAAGACGGCTATGCCGAGATCGCGGACTACATCGCCACCTTGCCTGAGCCTACCTATGGCGGTCAGATGCAGGACTTCGCAATGGCGGGACATCCGGCAGAATACCGGCTGGATATCACATATGAAGAGGTTCCCATCACCCTCTCAGAGGGCGAAACTGCGTCACTGCGCAGCCCAACCTACCAAGCCGCCGATCTGGGCTATGGCCCTTTGCACCCGGATGCCATGCTTAGCCCTCGCGTGGCGCCGCAGATGATCGGCCTAGGATTGCTGGAGGCGATCCCGGTCGCCGACCTGCTGGCCAAGGCCGATCCGGACGACACGGATGGGGATGGGATATCAGGCCGCCCGAACATCGTTTGGTCTGCGGAATATGACGCGCCGATGATGGGACGGTTTGGCCATAAGGCCGGGATGCCAACCGTCATGGAACAATCTGCAGCGGCCTTTGCGGGCGATATTGGCATCGCCAGCCCTCTGTTCCCTACGCCTTTTGGGGATTGCACCGATACGCAGATCGATTGCGTGCAAGCCCCCCATGGCGATGATGACCACAGAGGTTTCGAGATTGATCAGGTTGGGATGGATCTAGTGGCTTTCTACAGCCGTAACCTAGGCGTACCCGGTCGTCGTGATGTAGATGACCCAGAGGTATTGCGCGGAAAAGAAGTGTTTCATAGCTCGGGATGCGTTTCGTGCCACTCGCCGTCCCATGTGACCCACCGTCTGGAAGACCGCGAAGAACACAGCTTTCAGCTGATCTGGCCTTACACCGACCTCCTGCTGCATGACATGGGCGAAGGTCTGGCCGACAATCGCCCCGAAGCGCGCGCAACAGGCCGCGAGTGGCGGACGCCCCCGTTGTGGGGTATTGGCCTGACCAAGCGTGTCTCGGGCCATACAGAATTCCTTCACGATGGCCGCGCGCGCAATTTGCTAGAGGCCATCCTTTGGCATGGCGGCGAAGCGCAGGGGGCCCGAGACCAGGTCGTTTCTATGCCCAAATCCGACCGGGATGCCCTTATCCGTTTTTTGGAGAGCCTGTGACACATGCATAAACTCGCCCTGATCGCAGCCTTGGTTTTTCCGTTGTCCGCAGCGGCGCAGAACCACACGCCCACGCTGATCGACGTGACCGAAAACCACATCCTGCCACGCTTCACTATGCTTGCCGAAGCAACAGAAGCTCTGAATGCGACCGCGCAGCAGGATTGTGCCCCAGAATCGCAAGACCTTCGGGCCGCTTACGGCACCGCATTCGACGCGTGGATATCGGCCAGCCAC
The DNA here is from genome assembly GCF_056541325.1 of Ruegeria sp. AH7. Taxonomy (NCBI): domain Bacteria; kingdom Pseudomonadati; phylum Pseudomonadota; class Alphaproteobacteria; order Rhodobacterales; family Roseobacteraceae; genus Ruegeria; species Ruegeria sp. AH7. Next base: position 20,806 of record NZ_JBQFYF010000008.1, on the reverse strand, counting down.
CTACGATTTGGGCCTACCGAAACCGATGATCGCGCCTTTGCGATGGCTTTCTGGCCGGACACCAAGGGCTTTACGCCCAAGGCCCTATCAAAACACATTGCATTCGAAGATAGCGCCGTCGCCTCACCTGATGCCTATGCCGAAACCTCGATCGCCGGGCGCGGGTTCTTTGCACTGGAACGGATGCTATATGACCTTGAGTTTGCCCAGCAAGGCAGCGCTGCATATCGATGCACTCTGATCCAGGCGATCAGCGCTGATATTGATGCAAATGCCGATGCTATGGTGGCCGACTGGCAAACCTATGCGCCTGAACTGACGCAACCAGAAGCAGATGGCCTCTATCGCACGCAAGATGAGGCCTTGCAGGAATTGTTCAAGGCATTGTCGAGCGGGCTGCAGTTCACATCCGAGACACGCTTGGGCCGTCCGCTGGGTACATATGACCGACCGCGCCCCAAACGGGCCGAGGCGCGCCGTTCCGAACGATCCTTGCGCCATGTTGAGCTTTCACTTGTCTCCACGCGCGATCTTGCGGCGCGCCTGTCTGCCGAACACCCGGAAATCGCCGCCGATCTGGAAACAGCTTTTAACCGCGCGATCGAAAGTGCTCGGTCTATCGACCACCCGGCGCTGGCCGGTGTTGCGGACCCTCAAGGCCGCTTTCGGATCGAAGCGCTGCAACAGTCGATCAATGATATTCGCCAGATTGCAGCGACTGAGCTTGGCCCGACGCTGGGCATCAGCGCCGGCTTCAACTCATTGGACGGAGACTAAGTCCTTGACCAGTCGCAGGCATTTCCTCGCCGGTCTCGCCGCCGCCAGCATCGCCCCGATCCGTGGATGGGCCGCGGCAGGTGCACCAGACTATCTGGCGGCAGGGCTGTTCCCGGATGGGTCATTCCGATTGGCGGGTCTGAGCGCCGAAGGCGATATCCTGTTCGACGTGCCCCTACCTGCCCGCGGTCACGCCGCCGCCGCCCATCCGACGGAACCGCTGGCCGTGGCCTTCGCGCGCCGTCCCGGAACCTTTGCTATCGTGATCGATTGCGCCGGTGGTACAGAACGGATCCGGCTTCAGGCGCCTGAAGGCCATCATTTCTATGGGCATGGCACGTTCTCAGCAGATGGTTCCAAGTTCTTCGCAACCGAAAACAACTTCGAAACCGGAGAAGGCCGCATCAGTGTCTGGGATACAAAAACCTTCGAACGACTCGGCGAGTTCTCATCAGGTGGCATTGGCCCTCACGACATACGCTTGATGCCAGATGGGCAGACCCTCGTGATTGCCAATGGCGGCATTGAAACCCGCCCCGAGACCGGTCGCACCAAGCTGAATCTGCCAGTGATGCGCCCGAACCTCAGCTATGTGACCCTAACGGGCGGGCTGGTAGAGCAGATGGAGTTGCCCAGCGCATTGCACAAGAATTCGATCCGGCATCTGGCCGTACGCGGCGATGGGCTGGTCGGATTTGCTATGCAGTGGCAAGGCAGCCGGACCGAGCATCCGCCACTTCTGGGTCTGCACCGAATGGGCCAAGACCCGGTCTTGCTGTCCGCCCCGGCTGCAAACCAACGCCATCTACAGGGTTATGCAGGCAGCGTTGCCTTCTCGACCGATGGCGCAACGATCGCCATCACCTGCCCGCGTGGCAATGCACTGCACCGATTCGACGTGCAGACCGCCACATTCACAGACGCCTCAGCACTGCAAGACGTTTGCGGGCTTGGCGCGGGCCTCGATGGGTTGATCTTCACAACTGGATCCGGGCTATTTGGCGCATTAAATCAAGCAGAACCAAAGGTTCTGACGCGTTCGGATTGCCAATGGGACAACCATCTGATCCCGATCCGTACCTTCGCGTGAAATTCGGCAATCCCCTTCACATAGTTTACACTTGGAAGAATCAAACTGCTGCCGTATTGGCGGGCGCGAAACTGGCACGCTTATGTTAAGGATCGACCTGATTGAAACAGACGCCCGACGCACCGCATTCCATCTACGGGGTTGAGAAATGGGGCAAAGGCCTCATCGAGGTGACGGAGCAGGGCGAGGTCGGTCTGCGCAATCCGATGTCTCCGGACACGGCGGCGATCAGCCTGCCCGGTATCCTCAGCGATTTGGATGACCGGGGTATCAAAGCGCCGATGCTGCTGCGCGTGACGTCCTATCTGGAACATGAGATCGCGCATCTGAATGAAAGCTTCGCTGAAGCCATCGCGCGGGTAGGCTACAAAGGCCCCTATCGTGGCGTGTTTCCGATCAAGGTGAACCAACAGGCGCAGGTGGTCGACCGGATCGTCGAGTTCGGCAAGAAGTACAATTACGGGCTCGAGGCCGGGTCCAAGCCCGAACTGGTGGTGGCTTTGGCGCACCGGCTGGCGTCTGAGGCGTTGATTGTCTGCAATGGCGTCAAAGATGCCGAGTTCATCCAACTGGCGATCCTGTCACGTAAAATCGGGTTCAACACCGTCATCGTTCTGGAAAGCTCGAAAGAGGCCGACACGGTGATCGATGTCTACAACGAGTTGGGCATCGAACCCCTGATCGGCGTTCGGGTGAAACTGACCAACCAGATTAGTGGGAAGTGGGAGGAAAGCTCGGGCGACCGCTCGGCCTTTGGTATGAATACCGACCAGCTTGTGGCAACGGTGGACAAGTTGCGCGAGGCGGGACTGTTGCATTGTCTCAGGCTGCAGCACTCGCATCTGGGCAGCCAAGTGCAGGACGTCAACGATGTCCGCCGCGCCGTGGGTGAGGCCTGTCGTTATTATACCGAACTCACCCGCGAGGGCGTTCCGCTGACCCATCTGGACCTCGGCGGCGGTATGGGCGTGGATTATACCGGCGAAAAGAAGGCCGCAGAAAACTCGATCAACTACACGGTTGAGGAGTATTGCAGCAACGTGGTCGAAACCGTCGCTTATGCCATGGATGAGGCCGAGATTGCCCACCCGACATTGGTGACTGAAAGCGGGCGTGCAGTCGTTGCGACGTCTTCGATGCTCGTGTTCAATGTGCTGGAAACCACGCTCTACGATGCACCGGATGGCCCCGAAGTAGAACCAGACGACCACCACATGGTCTCGGACCTCGCTACGGTACACGGTTACCTCAGCAAAGATCGCCTGCAGGAATGCTGGAACGACGCCACATTCTATCGCAACGAATTGCGCGCCCTCTTCCGACGCGGCTATGTTGACCTGCGCCAAATGGCCCGCGCCGAACGCATCTACCTGTCGCTGATGGCCCGCCTCAAGGCACTGGCCGCCAGCGATGAACTGGACACGGATGTGGATGATCAGCTTGAGAAAGTGGCCGATATCTACCACTGCAACTTCTCGCTTTTCCAATCCCTACCCGATGTCTGGGCCATCGACCAACTGCACCCGATCGTGCCGCTGCAAGGGTTGAACCAAATGCCCGACCGCCGCGCCGTTCTGTCCGACATCACCTGCGACAGCGACGGCAAGATCGACCAGTTCATTCTGGCCGACGGTGTCTCACCCAGCCTGCCGGTGCATTCGCTACCAGATCAGGGCGAGTACTTCATGGGCGTCTTCTTTGTAGGTGCCTATCAGGAAACGCTCGGCGATCTGCACAACCTCTTCGGTGATACCAATGTCGTCACCATCGACCTGCGGGCAGATGGCGGCTTCGACCTGCTCCATGAACAAGAGGGCGACACAATCAGCCAGGTCCTGTCTTACGTTGAATTCGACCCCCAAGACTGCGTCGCCGCCTTCCGCAAAATGGTGGACGAGGCGATCTCGACCGGTACTCTGCAAGCCAAGGACCGCAAAACCCTGATGGGCGCCTATCGCGACTCGATCAACGGCTACACCTATTACGAATAAGAAGGAGACAGACCATGGGCAAAACACTGGTTGTCGGCGCGGGCGGCGTATCCCACGCAGCCGTACATAAGATGGCGATGAATTCGGACATCTTCACCGAAATCACTCTGGCCAGCCGCACGAAATCGAAATGCGACGCCATTGCCGCAGCCGTCAAGGACCGCGTCGGCGTGGAGATCAAAACCGCCGAATTGGACGCCTACAAGGTCGCGGACACGGTCAAGCTGATCAAGGAAACCGGGGCGGAAATCCTCGTGAACCTTGCCCTGCCCTATCAGGATCTGGTGCTGATGGATGCGTGCCTTGAGGCCGGTATCCACTACCTCGACACCGCGAATTATGAGCCCGAGGATGAGGCCAAGTTCGAATACCACTGGCAATGGGCCTATCAGGAACGGTTCAAAGAGGCTGGCCTGACCGCCATCCTCGGCTCGGGCTTCGATCCGGGCGTGACCTCCGTCTTTGCCACATGGCTCAAGAAACACAAGCTCGACACCATCCGCCAGATCGACGTGCTGGACGCCAATGGCGGCTCGAACGATCAGGAATTCGCCACCAACTTCAACCCGGAAATCAACCTGCGCGAAGTGCTGGCCGAAGTGCGCCACTGGGAAAATGGCGAATGGAAACACTCCCCCGCCATGACCCACAAGGTCGAATTCGATTTTCCCGCCATCGGCCCCAAGAATATGTACCTGATGTATCACGAGGAGTTGGAATCGCTCAGCACCCACTTCCCCGAGATCGAGCGGGCCCGCTTCTGGATGACCTTCGGCGACGCCTATATCACCCACGCCAAGGTGCTGGAAAATGTCGGCATGACCCGCATCGACCCGGTGATGCATGACGGCAAGGAAATCATCCCGATCCAGTTCCTGAAAACCCTGCTGCCCGATCCCGGCGATCTGGGCGCGGAAACAAGGGGCAAAGCCTGCATTGGTGACATCGCCACGGGTCAGGCCAAGGACGGCTCGGGCGAGAAGACCTTCTACATCTACAACATCTGCGACCACGAAGAATGCTATGCTGAGGTCGGCTCCCAGGCCGTCAGCTACACCACGGGCGTCCCCGCCATGATCGGCGCAGCACAGGTTCTGAAAGGCAATTGGACAGAGCCGGGAGTCTGGAACATGGAACAGCTCGACCCCGATGACTTCATGGACATGCTAAACACCCACGGCCTTCCATGGCAGGTCCACGAACTCGACGGCCCCGTAGAATTCTAGATCCAGAACTTCATCTGGCTATAAGTATCCTGGGGGTCCGGGGGCAGCGCCCCCGGCCTCTCTAACAATCGGAGACGCCGGACATGTCCGACATGATGACTACCCAGGCCGGAGACGCCGGTGCCTTCCGCAATTTCGACCTCAGCCGCGTCCCCACACCCTGCTTCGTGGTCGACGAAAAAGCGGTCGAGCGGAACCTGACCATCCTCTCCGAGATCGGCAACCGGTCCGGCGCGCATGTCCTCAGCGCGCTCAAGGCGTTTTCGATGTTCTCGCTGGCCCCTCTGGTGCGCCAGCACCTCGGCGGCACCTGCGCCTCTGGCATCTTTGAGGCCCGTCTAGGCCGCGAAGAATACGGCGGCGAAGTCGCAACCTTCTGCGCCGGCTACAAGGATGCGGATATCGATGAAATCCTGTTGCTCTCCGACCACATCATCTTCAACTCACCCGCTCAAAAAGACCGGTTCCTCGCCAAAGCCCAAGCGGCCAATGTGCAGATCGGCCTGCGCATCAACCCGGAACATTCCGAAGGCGAGATTCCCAAATACGACCCCTGCGCGCCCTGTTCACGCCTCGGGACACCCGTCAGCCAACTGTTCGAAGACACTCTGATCGGCGTGGACGGTCTGCACATGCACACGCTCTGCGAACAGGGCTTCGAACCGCTGCAGCGCACATGGGCTGCCGTTGAGCCGAAACTCAAACCCTTCCTCGGCCAGCTCAAATGGCTGAATTTCGGCGGCGGACACCATATTACTCGTGACGACTACGACCGTGACGGGCTGGTGGAATTCATCAAATCCATCCGCGCGAAATACGATGTCGCCATCTACCTCGAACCCGGCGAGGCTGTCGCGCTGGACGCGGGCATTCTGGTCGGTGAAATCCTTGACCTACCCACCAATGGCATGACCCTCGCCATCACCGATATCTCGGCCACATGCCACATGCCCGACGTGATCGAGGCCCCCTATCGCCCCGCCTTGATGGACGAGGCCGAGGCGGGCCACACCTACCGTCTGGGCGGGCCCTCATGCCTCGCGGGCGATGTGATCGGCGACTACACATGGGATCAGCCGCTGGAGATCGGGCAACGCTTTGCCTTCCTCGATCAGGCACATTACTCGATGGTCAAGACCAACACCTTCAACGGCGTACCTCTGCCAACCATCGCCCTATGGAACAGCGAAACGGACGAACTGAAGATCATCAGACAGTTTGGTTATGACGACTTTAAGGACCGCCTCTCATGAGCATTTTCCTCGACAGTGAACTGACCGCCGCTGAGCGTTCGGAAGATGCCCGTTTCCGCGTGATCCCGGTGCCGCTGGAGCGCACCGTTTCCTACGGTTCAGGCACGGCCAAAGGCCCTGACGCGATCATCGAAGCAAGCAATGAGCTGGAACGCATCACCGGCCATGCCGAACCCTGCGTCGAAGGTATCTTTACCGAAACCCCGCTGAATTGTAACGGCCCATTGCCCGAGGTGATGGAACGCCTCGCCCAACGGACCGAAGCCGCCATTCGCGCGGGCAAAGTGCCGGTGACGCTGGGCGGAGAGCACTCGCTCAGCTACGGCGCGGTGATGGGTGTGGCGCGGGCGCTGAACCAACCCGTCGGGATCGTCCAGATCGACGCACATGCCGACTTGCGCAATGCGTATCAGGGCGAGAAACACTCCCACGCCTCGGTCATGCATCTGCTGGCCGAAGAAGGCGTGCGGCTGGCGCAGTTCGGCGTGCGTGCCTTTTCCACCGAGGAGGTCAAAAGCCGTCTTAAAAACCACGTCTTCCACGTCGACGCCGAGGAACTGGTCACCGGCAATATCCACGCTGTCGACCTGCCCGAGGACTTCCCCGAACTGGTCTATGTTAGCTTTGACGTGGACGGTCTGGACCCCTCACAAATGCCTGCCACAGGAACACCCGTACCGGGCGGTTTGGGCTATTACCAGGCACTGCACCTTGTTGAACACGCGCTAAAAGGCCGTAAGTGCGTTGGCTTTGACGTAGTCGAACTGGCACCGGATGGCAACGCTGCATGGGAATTCACTGCCGCACAGATCGTCTATCGCATGATGGCATCCTGCTAGATTTCGAACGCTCCGCCGAGCCTGGACCCACGTGAAAAACGACCTCAGGTCGGAGAGGCCAAAGCCTCCTCTGGTCTGGCGCGTTTTTTCAACACCGGTCGGCCTGCGACAAGCAAAAACAAGACCGAAATGAGTATCCCGATCACCGCTGGTAGATAAAGCAATCCCCAAAGCCGTGGATCATCGATCACAACCGGCGACACAAACCCTCTGACACCTTCCAGCAGGACCAGAATTGTGAAGGCCCCCAGAATCTGTGGCCATAGCCCAAAACGAGAGAAGCTGCCAAGCATGAGCGTCGCATACCCCGCCAGCGACACCGCGATACAGATCGCAACCCACGAGAAACGCTGATGCAATTCTTCGATCAGATGCCCACGGCTGTGGAATTCCGTTTCCTCGATGGTCTTCATGGAATAGAGCAATTCGGCCGTCGAAATCGCCTCGAGGCTGCGCCGGGTCATGCCGCCTGTATTGGCCAGTTCCGATATGTCGTAGGATGCATCCTGAAACAGGGTCGAGGACAGCGTCCGTCCCTCGGCATTCAGGCGCAAAGCCACGCCATCGACCATCACCAGATGAATACCGGTGCTGTTGTTCACGAGATAGGCCGTGGCGCTGGAATAGCTGACTGCATTCTCTGGATCACGCCGGTCGGACACAAACACCTCTTGCAGTGTTCCATCCAGATCAATGCCCCCGATATAGACCGTTACATTTTCGGCCGGGTGCATGAATTCACCTTCGTTCAACAGCTGTGCTGTCACATCCCCGGCAACCTCGGCCTGTCTGATCTCAAGCTGCTCGACCGAGGCCGGGCGCAGAAAAACACTGATGATCGCCATCATCAAACCCGTGATCAGGCCAAACAGAACCACAGCGCGCGCCAACCTCCAGGGGCTGGATCCGGTCGCCAGCATCACTGTCAACTCGCTTTCCCGGCTCAATCGGTTGGTGACGTAAACCGCCGCCGCAAACACAGCCATGGGCATCACCGTGCGGATCAGGGTTGGCAGTGTCAGGGCAGTGAACTCCAGAAACACCATCGCCGATTGCCCGCCGCTGATGACACGATCAAACAGGCTGACGGATCGAGTGATCCAGAATACCCCGACAAGGACCAAAGTGAAAAAGCCGAACAGAATCAGCAACTGTCGCAGGAAATATCCATCAAAGCGCGACATGGGTCCTCGTGTGTCTGTGTCTACCGGGTCTGACCATAGGCCATTCGATTGGCAGAGGAAACCTGTCGTCCTTGCTAATGCTTCGCCCACTCCAATCCTTGCGAGATTACGTTTTGTGAACTCTCAAGTTCATGCGACACTCAGCAGATTATGAATAACGGAGTTTAACAAATGGCCTTATTTTTCTCGCGCCGCACTTACAATGCACAGAAAAAGAAATTCACCCTGAAACCTGCCGCGAAATCGCGTTACGTCCATATCACTCAGAAAACCGCCGACGGGCGTATCCGTAAAGGCGGCATTATCAAAAAGGCAAAATGGCTGAACCTTGTGCAGCAGCAAGGCGGAAACTCTGCCGTTTTGATCTATGTTCACGGCTTCAATACCAGCCAGAAGGATATGCTGGATCGGTTGGACAAGATTGAGAAGGGTGTCCGGGCCAATGGATACAAGGGTGCGGTTGTCGCCTTTGACTGGCCCAGCGACGGGTCACTGCATACCTATGACAGCGACCGCGCAGATGCCAAAGCTGTGGCCCCGCATCTGGTTGGGGATGGGATGTTGCCAATTCTCGGCATGGCTCCTAAGCCCAAGGTGCACATTCTGGCGCACTCCATGGGGGCTTTGGTTGTCTTACGCGCTTTCTCGGACTTCGGTGATTCCGCAGGACCCGGCAATAAAATCTGGTCGGCAGATCAGGTGACTTTCGCCTCAGGCGATGTTGATGCGGATTGGATGGAAAAAGGCGCCTGGGGCGATCTGGTGCTGAAAAAGCGCAGCAAACGGTTCACCAACTACTACAGCGGCAAGGACAAGGTTCTGGCGCTATCCGGCGGCCTTGTTAACGGTGGCAGGGAACGCGTCGGTCGCGTTGGAATGCCCAAGCTGACCTCTAAAGGGCATTGGGACATCTATTGCGAGGAACAATACAAGCGCGACGTGCCGAAAGGGCAGCGCAAGATGGCCAAATCCCATCGCTGGTGGTTCGATAGCGAGGGGTTTTACAAAGATCTGTCACTGACCATCGACGGGCGGGATGCCAAAACGATGCCGACCCGGCACAAGACAAATATCGGGGACCAGTTGTTGTTGGCTTGATGGTGTGTGGGTCTGGTTAATGCGGTGATGTCCAATCTGAGCGGATGGCATTCGTTCAACCAAGGCCTCTGAACCCCAATCGGATCAAGGCTCGGGAGTTTGCAGTTCAGAGAGTGCCCACGGCACAGCGCACAAGGCCCCAGCCTTTATCGACACCGGACGCCTTAAGCCCCTGAACCAGCGCATCAGACAGGAACAGTATTTCTGGGACTATGGGGTCGAGCCATATGTCTGGCCCACACAAGGCTTCAGGGATGACAACAAGTTCTGCCTCTTGGCCACTTTGAGGACGAAAACGAATTCCGTGCCGATTGTTGAGCGGCGCGCTATAGTCGCCTTTCGGCCCAAGCACGTCGTAATTTCCCATGGAACGTTTATTGGCAACATTTAGCAGGTAGTAGGGTTCAGATGTGGTGCGCTGGGTTTCTTCTGGATTCATCAACGTGATCGGATGAAAGACGGTATTGCCCAGATCATAAGCCTCCAATACTTGCTTGGCAGTTTCGGAAACCATCGGAAAGCCACCACCAGACATAAACGGGGGGGTATGGTATTCAGCCTTGGAATTGTAGTACCAAACCTCACCGACCATCTCTGATGTGAGAATCTCACCAGTCTTCCAGCTTCGGTCAGCCTGGTGCAGCAGCTCGGTGAACTTTTCACGCTGATCCTCAGGCATCGCTTTTATGCGATGTAAACCGAACTCTCTTCGGCTTACCGGCGTGATCGCATTAATGTTGTTCAATGTGGTTGCGATCCAGACACATTGGTCCGGGTCAATGTTGGCTGACGCTGACAAAGGCACGACCTCAATAAAAAACATACGAAACTGAAGCGGAGGAATGGCAGGGGCAGCAGGGTTCGAACCCGCGACCTACGGTTTTGGAGACCGTCGCTCTACCAACTGAGCTATACCCCTGTGGTGCGCCCCCAGATATGCCAGCCGCGCGACGGACTCAAGAGGCTTTTTTGCAATCCTCGTTAGTTCTTCACCAGACAAACAAGTTGCGCGGCGCGCGCAGTGCGGTAAGACAAGGGTCGGGCAACAAAGGGAACCCAGTTTGAGCCTCCGCACGAAAATCGCCGACAGCGAAGCTGTACTGAATTGGACTGCGCGGCGGATCGCCAGTTACATCCGGATGGTCAACCGCAACACCCGTTGGCAGCGCATCGGATATGAGGAGCTGGATCAACTGGCCGAACAGGGTGAGCCGGTTATCGTTGTGCTTTGGCACCAAAGATTAGCCCAATCGCCCTATTTTTTCCCACTGGACAAGGGAGAGATCTGTTCGATCACATCCTCGGCACGTGCAGGCAGCATGGTTGGACGTGTGCAGAAACTGTTTGGCATGGACACGATTGCCATGACCAGCAAGAACGCGAACAATATCGCGGTGTCGCGCGAAGTGATTGGCAAGATCAAGCGGGGAATATCGATCGGGATTGCTGCTGACGGCCCGCGAGGCCCGGAACGGGTGTTGTCGACTGTGCCTCTGGTCTGGGCGCGCACTTCGGGCAAACGAGTTTTTGGCATTACCTTTTCTGCCAAACACGGGCGAGAGGCCGGCACCTGGGACCGCCTGCTGATGCCTCGCCCCTGGCGCAATGAGGGCGTGTTTCTGTGCCGCGAGTGGACCGAAACGGTGCCGCGTAAGGCAAGTGAAGAGGAGATCGAATCTCTGCGGCTGAGTCTTGAGCAACATATGAACGACATTACGGCCGAGGCCGACCGGATGGTCGGGCGCGAACCGTGGTCGCCCGAGGCCTAACCGCCCCTTAAGCGTTGCATCAGGTAGATTTCGCTGCCTTCAGGGATGGGTTCGGTTAGCCCCGTGGCAATGACGCGTCCGTCGACAGCAATAGAAACGCCTGCATCAATCGGCGCCTGCAACTGAGGGTGAGCAGCGACCAAAGCTTGCAGAAGCTCTCCGGTGGTCTTGGCCTCAACCTTCACCACCTGTTGGCCCCCGGTCAGTGACCGGAGGCCGGACCAAAGATGGACCTCAACCATTGTCCTTAAGCGCCGCCAGAATGCGCGGCGGGGACATCGGCAATTGCTTCATCCGAACACCAGCCGCATTTGACACCGCGTTGGCGATGGCTGCAAGGGGTGGAACGATGCCGGTTTCACCCACACCACGCACTCCAAACGGGTGGCCGGGGTTGGGCACTTCGACAATCACCGTGTCGATCATCGGCAGGTCGCTGGCCACCGGGATGCGGTAGTCAAGGAAGATCGAGTTCTGCAACCGGCCATCCTCGCCATAGATGTACTCCTCGTTCAGCGCCCAGCCGATACCTTGCGCGGCACCGCCTTGGAACTGGCCTTCGACATATGTCGGGTGGATCGCCTTGCCGGCGTCCTGAATGACTGTGTAGCGAGTGATCGATGTTTTTCCGGTTTCCGGGTCGACCTCAGCATCGACGATGTGAGTACCAAAGGAGACACCCGCACCTTCCGGAGTTGCCTCGAAATGGCCCGAGATCGGGCCGCCGGTGCGCCCCATATCCGCCGTGATGTCGGACAGGGCCAGCGGGTCGAAATCGCCTGCGTTGGGGCCTGAAGGCACAGCACAGCCATCTTCCCATTTCACGGCCTCGACCGGGATACCCCACTTGGCCGCAGCACGTTCGCACAGTTTTTCGACTGCGTGTTTGGCCGCCTTGATGGTCGCCAAACCCGACGCGTAGGTCACGCGCGAGCCGTGGCTGACGTCGTTGTAGCCTAGCGTCGCGGTGTCTGCGATGGTCACGCGGATGTTTTCATAGGGAATACCCAAAACCTCAGCCGCCATCAGCGCCATCGACGCGCGTGAGCCACCGATATCGGGCGTTCCCACCATCAACTGCGCCGAGCCATCCTCGGACAGTGCCAGTGACACCGAAGTTTCACCGCCATGGTTGAACCAGAAGCCACAGGAAATCCCGCGCCCCTGCCCCGGCTTCAGCGGTGCTAAGTAGTGCGGGTGCGCCTTGGCGGCCTCAAGCGTTTCGACCAGACCAATGCGTTCGTAGGTCGGACCGTAGCTGGCCTTGGTCCCCTCGTGGGCGGCGTTCTTTAGACGCACATCGACGGGGTCGAGACCAAGCTTGTTACACAGCTCATCAATCACCGATTCGACGGCAAAGGCCCCCATTGGGGCGCCCGGCGCGCGATAGGCCGCCTGTTTCGGGCGGTTGGCCATCACGTCATATCCGATCTGTTTAACGTTGGTCAGATTGTAAGGGGCAAAGGCGCACATGGCGGTCATATCACCCGGCGCGCCGGGGAAAGCCCCACCTTGCAGACGGAATACGCCCTGCGCTGCCGAAATCGTGCCGTCCTTCTTCATCCCAATCTTGATATCCATAGACGCCGAGGCCGTTGGCCCCGTGGCGCGGAACACCTCTGACCGGGTCATCACGATCTTGACTGGGCGGTTCGCCTTGCGGCTCAGTGCGAGCGAGACAGGTTCAATGAAGACGGTGGTCTTACCACCAAAGCCGCCGCCGATTTCGGATGCGGTGACACGCAGTTGGGAGGTCTCAATCCCCAGCAGAGCCGCACAGGTTTTCTGAGCGATCCAGTGGCCTTGCGTTGTGCACCACAACTCACCTTTGCCATCATTGCCCAGCATGCCCAGACAGGCGTGCGGTTCGATATAGCCCTGATGAGTGGCCTCGGTGACAAAGCTGTCTTCGATGACCAGATCAGCCTCGGCAAAACCCGCTTCGACATCGCCATGGCCGCTCTCGTGGTAGCGTACAACGTTGGGATGCATCCCCTCGGATACTGAATAGTCCGCCGCCCCTTCACGAATGACCGGCGCGTCGGGTGCCATCGCCTTGTCCACATCGGTGACATGGGGCAGGACCTCGTATTCAACCTCGATCAGTTTCAACGCATCGCGCGCCGCGAGGGCAGAGGTCGCCGCGACAGCTGCCACCGCGTGACCATCATAGAGCGCTTTTTCACCCGCCATGACGTTTTCCAGCACGTTCCAAAATTCGCCTTCCAGACCGGGCTTGAACGGGACATCGGCGAAATCGGCGCGGGTGATGACGGCTTTGACGTCCTTATGCGCTTCGGCTTTGGATGCATCGATTTTGATGATCTGCGCATGGGCATGGGGCGAACGCAGGATAGCGCCGTGCAGCATGCCGGGCGCGGTGATATCCGCACCAAACTTGGCGCGGCCTGTCACCTTATCCAGACCGTCCGGGCGATCTGGGCGGGTGCCAACAAAAGTGAAATCAGTTTTGCGATCGTCCAGAGCCATTATGACGCCTCCCGCATCTCAGCCGCCGTGTCCATCACAGCGCGAATGATTTTGTCATAGCCCGTGCAGCGGCAGAGGTTTCCTGCCAGCCAGTACCGGGTTTCCTCTTCGGTCGGGTTGGGGTTCTTTTCCAGCAGCGATTTGGCCGCGACCAGAATGCCCGGAGTGCAGATGCCGCATTGCAGGGCGGCATATTCGATCATCTTCTTCTGCAACGGGTGCAGAACGTCCCCGGCCGCGATACCTTCAACCGTCTCGATCTGCTTGCCTTCAGCTTCGACGCCCAGCATCAGGCACGAGCATACCAGACGGCCATCGACCGTGACGGAGCACGCACCACAATCGCCGGTGCCGCAGCCTTCTTTCGCGCCGGTCAGGTTCAGCTTGTCGCGCAGACAATCCAGCAGGGTTTCGCGCGGATCGCACAGATAATCGACTGCGTCCCCGTTCACGGTGGTGGATACGTGGAGCTTGCTCATACCTGTTCTCCCTTTGCGCGGGCGTAGGCGATTTTCGCGGCGCGTTTGGCGAGCACGCCGGCGACCTCAGTGCGGAATTCGATCGTTCCGCGTTTGTCGTCGATCGGGTTGCAAGCCTCCGAGGCCGCAGCCGCCAACGCGTCCAGCGCGGCGTCATCCAACGTGCTGCCGATGAGGGCTTTGGCGCAATCTTCAACCAGCAAAACGGTCGGGGCGACAGCGCCCAACGACACGCGCGCCTCGGTGATCACGTAGCCGTCCAGCCGCAGGCTGACGCCTACACCAACAACCGCGATATCCATCTCGGTCCGCGGAATAAACCGCAGATAAGCGTCGCCTGCATTCTCGCCGCGCGCCGGGATGTTGACTGCAGAAATCACCTCACCTTTCGCCAGCGAGGTCTTGCCGGGTCCGGTGGGGATGTCCTCAACAGCAACCTCGCGCGAACCATCCGGTCCGGTGACCGAAACGGTCACGCCAGCGGCGACCATCGCAGGCACGGAATCAGCCGCCGGAGAGCCATTGCAGAGGTTCCCAGTCAGCGTTGCGCGCCCCTGCACCTGAGTCGATCCGATCAGGTCCATCGCCTCGACCACACCGGGCCAATCACGTCCAAGCTCGGGATGCTCGCTCATCTCGGCACCCGTAGTGGCCACGCCAAGCGTCCAATTGCCATCAGCGTTGCGGGTGATGTCGTGTACACCGTTGATTTTCTTTATGTCGATCAGCGTATCGGGCGTCACCAGTTCCGAGCGCAGCTGCACCAAGACATCGGTGCCGCCGGCCAGAAACCGTGTGATGCCCGTCGCTTTTGCGGCCAGCGCCGAAGCTTCGGCAAAGCTGGCAGGGCTGTGATAATCCATGATTTTACCTCGCGCCTGTGGGTCAGGATTCACTGGGGTTCGGATGGACGTTAGTTCAGCCATCCTCCGGCGTCCATGGCCCGCACGACCTATTTTGATGTCAAATCATGTCGCTTTCAGACCCTAGTCAAAGGTCGATCTCGATCACGCCGTCGGGATCTGCCGCGCGGCTTTGGCACAGGATCATTGCTTTTTCGCGTTGTTTCGCTGACAGAACGAAATCGCGGTGGTCAACTTCGCCCGCCAAAACACCGCATTTGCAGACACCGCAGATTCCATCTGAACATTTCACATCCACGTGAAACCCAGCCTCATTCAGGACCTGAGCCGCATCCTTGTTGGCGGGGACAGACAAAACCTGACCCGAACGCGCAAGCTTGAGGCGGAAGGGGTGATTTTCATATTCAGGCACTTCCGGAGCTGAGAAATACTCCAGATGCCGCGCATTATCAGGGAAACCTTGTCGAGCGGCCGCTTGCATCACCCCGTCCATGTAGCGATCCGGCCCACAGGTATAGACGTGCCATCCCTCGTGATAGCCCGATAGGATAGCATCCAGATCGGCACGGGTTCCTTCGTCAGAGAAATGATAGTGAACGCGATCTGCCCAAGGGGCAGCGGCCAGGTCTTCAATGTAACCGGCACTGTCGCGTGCGCTGGCAGAGTAGTGCAACTCGAACGCACGACCCAGCGCATGCAGACGGTGAGCAAAGGCAATCATCGGCGTGATCCCGATGCCGCCACCCATCAGGAAGGTCTTGGTCGCGGTCTCGTCCAGTTCGAAATGATTGATCGGATTTGAGATGAAAACCTTGCGCCCTTCGTTGAAGATCCGGTGCAACAGGGCGGACCCGCCGCGCCCCTCATCCTCGCGCAGCACGCCGATCTGATAGGTTGCCCGATCCGATGGATTACCCGACATCGAGTATTGCCTCAGGAATTCGGGCGCGACCAGCACGTCCAGATGTGCGCCCGCTGTCCATCCCGGCAGGGGCGCACCGTCCAGCGATGCAAACTCGTATTTCGTGACATCCGCTGTCATCTTTTCGACCTTGGTCACGGCAACCCGCATCACAGGTGCGTGGCCAGCGATCTGATAGCGATGTACAACAGAGAGATCCCCTGCAACCTTGCGGGATTTGTATTCGCCCGCCGAAACCATCGCCTGATACGCGGCGATCCCGGCCTCTCGGTCCATTGCAAAGGGATAAGGCCACGGGTGTGGGGCCAGATTGGCGGGGTACACCGCCAAAGTCTGATCCTCGTACTTTAGGTCAAGGTCCCGTTGCAGATCACGCCGGTTGAGTGGATGGGTTGAGGGTCGATAGGACCCATCACCCTGCAATTCGATGTCCCACCACCATTTCTTGGTGTCATTCAGCCCGCCATTTCCAACTGCGTCATCCAGTCTGGCCAATGCGGGGGCCGCTTGCGGAATGTTCATCGCAGCCCAGCGAAAGGGGCGTTCCTTGAAGATGCCTTCTAGGTTCCAGGGGCAGGTTTTCATACAGCGTCCGCACATTGATCCGCCGGGTGTGGTGATCCGGTAGGTCGCACATTTCTGGCTGTCGGACTTCCAGATTTCATAGCCGTTGAACATCAGCTTGGGTCCAGCCGTGATCGCGCCCGAGGGGCATTCGCGCGCGCATTTGTTGCAGGACTCGCAAAAGGACTGCAGGCCAAAATCGATGGGCTTGTCGTGATCAACCGGCATATCGGTCGTCACCACACCTGATTTCAGACGTGGGCCCAGATAGGGGTTCAGAATGACCTCTCCAATGCGGCTGACCTCACCCAATCCCGACAGCAGCAGCAATGGCGGTTGCAGCACTTCGCCATCCATCACCGTATGCGCTTTGGCCTTGTAGCCCATGTTCCTGATCTGCTGCGCGATCACCCCGCCAAGCAGTGAAAACCGCAGATAGGCCCGCATAGATTGTGCGACGCTGATCCAGTCATCGCCGCTTGCGCCTTCCATCGTTTCATAGCCCTGGTCGATGATCATGCTGACGGCCTGATCATGGGGCGGAACGATTTCTTCGCCTGTCGCGTCGTGGGAATACCAGCTCCAATCCGGGCATCGGCTGAGGCCAACCGCATCGACGCCCAGAAAGTAGCTGGCCGCCTTGATGTTGACGGCGTTGCGCGCGGCGTCCGAGGGTTTGGGCACATCCGCACTCTCGCCATCCTGCAAAAGAACAAACGCACCAAGGGCCCGGCGTTGGGCAAAACTCGGGGCGGATTTGCGCACGTAGTATCCACCCTTTGCGGCATCTTGCAGATGTTTGCCCATATCCCCGAACTGGGCGCGGGCGAACATATCTGCGCGCTTGGGAACGCGGGCGACATTTTCTTCGTCGATATAGGTGGTCGGCGTTTCGACGCGCTTTAGTTTTTCAAACGAATGAGCGCCGTCCACATAGCGCCGTTTGGCATAAGGATCGCGGTTCAGAGCGTTTTTGGCGAACCCAGCCCCCAGCCACCAGGCGGGGCCTTGAGTGTGGAACCAGGGTTGTTCTGCCATCGGGGCCAAGGGTAGATCATGGGCAATCTCCATCTCGGTCGTAACCGCAGCCAGACCAAAACGCCGCCCCAGCCACGGGGCCACCAGTACCGAGTTTTCAAGCGTCGCCAATCCTGCGGCTACTGCCAGCTTGCGCAAATCAACCTCAGACGACATGGCTGAATGTGCCCGTGCATCAAAGCCAAGCAATCGGATGTAGTTCGCAATAACGGTCGCGTTTTCAGTCGCCAGAAGGCAAGCACGGTGGTCCTGCGCATCCATGATCCAATCCGCACCGGGTTCATCCGGCTCAGGATCGCGGTTGTATTCGTACAGAAAGACGATGGCGTGACGATGGCTACCTATCGGACCGGGTGTTGCTTCGACGCTTTCCTTCAGATCCGCCATGATCACATCAATGCCCGAGGCAAGCGTCTTTGTCTGACGACTGCGCAGAGCTTGCGCCAACCGGTGGATATCCGGGTTACGGCGGGGCTGTTCCAAGAAAGCGTCGCGCGGCAAAGGTCCGCAACCCATCATCGACGCGTCACTAAAATATCCAAACGCTTTCAGATGGTTCGCGCGGATCATGGGATCAGCTGGGAAATCCGATATAGTCGGGTTCACCAGACCATCGCGGATCGTGTCCAGCATCGCCTGAAACTCACCCATCGCATTGACGATGCTTTCGGGCTGTTCATTCCGGTGAAAGCTCAGTAGCGGCATTTCGGGCAGCGCCGACAGGTCCGGCATGGCGCTTTGGCGCGCCAGACGTTCCAACGGATATGGACCCAAATGCACCGGTCGGTTTTTATCCGAGAAAAAGCGAATGCCCATTGAGCCTCCTTGCCTGAGAAGTGTCTAGCGCCCGGTGGACAGCAAATCCATTCATGCCTAATCATATATCATATGAAGAAAATCGATTTTTCTGACCTTGATGGTAAGGTTCTCCGCGCGTTTCTGACGATCCTCGAGGAGAGTTCCGTCTCGAAAGCTGCCGACCGATTGGGCGTAACCCAATCCGCGATCAGCCACACATTGGGCAAGCTACGCCATGTGCTTGGTGACCCGCTCTTTGTGCGATCGGGACAGGGGCTGACGCCGACAGAACGCGCTTTGTCACTGAAAGAACCGGTACAGACCGTCCTCGACGGCATGCGTGCGCTGACCGATGAACGCCCATTTGATCCTCAGTCAGAAGAGATCGAGATTTCCATCGCAACCAATGATCTGCCGCGCGAGTTGATCTTTCCCGACCTCCTGCGCGAAACCCGCACCGAGGGGGTTCAGCTAAGGATCGACTTCATCGCGTCAGGCGTGCCAGACCCAGACGTGCTGCGCAGTGACAGGTGCCAATTGATGCTGACCCCGCTGCCCCCGGACGGGCCGGATATTCTGCAGAAACGCCTGCTGCACAGCCCTTTGATGGTATTTTTTGATAAAACCCAGCGCGATGCGCCCGACAGTTGGGAAGGCTACTGCGAAAGCGACCATATCGAAGTGCGATTCCCCGATGGCCGCAGCGCGCGCGCCGTGATGCGTGGGGTCGACCAGAACCAAATCCGACCACCCGTCGTGACCCTGCCCCATTTCAACGCCATTCCCTCATTCGTAAAGGGCAGCCCCCTGATATCGACCGATACGGCCTTGATGAAACAAGGCCCACTATCCGAGCTGGACTGCGCGCCCCTACCCTTTGAGTGCGAACCTGTGTCGATCTACATGGTTTGGCATCAACGGATGGCCAACGACCCTGCGCATCGTTGGCTGCGCAAAAGGATTGAAGAGATCGCGGCTCGGCTGCGAAGCTAACTGTCAATCAACCAGTTAAAACCGCGCTTTAACTAGATGCGTCAGTGCAGCACCCGTTTCAAAATAGACCCGTCGCAGGCGAGGCCATCGCTCTTGGTGCTCGCGTACCACTGGAACAGGCAGGCAAGAAGGATCACCCTTCAGAAGGCTTTGCGCCATCAGACGTCCAAACACTGTACCGGGTCCGATGCCCCGACCAGAAAACCCATGCGCCGACAAGGCATTGGGGCCAATTTGAGTGATCTTCGGGATATGGTCAGACGTCATGGCAATGCGACCATGCCACCCTTCGACAAGGGGCTGATCTGAGAGTTGCGGATATATCTGATCCAGTTTTCGTCTTACCCAGGCCGAGTGTATTCCGCGCCCGGCATGACTCAAATCACCCATGCCACCGATGATCATCCGCCCGTCGCCATCCAGACGGAGCGATGTCATGATCAGACCCGTATCCCAGCATCCCTCACCAGACGGTAAAATGCTGGCGCGCAGATTGTGTGACAGGGGGGCGGTCGCATACTGGAAGTAATAGACAGGGACATAGTCAGGTGCAGTTTCTTCAGAGCCCTGATGATACGCATTGGTGGCCTGAATGACAGCCCGCGCCCGCACACTTCCCTGAGGTGTCTCAAGCAACCATTCCTTGCCTTCGCAGCGCAGGCTTCGGACCGGAGTTTCCGTATAGATGTGCGCTCCTGACTCTGCAGCCGACCGCGACAGGCCCATGACATATGCCATCGGCTGGATGGTTCCCGCTCGCGGATCATATAGCGCTCCGTGGAACGCACTGCTGCCGGTTCTTTGTGATGCATCCTGCGCCGTTATCAACTCAACTGGCGCACCGCTGGCAACCAACTGCGCATGTCGTTTCTGCAGATCGCGGCGCCCTGCTCCGGAATGCGCACAGTGAAGCGTGCCCTGCCGTACCGGTTCACAATCGATCCCATTTTGATCTATTAGATCGAAGACATCCGCAGGTGCCTGCGCCAACAGATCGATCAGCCGGTCACCGGTTTCCTGTCCCAGATGATTGCGGATATCGTCAGGCGGTAGCCAAAGGCCTGCATTGACCAGCCCCACATTTCGCCCAGAGCCGCCATGCCCGATGCTCTTTGCTTCGAGCAGACAAACAGACGCACCCTGCTGCGCCGCATATAAGGCCGCCGAACAGCCCGTATAGCCACCTCCTACGATCGCAAGGTCCACACTTATGTCAGACAACAACGGTGTCGCCGCGACAGTTTCACGGCAGGTGGTTCGCCAAAGAGGTTCATCGGGATCGGTCATGGCGCGCTTTCAATCATTCTGCGCAGCCTTAGCGCGTCCATGCGACTGTTACCAATCAAAGATCAAACCCGATCGAAAATCTGCGCGGTCTTCGACCTTGCGTCCTGCGGACGGCAGGGGCCGGGCCGGCGCGGGCATTGCCCGC